>JASGEZ010000158.1:0-63329 GCA_047605905.1 Microlunatus sp.
AGATCGCTCGCGAAGCTCTGGACCGCTACCTGGCGTCATGAGCCGGTGTCTTCGGATGACCCGATGTGCCCGCTAACCTCCCGGCATGCAGGTGCCGCTGACCCAGTCGCAGGTTGGAGGGCGGCGGCGCTACGACCTGGCCGGTGTCGGTTCGCTGAGCGCCGAGCCGCAGATGACGTTCGACCGGATCGCCTCCACCACTGACGGTCGCCGGTACAGGCTGGCTTATCGGGTGGGCGCGAGGCACGAACTGGATCCCGTCGCACTCGATGGCGCCGGCCGGATCGTCGGCAGGATGGTCGAATCACGTTGGTCGTACCGGAAGTCGGTCGACTGGTACGGCACGCAGTTCCGGCTCCAGGTGCGAGGCAAGACCGATCCGACGTACCAGCTGGAGACAGACGATCGTCAGCCGATGGCGACCTTCAGCCCCTTCTCTTCCGTGCTCGACCTCGCGCAGCCGGTCGACCCCGGGCTGCTCCTGCTCTGCATCTGGTCGGCGATGGTCGACACTCGCATCCGCGAGTTCCAGGCGCTCGAGATCCCGGTGATCAGGCTGAAGGGCGAGTACGAGTTCGAGGTCGCCGGAATCGGCCGGGTGACGCGCGACGGCGCCGGGCTGGAGGGCAATGCGGTCACTGTCGACGGCCACGGCTACTACGTGCCGTGGGACCGGCACGGACTCTGCGCCGTGGACGCCAGGCGACTCACAGTCGGCCGGTTCCACGACTGGGGATTCTTCGGGCGGCAGGACACCGTGCAGTGGCGGGGGTGGCGATTCCTCCTGTCCTACAGGGGCAACCTGCTGATCCTGCACCTGCCGGACGGGCGTCCACTGACCACCATCCGCCCGCGTGACAACTGGACCGGACCCGAGCCCGGGATCGTCAACTGCTACGAGAGCGTGGACGCAGGTCTGGTGTTGTTCCTCGCTCGGATCGCGCTCAATCGCGCATACGCTCCGAAGTCGCCGGAGTGACCTGCACCCGGCTGCCTCGCCCGCCGAGTCCGCCGGCACTACTCAGCCATCACCGGCGGGCGATCACCGTCGTGGTGCTGAGCCGGCCCTGAACGCATCAGCAAGGCGATGCCTGCTCCCAGCAGCGTGATGAAGCTGGTCACCTGGAACAGATTGGTGATCGAGGTCGTGGTGACCTGTAGCGCGGTCAGCTTGATGAATTGATAGAGGCCGACCGTCCCCAACTGGGTGATCTGCGGATCGGTGGCCGAGATCAGCCCGTAGCGGTCGGCGGTCAGCTGCACCTGTTGGGAGGCGACCATCGCCGACAGCGCAGCGAGGCCCAGCCCGGCGGCGACCCGCTGGATCACGTTGTTGAAGGCCGCACCGCTGTTGGTGAGGCTGTGGTCGAGGGCGGCGAGCCCGCTGGTCTGGACCGACATCATGGCCAGACCGAGACCGAGCGCGTTGACGCAGGTCCAGCCGATGATCTGCTCCTTGGTGGTGTTCAGGGTCAGCCCGGTCATCAGGTGGTTGGCGAACGCCACGATGACCAGACCGGTGAACACGAGCCAACGCGGCCCCAGCTTGTCGTACAGCCGGCCGGAGATGGGGGCGATGCACGCCATCAGCAGGGCCTGTGGGAGGACGACCAGACCGGCGTGCAGCGGTGGCAGCCCGAGCACCGACTGGAGATAGACCGGGATGTAGAACAGGGTGGAGAACATCCCGATGCTGATGATGGTCACGATCAGCAACGAGTTGAGGTACGGCCAGGTCCGGAAGACCGCGAGATCGAGCAGCGGATGCTCCACCTCGAGTTCGATCACGACGAACAGGACCAGACACAGC
Source organism: Microlunatus sp. (assembly GCA_047605905.1). Lineage (GTDB taxonomy): Bacteria > Actinomycetota > Actinomycetes > Propionibacteriales > Propionibacteriaceae > Microlunatus. The sequence goes on from JASGEZ010000158.1 coordinate 1,811, forward strand.
GTGCCGCCGACGATCAGGGACAGCGTCTTCAGGCTCGTCCAGCCCCAGCCGGCCCCTTCGGAGAAGGCCAACAGAACCGCCACCAGTCCGCCGGCGATGGCGAGGAAGCCGAACACGTCGAATCTGTAGGTGGGCTGCTGGCTGAACTTGGGCAGCATCCACAGCGCCAGCAGCACACCGAGAACGGCCACCGGCACGTTGATGTAGAAGATCAGCCGCCAGTTCACGTACTCGACGAGATAGCCGCCCAGTGTCGGGCCGAGCGCAGGCGCGGCGATCACGCCGATGCCGTAGATGCCCATCGCCGAACCGATCCGGTTCCTGGGCACCAGGCGATAGATCATCGTCATGGTGATCACCGGCAAGATGCCGCCCGGCACCGCCTGAATGACCCGGAAGGCGATCAGGCTGTTCAGGCTCCAGGCCACCCCGCACAAGGCTGAGCCGGCCGCGAAGCCGATCAGCGAATAGCTGTAGAGCCGGCCGAGACCGACCCGGTCACCCAACCAGGCAGTGGTCGGGACGATCACGCCGAGCACCAGGCTGTACGCGGTGCTGATCCAGGCGACCTTCGCCGTGCTGCCGCCGAACTCGGTCTGGATGGTGGGCACCGCGACATTGACGATGCTGGTGTCGAGCACGCACATGAACATGCCGACGACCAGCACCAGCAACGGGCCGAGCCAGTGATCGGTCTGGGTCGACGCCGCCGGCGGAGCCGCCGAAGCCGCAGCTGTGGAAGTCTCGGAAGACTTCGTCAGCTCAGCCACGGTGGATGTGCACGGTCACGTTCATCCCCGGCGCCAGGGCCAAGCCTTCCAGGTCGTCGATGGTGATCTTGACCGGAATCACCTGGGTCACCTTCTGGAAATTGCCGGTGGTGTTCGACTGGCCGAACGGCGAGAACACGCCAGCCGCGCCGATCTTGATCTCGGCCACCTGCCCGGTCAGGTGTGCGTTCGGGAACGCATCGACGGAGATCTTCACCGACTCCCCGACATGGACATCGTTGATCGAGGTCTCATCCACCCGGGCAGTCACGAAGACACCGGAGCCGTCGTACGCGATCGCCAGCGGCGTGCCGGCAGCCACGAAGGAACCGGGCACGGCGTTGTTGACGGCGATGGTTCCGTCAGCGGGTGCCCGGACCACGTACTGAGGCTGGGAGTAGCCGTTCTGGATCGCGATCCGGCCGACGGGCTCGTTCGCGGTGACCTGGGTGCCCTGCGTCGCCTTCCAATCGATCAGAGTGCCGGTGGTCGGCGCGTTGATGGAGATCTGGTTGCCGTCGATCTGCGCGTTGTCGGTCGACACATAACTCCGGGCATAGAGGACGTAGTAGACGATGAAGCCGATCGCCACGATCAACGCCACCCCGCCGATCACGGACAGCCGGATCTTCGCCGTCCGACTCATCGGACGACGGCCCTTCTTGCCCGCGTCCGCCGCGTCAACTTCGGCACCCTGCTGGTCCGATCCGGCCGGATCGGTCTCTGCGTCCACTACCGCCGTCGACTGCGACGCGCCCTGCGCGCTCCGCTGAGACGTGCCCTGCGACTCACTCATCCTCAAGCTCCTTTGTCGCCGTCCGCCGGCGCGCTCAGTTGGCCCCGTCCGGCAGCACAACGTGCTGGCCCTCGGTCAGTCCCGACTTCACCTCGGTGGTCTCGTTACCGGCCACTCCGGCTTCGAACGGCACCGTCTGCTGGGTGCCGTCGTCGTTCACGAGCACGACCGTGCTGGTCGTCCCCTGCTGATGCACGGCCGCGTTCGGCACCGTGAGCACATTGGCCTGCTGCCGGGTGATCACCGTCGCCCGAGCAGTCTGGCCGTCCTTCAGCTTGCTGTTGACCTCGTCCAGTCCGATCGTGGCCAGATAGCTGACAGCTCCCGTCGTCACCGTGCTGGACGGCGATACCGCGATCACCTTTCCGGCCAGCTCCGTGCCGGGTAGCGCGTCCGGCTGCACCGAGACCGGCTGGCCCGGCTTGAGTCGCGCCGCATCCGACTGCTCGAACGGCAGTATCAACTGCACCTTGTCGATGTCGGACAAGACGATGAACTGCGTACCGCCCGGGCGGGTCGCGCCGGTCTGGCTGGCTGCCGTGCTGGAGCCGGGGATCGCGGCCTTCGACCCCGGCGCCAGCGCCGTCGTGCCGGTGCTGGCGGCCACGTACTCACCCTTGCTGCCGTTGACGACGGTGATCGTGCCGTCAGCGGGTGCGACCAGCTCGGTGTCGTCGACTGCCTTCTGCGCGGTGTCCACCGCGGCCTGCGCGGCATCTACCAGTGCCTGCTGCTGGTCGAGGCTGTGTGGCCGGTCAGCGGCGCTGGTGTTCAGCCCGTTCTGCGCGGCCACCACCGCCTGCTGCGCATTCTCCACCGCCAGCCGGCCGGCCGCGGCGTCGACCTTCTTCTTCTGCTGGGCAGCCACCACTGCGGTCCTGTCCGCCACCACCTTCTGCTTGGCCGCTGTCACCGCGGCCTTGGCGGTCGCTACCGACGCACAGGCGGTCTCGCTGCTCGTGGTCGTCGGCGTCGTGAGCTGGCTGTTGAGCTGCTGCAGCGTCTGCTGAGCCTGTGCCACGACCGCAGGGTCGTCGGACTGCAGTTCCTTCAGCGCTGTCTGCACCAACGCGGCGTTGGCCTTCGATGCCTCCGCCGCCGACGTCGCCTGACTGCATTGCGACTTCAGAACCGACACCGCACTTCGGGCCGCGTCGAGGGCGTCCTCATCGGTGTTCTGCTGGACCTTTGCCCGATCGATGGCTCGCTGGTCGGCCCGCGCGGTTGCTACGGCTTGACCCTTTTGCGCGGCCACCACCTTGCGAGCCTGGTCAACGCTGTTCTGCGCTCCGGAGACGGTGGGCGCGGAGCTGATCCGGCCGAGACCGGCCTCCTGCGCCGCCAGGTTGGCCTTTGCCTGCTCGAGCGCTTGCCGGGCCACCCGAGAGTCGATCTTGGCCAGCAGCTGTCCGGCCTTGACGTGCTGGCCGACCTTGACCTTGACCGACGTCAGCTTGCCGCCGGTCGCGAAGCCGAGATTCTCACTCGTCACCGCCGCAAAGGAACCGTTCGCCGTCACCCCCGCCGTCACGTCACCACGGGTGACGGTGGCAGTCCTGAGCGCTGCCGCGTCGTTGTCATCCACGGAGCAGGCCGTCAGGCCGACAACGAGCGCGATCGAGCCGGCCAGCATGCCGATCCGAGACAGCTGAACGCGACGAGCTGGCATCGAGACTCCTCATGAAACCACTGAAACGAGAACCGGGAGGGCCGACGCCGGCCTCTTCATACCCCGAACCGCTACGCTCACCGTAGCGTTGGTGATCGTAGTCCTATCCTGTCCGGATCGGAAAACGGAGGATCGTGACCAATCAACAGCAGGCAGCCGGCGGCACCCGGCGGAGTGGGACACGACTGCGTACGGATCAGAAGATCGCCACCGCCGTACGGCAGCTGATGCGGACTTCGGGCCCGGACGCCGTCACGATGGAGGCGGTGAGCACCCTCTCCGGAGTGGCGAAGACCACGCTCTACCGCCGCTACACCGACCGCTACGACCTGATGGTCAAGATCGCCCAGCAGTTCCCGAAGCACACCATGCAGATCCCCGAGGTGGTTACCCAGGAGAGCTTCACGGAGCTGGTCAGGACGATCCGGGACACCGTTTCCCGCGAGATCGGGTACGCCTCCATCGGCCGCATGCTCGCCAGCGACGAGGTCTTCCTCGCAACCTGGCGAGACAAACTGATCAAGCCCAAGATCGGCGCCCTGCACGAGTTCTTCGCCCATGGCGTGGCCGATGGCGTCCTGCGTCCCGACGTCGACTACCACGTGGTGATCGAGTTCATCTTCGGCGGAGCGGTGTTGGGGGATGCCCTCCGGGGAGGTCTTCCCGACGATTGGGCCGATCTGGCCGCCGGCACCTTGTGGCGCTCGATCGCGTGTTAGCGGTCGCCGCTCTCCGGCGGACGCCGACAGCCAGGCACCTACCAGACGCGGATCCGATTCACCCCGGACGAAAGCCCGGCGAGCGGGCCGGCCGGATAGGCAGCCGCCGCGTCCTTGTCGACACCGGCCAAGTCGGTGAGCAGCACCGCGGGAGTGCCATCGGGTTCCTCGAACTCGGCATCGGCAAACCGAACTCGCGGCAGATCCGCACCGCCGATCACAGCCAGCCGGACCTCGTCGAAAGCGGTCGGCAGTCCGATCTCCAGGAAAACCTGCTCGCCGTCCTCGACGACCTCGACGGCCGCCTCTCCCGCCAGACTGGTCGGGCTCAGCTCCGCCTCGTACGCCGACGCACCCAGGGCATAGACGTTGTGACGGATATGGACCGCCTGCTTGACCTCGGCGAACCGCTCGTGGTCACCACGGGTCGGATCGGCCACCAGAGCGAGATAGTCAGCCATCGACGAGGGGTGGCCGTCGTAGCCCGCGGTTCCATAGCCGTGGGCTTGCCGGACCCGAGAAGTCGGACCGTACGCCGAGTCCGAGTCGCCGCCGAGGAAGATGTTCCCGACGTAGCGGTCGTCCCCGCCGTGGATGGCCGCATAGCCGGCGACCTGGGTGCTGTGCGGTCGGTGGTAGGGGGTGGGGCGCTCTACGACAGGCGCCAGCGACACGGCGCCGCAGACCAGGTTGTGCACGAAGGCACCGCCCTGACTGAATACCTCCAGCGACGCCTTGGACGCGAGGATGTTGTGCTCGACCAGGTACGGTCCATGGCTCACCTCGACGAACAGGTCGCGGTTGTTGGCGTAGCAGAGGTTCCGCGACACTCGAGTGCCCTGGGTCTGCCAGTCCAGCCAGACACCGAGGGAGCAGTCGTGGATCCGGTTGTGGCGGATGCTCACGTCGATGGCGGCATGCAGCTTGATGCCGGCGATCTCGTACCCGTAGAACTCACGCTTGAGCGCGATGTGGTGGATGTGGTTGTCCTCGATGGTGGAGAACACGCAGCCGAGATGACCGACGATGCCGTTTTGACCGCAGTCGTGGATCGTGTTCCGACGCACGATGTGGGAGCCGACGTGCTCGCGGTCCCAGCCGAGCTGTCGGGCCGAGAACACCGACTCCAGCTGGTACTGATAGCCGGGCTTGTCGCGCCGGATGGTGGCGAAGTTGTGTCCGCTGGAGTGCTCCTTGCCGAGTGACACCGCTGAGCACTTCGCGTCGTGGATGACGTTGTCCTCGATGATCCAGCCCTTCGCCCAGTTCGGTCCGATCAAACCGGGCTGATCGGCGGTCGGGGGCGCCCAGGGAGTGGCCGCATGAGCGAGCTCGAATCCGCGGACGGTGATGTAGTTCAGCTGATGCACCAGCGGATAGAACACCGACCGCCGGACATTGATCTCGACCAGCTCCGCGTTCGGGTCGGCGCTGCCGAAGTTGGCCCAGATCGTCGTCACGTCCGCGCCGACCTCGGTGTGCCAGACGCGCTGAGTCCGCTCGGGTTCCTCGATCGGATCGACGACGGCAGTCCAGTCGTCGACGACCTCGGTCCGCCGCGGCGGATCCGCGACCTGGTCGACGGTGGCGACCTCGAAGAAGCTCACGCCGTTCAGGTAGACGTCGCCGAGGTGCTTCTTGGGGGTGGCCAGGTCGGCGTAGACGATCCAGTCTCCGTCGATCTCGGTGGCGTACGGGTTGAAGTCGCCGAAGAGTGCGTTCGGCACGTCGACCTGCCAGACCGCGCCCTCGATCCGGGTCCAGCCGGTGATCCGCTCTGAGCCCTTGATCACCACGTGCTCGCCGGGGGCGGCGGTGTAGGTGATGCGGCGCAGATTGCTGAGCCCGCCCCGCTGGGGTTGCACCCATTCGCGGTACTCCCCGGCGTGGACGACGACCGTGTCACCAGGCTGGGCGAGCGCGGCGGCCCGGTTGATGGTGCGCAACGGCCGGTCGACGGAGCCGTCCTGATGATCGGCTCCGGTCAGGGCGACGTGTAGTACTGGCATGGTATGGGTTCGCTTTCGCTTCAGGGTCGATGCTTCGTGAACTGATGGAGTCGGTCAACCGCCGAGTCGAGCTTGGCGACAGTCAACTGGAGATCGGGATGAGATGGCCGGTCGCCGAGCGGATCTGCTACTTACCGAATCCTGCCGTCAGACCGCTGAGCAGTTGGCGGCGACCCACCACGTACAGCACCAGGATCGGCAGTGTCGACAGCACCACCGCGGCCAGCACCGCCGGGATGTTCACGCTGTACTCCCCCTGGAACGCCCACAGCGCCAGCGGCATCACCCGTTTGTCGGGGCTCTGGGTCAAGATCAGCGGGAACAAGAAGCCGTTCCATACGTTCAGGCCGTTGTAGATCCCAACCGTCACCACCGCGGGTCTGGTCAGCGGGAATGCCAACCGCCAGGCCATCTGCCAGTCTGTGCACCCGTCCAGCCGCATCGACTCGAACAGTTCCTTGGGCACATCGCGGAGGAAGTTGCTCAAGATCAGCACCGTGAGCGGCAGACCGAAAGCGATCGACGGCAGGATCAGCGCACCCAATGAGTCGTACATGTGGATCTTGGTGATGATCAGGTAGATCGGGATGATCGTCGCCTGCAGCGGGATGGCCAGGCCGAGCAGGAACAGCCATCGGCTGTAACGCAGGAATCTGCTGTTACCGCGGACGATCGCGTACGACGCCAGGAAGCCGAACAGCACGACCGGGACGACGGTGCCGATGGTGACGATCACCGAGTTCAAGAAGTACAGCCCGATGTCGGCTTCGACGACTTGCTTGTAGGCGGTGAACGTGGGCGGGATCGGCAACGACAGCGGGTTCGAGCTGAAATAGTCGCCCTGGTTCTTGAACGTGGTGATGACCACGTAGTAGATCGGCAAGATGATGACGGCCAGCCAGATCCACGCGAGTAGCCCGCCGACGTAGTTGTAGCGGCCCTTCACGCGGGTCGGACTGACCCGCACGGCGGCAGTTGCGGTCGCCATCTCACATTCCTTCCATCTGGCTGGCGCCGCGGTCGGTGCCGCCGAGCCGCTGGATGCCGAGCGTGAGCCCGAGCCCGAACACCACCAGGACCAGGGCGATCACACTGGCTGCACCCATCTGGTTGGCCTTGAAACCGGTGATGTACATGTCCAGCGCGAGGATGCGCGTCGCATCACCTGGTCCGCCACCGGTCAGTACGAAGATCAGGTCGAAGTAGGTCAGGGAACCGACCAGCATCAGCGTGGAGGAGGTGATGATCGTGTACTTGAGCTGCGGGATGGTGATCGAGAAGAACTGCCGGATTCGCCCGGCCCCGTCGATCTGAGCGGCCTCGTACATGGAGCCGGGGATCTGCCGGACGCCGCCCTGGTAGATCAGGGTGTGAAACGGGATGAACTGCCAGGCGATCACGAACACCACCGTGACGAAGGCCAGGGTCGGATCGCCCAGCCAGTCCTGAGCCAGGAACGGCAGGTGCAGACCGGCGGCAAGCCCGAAGTTCGGGTCGAGCAGCGACTTGAAGGCAATCGCGACTGCTGCTGACGACAGCAGCAGCGGCAGGAAGTAGAGCACCGCGAGTGCGGCCCGATAGCGCTGATGACCGGCCACGAAGACCCCGAGCAGCAGGCTGATCGGGGTCTGCACCAGCCAGGTGATGATCATCAGCGCAAGGGTCAGCCACAGGGCGTGGTAGGTGGCGGGATCGGCGAACACCTGCTTCCAGCTCGCGAACCCGGAGAAGCTGATCTGGCTGAGGCCGTCCCAGTCGGTGAACGACAGCAGCAGCACCCCGATCATCGGGATGAACGCGAAAGCGATGAAGAAGATCAGCGCCGGCAGGACCAGCAGATCGAGCCTGGTCGGCCGGCTGGCGACGGCCGGGCCGGGGCCCGGTTGTCCCCCTGCCCCCGCATGGGCCTCGGCGGCCGAGGCGGGAGCGGTCAGATCACTGCTCATCTCACTTGCCGATGGTCGCGTTCATGGCGGTGGCGAACTGCTCGGGGCTGAGCTTGAGCAGGAACAACTGATCGATGTTGGTCAGCAGCGCCTCGGACTGGGCCGGGCTCAGAGCCTGGTCCCAGGACTGCTGGAAGTTCGGGGCGTTGGACACCAGACCGTGGACCAGATCCAGGAAGGTCGCGTCCGCCGAGCCGGACAGCTTGTCGGACGCGGAGGCCGCCACCGGCACCTGGCCCGCGTCGATCCAGGCCTGCACCTCGGCGTCGGTGAACAGACCGTCGGTGAGATACGCCTTCGCCACCTCCTTCTCCGCATCGGTGGCCTTGGCCGAGATCGAGAAGTAGTTCGCCGGGTTGCCGACGATATTGGCCGGGTCACCCTTGCCGCCGCCGACACTGGGGAACTTGCCGACCTGCAGGCCGTTGGCGACGAAGTCCGGGTTGGCGTCCTTCATCCCGCCGTACGCCCAGGAGCCGTGCAGCATCATTGCGGCCTTGCCGGTGTAGAGCAGCGCCTGGTCGGCGTTTGTGTCGGCCGCGATCGAGGAGAAGCCCTTGATGAAGCCGTTGGCCTTGACCAGGTCCTGGATCTTGGTGCACGACTCGATCACCGCCGGATCCGACCACGAGTCCGCCTTGTTGGCGAAGATCGCGTCGAAGACCTCCGGGCCGCCGATCCGGTCCAGCAGATACTCCAGCCACATCATCGAGGTCCACTTCGACTGGCCGCCGAGGGAGAACGGAGCGACTCCCTGCTCGTTGAAGGTGCCGACGAGCTTCATCACGTCGTCCCAGGAGGCCGGCGGTTGCGCGCCGGCCTTCTCGAACAGGGACTTGTTGTAATACATCAAAACGGGCTGGGTGCTCTGGATCGGCACCGCGAAGATCTTGCCGCCCAGGGTTGCCGCACCCCAGGTCGATGGCAGGAACCTCTCCTTGAACCCCGACGTCTGCTCGATCCAGCTGGTCAGATCATCGACCTGGCCGGCGTCGGCGTACGACTTCAGGATGCCGCCGCCCCAGCCGTAGATCAGAGTCGGTGCTTCGCCGGCACCGATCGCGGTGCGGATCTTCGCCTTGTACGGGTCGTTCTGAAAGGCGGTCACCGTGATGGTGCCCTTACCGAGCTTGTTGAACGCGTCGACGGCATTCTTGCGGATGCCCTCGGCCGGCTGCCCGGTCAGCGCCCACATGGTGGCGGCAGCACCGCCGCCTCCGCCGGAAGCACCACCTGACGGAGCGGGACCCGAGGTGCCACAGGCCGCCAGGCCGAAAGCGCCGAGTGTCGATGCGGCAGCCAAGCCAAGGAACGAGCGGCGGCTGGTGATCGGAGACGTCATTGATCCTCCACACGGTAGGTCGAAACATTTCGCTATGTTTCGGAGAGATGTGCTGGAATTTACCGAGAGATTTCGAGATCGTCAATACCTCCCAATTCTTTGTGACCTCAGAGATCCCTAGCTGGGAGGAACTGCTGATTAGGTCCTCATAAGCGCTCGTTCTGCTACCGTTGTCGAAAACTTTCGACTAGGGAGCACCGTCATAGCGCGCACCAGACCGACGCTCGCAGAGATAGCTGTAGCCGCTGGCGTCTCCGTGGCGACCGTCTCCAAAGTGCTGAACGGACGCGAGGACGTCTCTGCCGAGACACGCCGCCGCGTGCAGAAGCACTTGCGCGAGGCCGCCTACCGCCCCGTGAACCGCGCACCACGCCATAGCGGGTTCATCGAAGTCGCAGTCCCCGCCTGGCAGAACGCCTACATGGTCAGCGTCATCGACGGCATCAACACCGCCGCACAAGCCGACGGATTCGAACTTGTCATCGGACCGCCGGTGCGCGACGGAGAGGTCGATCTCGACCTCCAGCGACTGCGCGCCACCAACAGAGCCGGTGCGATCCTGATCACGGTCGACGCCACTCAGAGGTCGATCAAGGAGGTGGTCGAGGCCGGCTTCCCGCTCGTGGTCGTCGATCCGGTCCGGGTGGGTGACACCAATTGCGTGACCATCGGCGCCACCAACTACACCGGCGGGGTGACGGCGACCGAACACCTGCTCGGACTGGGACATCGTCGTATCGCACACGCCGGCGGGCTGAGCGGCGGCGACATCGGCAAGGCCCGGCTGGCCGGCTATCTGTCGGCACTCCGCGCCAGCGGAGCACCGATGGACGACTCGCTGATCACCCACTCGGAGTTCAGCTACGACGCCGGCCGCCGAATCGCACCGCTGTTGCTCGACCGCCCCGACCGGCCTACCGCGGTCTTCGCTGCCGGGGACGAGATCGCTCAAGGCCTGATGGAGGAAGCGCGGCGCCGTTCCATCCGCGTTCCGCAGGAGTTGAGCGTGATCGGCTTCGATGACAGCTTCATGGCCAGTCGGACGACGCCTCCGTTGACCACGATCGCCCAGCCACTGGTCGAGATGGGCCAGGTCGCCACCCGCTCACTCACCCAACTGATCAACGACTCCATGGTCGGCACCCGCCACATCGAACTCGCCACGCACCTGGTGATCCGCGACTCGACCACTGCCTGCAGCTAGTGCTTGCCGCCGGGAGTCCGTCGAGGGCAAGGCGGCCTCGGCGTGGATGCTCGGCAAGGCCGACGAGGGAGTGATACCGGAGTTGTATAGCGACCGAGGAGAACGCAGCTGAGCGCCGCGCCGGGGCCGAAAGGCCCCGGCGGACTTCCGCCGGTGAGCACTAACTACAGCACCCCGACGCCTTCGCGGACGTCGAAGACCAGGTGGGTTTCGGTCTGGCGCACCACTCGGTGGATGGTGATGTGTTCGAGCACCAAGTCGCGCAGCGCATGGGCGTCGGCGACTGCGACGTAGACGTGGAAATCGTCAGCACCGGCGACATGGAAGACCTGGATGACGCCCGGGACGGCGACCAGGTCGTCGTAGAGCTGGTTCACGTTCGCCTGGTCGTGGCTGCCCAGCCGGACCTTGATGATGGCCTGCAGCGGACAGCCGAGCCGCGCGTAGTCGACCTGCAATCGGGTCCCGACGATCACCCCGGCGTCCCGCAGCGCCCGGACCCGGTAGGCACAGGTGGATTCGGCCAATCCCAGCCGGGCTGCCAGCGCCTTGTTGGTGAGATCGGCGTCCTCGAGCAAGGCGGTCAGAATTCGCCGATCCATGGCGTCGAGCGGAGCTGCCCCCGCCCCATCGGAGGCTTGAACTTTCGGCAACCGACTCTCCCTTCCCGAGACCCAAGATTGCTCAGAATGTCGGAACTAAGGACTCTGATTGCAAGTTCTGCAGTCAATCTACAAAATCACTGCGCCTTACGGCACATTATGGCGATGGACGCCTCTCTGCATGTCGACTCAGTCGCCGTCCACGCCGGCCGCGAGGACCTCACCGCTTTGGGGGTGCATGCGCTACCGATCGACCTCTCGACCACCAACCCGCTGCCAGACATCAGCGGCGGCGGTGACTCGTACGAGTCGATGGCCGGCGGCGGCTACCCGTTGCCGTCCGGCGGCGCGGTCTATCAACGGCTCTGGAATCCGACGATCGCCAGGTTCGAGCGAGCCCTCGCCGAGCTCGAGTACGCCGACACCGCCGTCGCGTACGCCACAGGCATGGCCGCCATGACCGCGGCAATCATCGCGCACACCTCGATGACCGGTCATCGACACATCGTGGCCGTCCGCCCGCTGTACGGCGGGACCGACCACCTGCTGGCCACCGGGATGCTGGGCACCCAGGTGACCTTCTGCGACGAGGCCGATGTCGCTCGGTCGATGCGTCCCGACACGGGTCTGGTCGTTGTGGAGACGCCGGGCAACCCGACCTTGGAACTGGTGGACATCGCGGCCGTGGTAGCCGCAGCGGGCCCAATTCCGGTGCTGGTCGACAACACGTTCGCCACGCCGGTGCTGCAGAATCCGATCCAGCTGGGTGCGGCCATGTCGCTGCACAGTGCCACCAAATACCTCGGCGGCCACGGCGATGCGATGGGCGGCGTCATCGCTTGCGACGAGGCGACCGCAACACGACTACGCCAGGTTCGGGCACTTACCGGCGCGCTGTTGCACCCACAGGCCGCCTACCTGTTGCATCGAGGCATCCCCACCCTGCCGATTCGCATGCGCGCCCAGCAAGACAACGCCACCGCCCTCGCCAGCTGGCTCCGGGGCCATGACGCGGTCGAGCACGTCTACTATCCGGGTCTGCACGGTGACCCGCGTGGTCTGCTGACCCGTCAGCTGCGTGGCCCGGGAGCGATGCTCGCCATCGCCTTACACGGCGGGTTCCGGGTGGCAAGCCAACTCGTCAGCCAGCTGCGCCTGTTCACCCATGCGGTCTCCCTGGGCGGTGTCGACTCCTTGATCCAGCACCCTGCGTCGCTGACCCATCGACCCGTCACCCCGGAAGCCCGGCCGGCCGCGAATGTCGTCCGGCTCTCGGTCGGTCTCGAGCACCTCGATGACCTGATCGCCGATCTCGATCAGGGCCTTGCCGCCATCGGGCACGAACGGCCCCAGCCGTACTCGCTACCGTGGGCCGGGTGAGCGACAGCTTCGTCAAGACGCACCCGGCCGGCCCCGATTCCTTCGGCGTCGAAGCAGCCGGACTGGCCTGGCTGGCGGCGGCCGGCCCGGGAGCCGCACAGGTTGTCGAAGTCCGCGAGGTATCCCCGTCGCGACTCGTGCTCCGCAGGCTGACGCCAACCACCCCCAGCCGGTCCGCGGCGCGAGAGTTCGGGGCGGCACTCGCCGTCACCCATGCCGCGGGCGCGCCGAGCTTCGGCTGCCCACCGGACGGCTGGCAGGGCGATGGCTACATCGGCACCCAGCCGATGAGTCTGCGGCCCACTGCGGCGTGGGGACAGTTCTATGCCGAGCAGCGGCTGTTGCCGTACGCCGAAGCTGCACACCGGATCGGCAATCTCAGCAGTCCCGGCCGGAAGCTCATCGATCGGCTGGCCCAGCGACTCAGCGACGGGGTCTACGACGATGGCCGCCCGCCGGCCCGGATTCATGGTGACCTCTGGGCCGGGAACGTGCTCTTCACCGAGAGTGGTGCGGTGCTGATCGACCCGGCCGCACACGGTGGCCACGGGCTCACCGATCTGGCGATGCTGCATGTGTTCGGTGCGCCGCGGCTGCGCGCGATCGCCGACGCGTACGCAACTGAGGCTCAGCTCCCTGCCGGGTGGACGGAGTTGATCGGCCTACATCAGCTCCATCCGCTGCTGGTCCATGCGGTCACGCATGGCGCCGGTTACGGGGCGGAGGCGACGGCGGTGGCAGCCCGCTACTGCTGAACAGCGAAAGAGCCGGCCGGCCGACATCGTCGTCAGCCAGCCGGCTCCTTCAAGCCTCGGGACGAGTTGCTACCTCAGGGGCGAGGTGCCTTGTTCTCGCAGCCCGATCAGGAAGCGGGCGCCCCACTGAGCGGTAGCAGGATAGTTCTCCACCGGGAAGATCGTGCCGGCATCGTTGCTCGCGGAGCTGACAGCAACCGACGGAATATCTTCCTCGATGGCAGCGATCGTGGCGCCCACGGTGCCGGAGTCCGTGACGGAGTTCGCCACGTTGTTCCCTGAGCTGCTGCCGCTCACGACGAGACCAGGCTCGCCCTCGCAGAGGCCGAAGACCGCACCGGCCGACGGGCCTTCTTGCAGTCGTTCTCGTACTCCGCAGCGAGGTCCTTGGTGCCCGGACTTTTGTCGAGCTATCCACATCACGTGTGGCTACCTCGACAGAAGTCGAGGGGTGGTAAAGCTCGAACGTCCTGGCGCTTTACGATCAGCTGTCGTGAAGCGCCAGGACGATCCTGGTTTCGTTCCAATCGCCTTTCAGTCCTGCCGGCCCGCCCAATCGGCGGCAATCCGGTCCAGCGACTCGTGGTCGAGACTCAACCCGAAGTTGGCCAGTGTGTTCATCGGGAAGTTCCCGATGACCTCGATGAGGGTGTCGTCGACCTTCGGCTGACCGGCGGCGATCTCCCGATCGATCAGTTGCTTGCCGAGCGGGTCGGCCACCCACTCCTCCAGGGTGGACTCCCTGGTGAGGGGCGGCAGGATCGTCGGAGCCTCGACACTGATCGTCTCGGTCAACGGCAGATCCCGAGAACTCGAACCGACCGCGACAACGAAGTCGCCGGACTCGACCACCCACTGCTTGTGCCGGGTCGACCAGAAGGAGAAGGCGCGTTGGTCCAGCTCGATGCTGACCTGAGCCGACTCCCCGGCGGCGACCGACACCTTCGCGAAGCCCTTCAGCTCCCGCACCGGCCGGGCCACCGTCGAGGCGACATCCTCGACGTACACCTGGACCACCTCGGCTCCGTCCACGTCACCGGTGTTGGTGACCGTCGCGGTGACGGTCGCACCGAAGGTTCCGTCGGAGGCCGAGCCATGGGTGGTGACACCGAGATCGGACAAGGCGAACGTGGTGTAGGACAAGCCGAACCCGAACGGGAACGCGACATCCTGGTTTGCCTTGTCGTAGGCCCGATACCCGATGAACAGACCCTCGCCGTAACGCACGACCGACTCTTCACCCGGAAAGTTGAAGAACGACGAGTTGTCCTCCAACCGATGCGGGATCGTCTCGGCCAGTCGACCCGACGGGTTGACCACACCGGTGAGTACATCGACGATGCCACCCCCGGCCGCCTGACCGCCGAGCCATGCCTCGACCAATGCACGCGACTTGGGCACGACGTCGCCGAGCAGCACCGTCGAGCCGTTCGCGAGTACGACGACCACGTTCGGGTTCGCCTCCGCAACCGCCGCCAGGGCCGCCAGCTGGTTGGCCGGCAGGTCCATGTGCGTCCTGTCGAAACCCTCGGACTCCTCGGCCGCCGGTAGTCCGATCAGCATGACCACCACATCGGCCGCAGCCGCGACCTCGGCAGCCTCTGCCAACAGATCCGCATCGTCGCTGGTCGCACCGACCACGTACGCCGGTGCGAACGGCAGGTCCCCATAGACGGCCTGCAGTTCGTCGAGCACGGTGTCCACCCGGGTCGGCACCACCTGGGAGGAACCGGCGCCTTGATACCGCGGAGTCCGGGCGAACTCGCCGATGACAGCGACCTTGGCGTCCGACGCGAGGGGCAACACCCCGTCGTTCTTCAGCAGGATCACCGACTCGGCCGCCGCCCGGCGGGCCAGGGCATGATGCTCGTCGGCGTCGAAGGACTCGTCGAGATCGAGGACATGCATGCCCCTCGACACCAGCTCCAGCACCGTACGGACCCGAGCGTCGAGAACCTCGACCGCCAGTTCACCGGACTCCACCGCGGCGATGATCTCCGCCGTGGTCCGCCCCTGGGTCGGCGGCATCTCCAGATCAAGTCCCGCCTCCAGCGCCGGCACCCGGTGGTAGACCGCGCCCCAGTCGGACACAACCAGACCCTCGAAGCCGAACTCCTCCCGGAGCACGGTGGTGAGCAGCCAGCTGTTCTCCGAGGCCGACTTCCCGTTGACCTTGTTGTACGAGCACATCACGGTCCACGGCTGGGAAGCCTTGACCACCCGCTCGAACGCCGGCAGGTAGATCTCCCGCAGGGTCCGCTCGTCGACCTGAGCGTCCACCCGGAGCCGATCAGTCTCCTGGTTGTTGGCCGCATAGTGCTTGACCGAGGTCCCGATGTCACGCGACTGGATGCCGTCGATGATGCCGACCGCCAGCTCACCGGCCAGGAACGGGTCCTCGGCGAAGTACTCGAAGTTGCGGCCGCACAGCGGCGAGCGCTTCATGTTGATGCCCGGACCGAGGATCACCGAGAGGTTGCAGGCCCGCGCCTCCTGGGCGAGCGCCTGCCCGATCCGGTGCAACAGGTCGGGATTCCAGGTCGAGGCGATCGCCGAAGCCGTTGGGAAGCAGGTCGCGGGCAGCGACGTGCCGAGCCCGACATGGTCGCCACTGCCCTCGTCGGGCGGCTGGGCCCGCAGACCATGGGGTCCGTCGGACACCATGATCCTTGGGATGCCCAGCCGCTCGACGGGCGCGGTGACCCAGAACGCCGAGCCGCTGACCAGACTGGCCTTCTCGGCCAGCGTCAACTGCGGCAGCAGCGAGTCGATGTCCAGGGTCATCCGCTACCGGACCTTCTTGATCGGGAAGATGACCGCGGCGCCGAGTAGAGCTGCTGCGCCGGCTACATAGAGCGGTAGGGCGAAGTTGGGGTACGTGCCGACGTAGACCAGGATGCCGGCGATCATCGGGGCAAAGGTCTGCGGGATTGCGTTGGCGATGTTGAAGACGCCCAGATCCTTGCCGGAGTCGTCCGGGTTCGGGAGCACGTCCACGACCAGGGCGAGGTCGACACCGACGTAGACGCCGTACGCGGCACCCATGACGGCTTCCAGGATGTAGTACTGGGAGACCGAGCCGAGGTGGACCAAGGCTACGGTGCAGATCGCAAACGCGGCGGTCGAGGTCCAGACGAAGATCTTGCGTCGGCCGATCTTGTCCGACAACTTCCCGGCAGCCCACGCAGTGGCGATCAAGGCGATCGTGTAGACGAGGACGCTGGTCGAGATGATCCCAGCCACATCCTCCTTCGGCACCTGCAGGTGGATCTGGATGTAGAAGAAGCGGAAGGTGGTGAACACGAAGCTGGCGAAAGTGATCAGGAACCGGGACCACCAGGCGAGTGCGTAGTCCGGGTACTTGACCGGGCTGACCCAGAAGGTCTGGATGGTCTCGGCGAGGGTCATCTTCGGCGGCTTGACCGGCAGCACCTTGTCCGGCAGCATGACGGCGAAGATGACCATCACGACGATGGCCAGAACCGACGGGCCGACGAACATCGCCAGCATGTTGGTCTGGAACAGCTCGGCTACGTAGGTACCCCCGAGGATGCCGACGTTCTGCGCGATGCCCAGGGCGGCGGTGATGCTACCGCGCTGGAACTGCGGCACCTGGTCGGCGATCGTGGCGATGAACGGCGCCAGGGTCATATTGGCACCGGTCTGTGCGAGTGCCCAGCCGACGGTGGCCACAGTCAGGTTCGGCGCCACCGCCATGATGACGAACGCAATCGTCATGAGCACGGTGCCGAGCACGATCCAGATCCGGCGGCGGCCCCACCGCGAGGTGGTCCGGTCCGACAACTTGCCGAACACGACGTTAGCGATCGTGGCGAATAGCGCTCCGACACCGCCGAGGACCGAGGCCGCCGCGATCGCACCGTTCTCGGGCAGCGCTCCGCGGGCGACCAAATCGTTGATCTTCAGGCCGATACCGACGATGGCCGGTCCCAGCAGCGCGATGAAGAAGAACAGCTGGGCAGCCAGCAGCCAGCCCACGTACTTGACCGGTGCCTTCTCCGTCGGCTCACTGAACCAGTGATGCTCGTGTGGATCCTGCACAACTCCAGATCCGGATCCGTCTCCGGGGGTATGGCTCCCTGACGTACTCATCTGACCCTCCTTTGGGTAGTTCTCAAAGTATTTTTAAGTGACCCGAGTCAGTGAAGCGCATCAGGGTCCCGCGCATAGACTGCTGCCCTCGGAAACACTTGTCAATCACATGGGGGAGGTTTCCACGATGAATCATGCGGAACCGCCCTTACGGGCCGTCGCCCCCGCTCCGCCGGCCGGCCGCAAGGTGACCGCCAAGGACGTCGCTCGCGAGGCCGGGGTCTCGGCGACGACCGTGAGCTATGTGCTCAACAACCGCGCCCAGCAGTCGATCCCGGAGAGCACCCGTCGCCGGGTGCTGGATACGGCGGCTCGGCTCGGCTATGCACCGTCGGCGGCTGCCCGGGCGCTCGCGACAGGGCGTAGCCACTTGGTGCTCGGGCTGCTCAGCGACTGGCCGGTCGGGGACAACTCCGGGCAGTTCTTTCGCCGGCTCACTGCGGCCTTCGCCGCCCGTGGCTACCCGTTCGTCAGTCATACGACGGGCTCGGGCGAGGAGAGCCGTACCAGCACCGAGCTGCTCTGGCGGTCGATCACTCCTGCCGCGGTCGTGGTGTTCGACGACATCGACGACGCCGAACTCACCGCGTTGCACGCTGCCGGCGCACGGGCGGTCGTCGCCTGGACAGCCAGCGGCACCGGCCGGGGAGAACTGGAGCAGGTCGACCGGGAGGCCGGGCGGCTCCAGGTGCGGCATCTGATCGACCGAGGGCATCGCCGCCTCGGCTATGCCTGGCCCGCCGACCCACGCCTGGTGGCCTTTGCCCGGCCCCGACTGACTGGCGTGGAAGAGGCATGTCGAGCCGCCGGTCTGCCGGCCCCGGACGTCCGTACGGTGCCACTGGACGGTGACGATGCAGAGGCAGCGGTCACGGCCTGGCGCGAGGAAGCCCCGGCGATCACCGGAATCTGCGCCTACAACGACGCGACCGCTCTCGCCATCCTGCGAGGGATGCGGCGACTCCGCCTGTCGGCCCCCGCGGATCTCGCCGTGATCGGTGTGGACGATCTACCGACCTCGGAGTTGAGCTTCCCGGCCCTGACCACGCTCAACTACGACCGCAGCGGCATGGCGGAACGGCTCGCAGCCGAGGTCGATGCCGCGATCCTGACCGGTGCCAAACTGTCGGCGAACTTCGACGGACTGGTCACTCTGATCGAGCGCGAGACCACGTGATCGACCATGTCGATCTTCTCGATTCGAACCATCGGCACAGCTGCGCTATAGTTTCGCGGGCGCTCCGATGAGGAGTGCACCACCAAGGCCCCGTGGCGCAGTTGGTTAGCGCGCCGCCCTGTCACGGCGGAGGTCGCGGGTTCGAGTCCCGTCGGGGTCGCGGAAGCGGTGATCGCATCGTGTGGTCACCGCTTTGGTGTCCGGTCTGTGTTGCAGGCCGGGTTCAAGGCCAGGTAGCTCAGCTGGTAGCAGCGTTCGCCTGAAAAGTGAAAGGTCGCCGGTTCGACCCCGGCCCTGGCCACCCACCGCCCCCGCTTCGTAGCGCTCGAACTTCACCGCGCCGAACGACAACTCCCGGACACTTCAAGATCCTTGAAGCATCCGGGAGTCGCCGGGCGTGATCAGAAGTTACTCGTCCTGCATTGCCTTGAGCCGCGGAGTCGGCTTGCCGTCGCCGATGATGACGCCGGACTTACCCAGTCCGGAATAGCGCACCGCGAGGTTCACCAGCGTCTGGATCCGGTTCCGGCTGCCCAGCAGGAACATGACGTGCAGGGCGATCCAGCCGAGCCAGGCGATCAGCCCGGTCAGTTTCAACCCGTTGGGCAGTTCCACGACCGCATCGGCCCGGCCGATGGTCGCCATGGTGCCCTTGTCGTAGTAGCTGAACGGGATGGTGGGCTGACCGAGATGGATTCGGGCGATCTGCTCGGCAGCGTGCTTGCCCGTCTGCAACGCCGGCTGCGCGAGCTGAGGCAGCGGGTTGTCGACGATGATGCTCGTGTCGCCGACCGCGAACACCCGGTCGTCGTTGATGGTGCGCAGATCGGGATGGACCTCGATCCGACCACCCCGTCCGATCGGCAGGCCCCAGTCCTTCAGCATCGGATAGCCGGAGATACCGGCGGCCCAGATGACCAGGTCTGCCGGCATGCTCTCGCCGTTGTCGAACTCGACCCGGTCGGGGTGCACGGCCGAGATCGCGGTCTTCAGCCGGACGTCGACGCCACGCTTGACCAGCTCCCGCAGCGTGTAGCGGCGAAGCTTGTCGTCGAACGGCGCGAGCAGCGCCGGACCCATCTCCACCAGCACGACCCGCACCAGGGCCGGATTGAGCTCGGGCCAGACCGTCGGAACGGCGTGGCTCTTCAGCTCGGCCAGCTGACCGGCGATCTCGACACCGGTAGCGCCGCCGCCCACCACCACAGCGGTGAAGCCGCCGGTGTGCTCCTCCGACATACCGGCGATGGTCTCGATCCCGCCGAAGATCATGTCGCGTACCCGGAGCGCCTCGGCCCGGGTGTACATCGACATGCTGTTCTCGGCCGCGCCGGGAATGCCGAAGTGGTTGGTGGTGATGCCAGTGGCCACGATGAGGTAGTCGTAGCCGAGGTTGACACCGTCCTCGCAGAGCACTTCACGGCGCTCGTGGTCGATGCCAACTGCCTTGGTCCGACGGAAGTGGACATTGTCGTAGCGCGCACTGAAGTAGCGCAGCGAGTAGGTGACATCGCCAGGGTTCAGGCCGCCGGTGGCGACCTGATAGAGCAACGGATGGAAGGTGTTGTACGGGTGCCGATCGATCAGCGTTACCCGAAAACCTTCCTTTGCCAGTGCGGTAGTGGCGGATAGCCCACCAAAGCCACCGCCGATGACCACTACATGAGGCATCTCAGTCACGGGGACATTCAAGCAGTGGCTCTCCGGAGGGGCAACGCGGGATCCTCGAGCGCGAGACTGCCGCCCAGTACGTAGGCACCTGACCAACGGAGCACCTCGTCCAGAACCCGCGCGCGTACGTCGGCTCGAGACAGGAAAAGATCGTGCAAGCCGTCGGCGAATCTGACGATCGTCACGTGCCGCCCGAGCCGCGTCGCCCGCCGGGCGATCTGCTCGACATCGAGCACCGTATCCACGACATGTAGTCCGTCGTGCCACTTGCGCGCGAAGTCCGACGTCGTCGAGGTCATCACCAAGACCGGCATCGGCAACCCGAGACCGGCAGCGACCTTCTGGTGTCCCTGCAGGACGGCCCGCAGCCAGCCGACCCGGATCGCCGGCGAAGGAGTGGTCTTCAGCTCCAGATCGTAATCCCACTCCCCCTCCTGTGAGGCGTGGATCGTCCGGGCATAGAAGCCGGTGTCCGGCAACGGCAGCACTGTGGTCGGACGGTTGCCGCCCAGGGCGTCGATCACCGGGCCACCCAGTGCCCGCACCATCGCCGACCCCTGCAGGTCGAGCCACGGAGAGTTCAGGATCAAGCCTCGAGTCTGCCCGGGATGAGCCGCTGCCCAGATCGCCGCGACGAGTCCGCCGGTGGAGTGACCCAGGATGGTGATGTGCTCGTGTTCGGCCGAGATGAGATCCCAGGCCGCGCCGATCTCGGCGTCGTATTCGGCCAGGTCCGCGATAAAGCCCTTCAGTTGCCCCAGTCGCAGACTCCGGCCGTAGCGGCGCAGATCGAGCGCGTAGAACGCGAAACCCGCCGCGGAGAGCGCATCAGCCACGTGGGTCTGGAAGAAGTAGTCGTTCCAGCCGTGCAGATAGAGCACCGCGTGTTCGGACGGCTCTCCCCCGGCTCTACGAACCAAGGTCGCGACCAGTTCGGCGTCGTCCGGCTCACCGAGCGCTCGGGCAGCGTCGGGTAGTGGGATCTCCAGCGACTCATACCCCGGCAGGAGGTCGGCCACCCAACCGGCCGGCCTCACTTGATCAGTCGCCAGTTGACCGGATACCGGTACTGCTCGCCCTTGTTGGTTGCCATCGCCGCCAGGATGCACAGCACCAGGGCAGCGATCCAGAACAGCGGCAGCAAAATGCCGCCGATGGCCGCCGCGATCAGGATCGAACTGATCACCTGCACGATCCCGTAGAGGATCGAGAAGTTGAGCGCCTCGGTGGTCGCTTCCTTCAGCCACGGATCACGGTCCTTGAACACCAGGAAGGTGATCAGCGGACCGATGAAGCCGAAAAATGGGATCGAGATGTGGGTGAGCGTGGCCCACAGCCGCTCGTCGCTCGCCGAGAGTGGGCCCGCCTGCTGGTACGCCGCCGGCGGGTAGCCCGGCTGACCGTAGCCGCCAGGTGGGTAGCCCTGCTGCGCCCCATAGCTGGGCTGTCCGTAATTGGGCTGACCGTAATTCGGCTGACCGTAGCCAGGTTGACCCGAACCGGGTTGGTCGTAGCCCTGCCCGGGGTACGGCTGGCCCTGCGGCAGCGGGCCTTGCGGGCCATATCCGTAGGACACTGACTGACCGGACGCCTGATCTGGCTGCGCCGGCTGGACGGAGGGTTGCGGCGGAGAGCCGGTCGCCCACTCCGCTGTCCCTGGGGACACGGTGGGTTGACTCTCAGGGTCGGGCGCCGACTGCGGATACTGGCTCATACCCCAAGGCTATGCCCAGTCGGGTGCGGGCCAGACTGGCACCGGCGAGCTATCCCGACTTGCGCAGGTCGTACTGGTTGAACTCGTCGTCACCATCGTCGTCGTTGTAGCGAGCGGCAAGATCCTCGTAACCCGAAGGGATCTCGTCGTCCTCGGACGCCGAGGGGATGTGGTGCCCATAGTCGGCCCCCCGGAGCTCTCGCTCCAAGGAACTGAAGTCGGTGTCAACGGAGCGGTACTTGAGCTCCCGGGCCACCTTGGTCTGCTTTGCCTTCGCACGGCCGCGCCCCATATCGGGTCGACCCCCTCGCACTTGTCGTCTGCCGCTGGCTCAAGCCACGGCGCAGGATGAATGAACAGTCGTAAGGCAAAGGCTACCCAATGCGGGCAATGCCGCAAGTTGCCACCCGGCGAATGGGAGGGCAGAAGCTGAACCGGTTCGCGCGGTCAGCCAGCCGCGTAGCTGCCTTCGAGCAGGACCCGCTCACCTTCACCCGGAGCCACTGCCACTGCTTCGCCGCATACCCAGGCCGACAGCCCCCGATCAGCGAGATTTGCCAGAGCCGCGTCGACGCTGTCCGGCGGCACCAAGGCCACCATGCCGACACCCATGTTGAGGGTCGCCTCGAGGTCCGGCTGAGAGACCCCGCCGACCTGCCGCACGACATCGAAGACCGGCAGTGGCGCCCAGGTCCCCCGATCGATTCGCACCCGAATCGCGTCGGGCACCACGCGGGCCAGGTTGTTGGCGAGCCCGCCTCCGGTGACATGGCTCATCGCGTGCACCTCGGCCGCGCCGATCAGTGCCAGGCAGTCACCGCTGTAGATCCGGGTCGGCACCAGCAGTTCCTCACCCAGGGTGTGGCCGAGTTCTGGAACGTGCCGGTCCAGGGCCCAGCCGGCGTGGGTGAAGAAGACGTGTCGAGCCAGCGAGTAGCCATTGGAATGCAGTCCGGAGGATGCCATCGCGATGGCCACGTCACCGGGCCGGACTCGATCCGGGCCCAAGATGGCGTCCCGATCGACCACACCGGTGGCTGCGCCCGCGACGTCGTACTCGTCGGGGCCGAGGAGACCAGGATGCTCGGCCGTCTCGCCGCCGACCAAAGCGCAACCAGCCTGCACACACGCCTCGGCGATGCCCTTGACGATCGCCGCGATCCGCTCCGGGATGACCTTGCCCGTGGCGATGTAGTCGGTCATGAACAGCGGCTCGGCACCGCATACGACCAGGTCGTCGACGACCATGCCGACGAGATCGAAGCCGATCGTGTCGTGGATGTCCATGGCCTGGGCGATGGCGACCTTGGTGCCGACCCCGTCGGTCGACGTCGCGAGCACGGGATGCTTCAGCTTGGCCAGCGGCGCGGCATCGAAGAGCCCCGCAAAGCCGCCCAGCCCGCCGAGCACCTCCGGCCGGCGGGTCTTGCCGACCCACTCCTTCATCAGTTCAACGGCCCGATCCCCGGCCTCGATGTCGACCCCAGCCGCCGCATATGCCGACTTGTCAGATTCTGTGGTCGCTCCGGCAACCGTGAGATCTGACAAGTCGGTGTTCTTACGGTCGGGCGAGGGCATCTTCGGCTCCTACTCCAGCGGCCGAGGTGGCCAATCCGTCGACATCGGTACGCGACTCGTCCTCCAGCACATGCTTGCCGAGCCGCTCGGACAATGGCAGCTCGACCGGGTAAACCCCGTCGAAACAGGCCCGACAGAGCCGGTCCATGCCGGCCTCGGTCGCCTCGACGAGGCCTTCCAGGCTGACGTAGCTGAGCGAGTCGGCGCCGATGGAACGACAGATCTCGTCCACCGACAAGCCGTTGGCGATGAGTTCGGCCCGGCTGGCGAAGTCGATCCCGTAGAAGCAGGGCCACTTCACCGGCGGGGACGAGATCCGGACGTGCACCTCGCTGGCGCCGGCCTCGCGCAGCATCCGGACCAGGGCACGCTGGGTGTTGCCACGGACGATCGAGTCGTCGACCACCACCAGCCGCTTGCCGGCGATCACGTCGCGCAGCGGGTTCAACTTCAGCCGGATGCCCAGCTGCCGGATGGTCTGACTGGGCTGGATGAAGGTCCGGCCGACGTAGGAGTTCTTCACCAGGCCCTGGCCGTACGGAATCCCGGACGCCTCCGCGTAACCGATGGCTGCCGGCGTACCGGACTCGGGCACCGGAATCACCAGATCGGCGTCCACCGGATACTCCCGGGCCAGGATCCGGCCGACCTCGACCCGGACCGAATGCAGCCGGCGCCCGTTGATCATCGTGTCCGGGCGGGCCAGGTAGACGTACTCGAACAGACAGCCCTTGGGGTCCGGCTCGGCGAACTTGCTGCTGCGCAGACCGGCGGCATCGATGCAGACCAGCTCGCCGGGGGCGATCTCCCGGACGTAGGAAGCACCCACGATGTCGAGGGCGGCGGTCTCACTGGCCACCACCCAACCGCGTTCCAGCCGACCCAGCACCAAGGGCCGGATGCCCTGCGGGTCACGGGCCGCGTACAAGGTCTCCTCGTCCATGTAGACCAAGCTGAAAGCGCCCTTGAGGTGGGGCAACACCTCAAGGGATGCCTGTTCGATGGTCAGGCCCGGATAGGTGGCCAGCAACGCGGTGACCAGCGAGGTGTCGTTGGTGGCCTCGTGCGAAAGCGCGCCCGGCACCAGGGAGCCGTCAGGGGCATCCCGCTCCGCCAGCCACGACTGCAGTTCCAAGGTGTTGGTCAGGTTGCCGTTGTGACCCAACGCGATCGCGCCGGTCGCCGTCGGCCGGAAGGTGGGCTGCGCGTTCTTCCACACGCTTGCGCCGGTCGTCGAATAGCGCGCGTGCCCGATCGCGAGGTGGCCGCGGAGCGAGTTCAAGGCCGTCTCGTCGAAGACCTGAGAGACCAGCCCCATGTCCTTGAACACCATGATCTGGGAGCCATTGCTGACCGCGATCCCGGCAGATTCCTGGCCGCGGTGCTGGAGTGCGTAGAGCCCGAAGTAGCTGAGCTTGGCTACCTCTTCACCCGGGGCCCAGACGCCGAAAACTCCGCACGCGTCCTGGGGTCCGCGATCGTGGGGGTCGAGGTCGTGGTTGAGACGACCGTCTCCGCGTCGAGCCGGCGGTGAGCTCATCGACCCGCGAGCAGGATGCGAACTCGTTGGGAGTGGCACTACCTCATGCTATCTCGCTCACCGTTAAGGTCACACCCATGGCTTCGAGGTCAGTATCCGCAGGTTCGTCCGTCTGGCAGCAGCGACTGGGCCGACTCAAGAACGAACTCGGTGATTTCGGCATCCGCAACCTGATCAACCTGGGCGCGGTCGTCTCCGTCTGCCTGCTGGTCGCGTCCTCGTCGGTGCTGCTCGGCGTCATCGGCGCGCTGGCCGGACTGGCCGCCTTGATCGGGATACTGGCGCGTCGCTGGTCGGACTTCTTCCCGAAGCCGAAGACTGCGCTGCTCGGCTATTTCGTCAGTGTCCGTCTGCTCCTGGTGGTGGCGATCGGCGCCGCCTATCTGCACCGCCGATCCGACGCCGGCGCGCTGGAAGACCTGCTCGCCTGGCTTGCACTGGCCGTCTTGTTGCTGCTGGTGATGGCAGAGCCCCTGGTCAAGACGCTGCTCGGCACCACCAAGATCGTGGTGCGCAATCTGCCGGGCGTCCAGCCCGTTCCCAAAGCCCCGTTCTCCCCCGGCTGGATCGCGGCCGGCAACGTGGTTGCCATCCTGGCCGCGGCCCTCCTGGTCTGTGTCGCAGCGCCGGGCTGGCTGCTGCTGCTGCCGGCCCTGGCCACAGTGCCGCTCAGTCTCTTGGCGGTCCGCTACGGATTGCGGGCCAACGCCGCGAGCCGCCGGATCGAGCGCGACACCCCCGCCGCTCTACGGAAGTACCAGCCGGCATTCGTCGTCTACTACGCCACCACCGTCGGTGTCCGCTATCAACTCGGAATGTGGTTGCCTTACCTGGACCGGCTGAACAAGCCGTACGTCGTCATCACTCGCAACCCGGCAACCGTCGGTGAAATCGCCAAGCTGACCAAGTCCCCCATCCTGGTGCCACGAACGGACAAGAAGATGTCCGACCACCTCGACTCGATGGTGGTGCCCTCGATGAAGGCGGCCTTCTACGTCCAAGGCAGTGCCGCCAACTCGACCTTCCAGCGCTACCCGATGACCCATATCTGGCTGAACCACGGCGACTCCGACAAGCAGGCGAACTACAACCCGCGGCACGCGACGTACTCCAAGTTGTTCGTCTCCGGCCAGCAGGGCGTCGATCGGTACGCCGCGCACGGGATCGAGGTGCCGCCCGGCCGGTTCGAGATCGTCGGCCGACCGCAGATCGAGGCCATCGAGGTGCGTGACGAACCGCTGCCGCCGGGGTCGGCCCGGACCGTGCTCTATGCGCCGACCTGGAAGGGCGGTCGGCCGAGCACCAACTACAGTTCGCTGCCCAACGGACTGACCATCATCAAGGCCGTGCTGGATCGCGGTTCAACCGTGGTCTTCCGACCGCACCCGCTGAGCTACAACGACCGCACCGACGCTGGTCGGATCAAGGCGATCCACGATCTGCTTGCCTCTGACAAGGCCGCCAGCGGCCGGCAGCACGTGTGGGGCACACAGGCGGAGAAGGACTGGGACGTGCCGGCCTGCTTCAACGCCTCCGACGCCTTGATCACCGACGTCTCCTCGATCGCGTCGGACTACCTTGCCTCGGGCAAGCCGTTCGCCATGTGCGCTGTGCTGCACAGCGGCCAGGAGTTCGTGGAGAACTTCCCGATGGCCCAGGTCGCGTACGTGATCGAGCCGGATCTCTCAACCCTCGATGCCGCGTTGGACCACCTGCACGGCGACGACCCGCTCGCCGAGAAGCGGCGCGCCTACCGCACCTACTGCCTCGGCGAAACGGTCGGTCCGCGCGCGGCGGACGAGTTCCTCCGGGTCGCCGGTGCGCTGACCAGCTGACCCGGAGGAATCAACAACTCACTTCTTCGATCGCCAGGCCCGCTCGAAGGGCAGCCGCCACGCGTTCGGGGCGATCAACTGGTGGATCGAGTTGGGACCCCAGCTGCCTGGCTGATACGACTTGACCGGCGGCGGGTTGTCCAGCAGCGGAATCGACCGCTCCCACAGACTCTCGATGCCGTCGGCCGTGGTGAACAGCGTGTGATCGTCGCGCATCGCGTCCATGATCAGCCGCTCGTACGCCTCCAGCACGTCGTCGGCGTGCGACGTCTCGTTGGTGGAGAACTGCATCGACAGCTTCTCCAGCTTCATGCCCGGACCGGGCCGCTTGCCGTAGAAGGACAGCGACACCTTCGACTCGTCGGCCAGGTCGAACGTCAGGTGGTCCGGACCCATCGATCCGACGCCGGAGTTGTCCGGGAACATGGTCCGCGGCGCTTCCTTGAAGGCGATCGAGATGATCCGCATGCCCTCGGCCAGCTTTTTGCCGGTCCGCAGGTAGAACGGCACGCCGGCCCAGCGCCAGTTGTCGATCCGGCACTTCAAGGCGATGAACGTCTCGGTGTCGGAGTCGGGAGCCACCCCCGGCTCCTCGCGATAGCCCCCGTACTGCCCGCGTACCACGTCGTGGACGTCCAGCGGCAGCATTGAGCGGAAGACCTTGTTCTTTTCCTCACTGATCGCGAAGGGCTCCAGTGCGGTCGGCGGCTCCATGGCGACGAAGGCGAGCACCTGGAACAGGTGGGTCACCACCATGTCCTTGTAGGCACCGGTCGACTCGTAGAACATGGCCCGCTTGTCGAGCCCCAGCGTCTCGGGGATGTCGATCTGGATGTGGTCGATGAAGTTGCGGTTCCAGATCGGCTCGAACAGACCGTTGGCGAAGCGGAACGCCAGGATGTTCTGCGCCGCCTCCTTGCCGAGGAAGTGATCGATCCGGAAGATCTGCGACTCGTCGAACGTCTCGTGCAGACCGGCGTTGAGTTCCACGGCACTCTGCAGGTCGGTGCCGAAAGGCTTCTCCATCACCACTCGGGAGTGCTTCACGAGGTTGGCGTCCTTGATCATCTTGATGACCGCGGGCGCGGCAACGGGCGGCACACTGAGGTAGTGCAGTCTCGGGGCGGAGCCGCCGAGCCGCTCCTCCGCCGCGGCCACCGCGGCAGCAAGACCCTCGGCGCCGTCACCTTGCGGGACATAGGTCAGCCGAGTGGAGAAGTGCTCCCACTGCTCGTTGGTGAGCGCCCGGTGCGAGAACCGGTCGAGCGACTCCTTGGCGAAGTTCCGGAACTCTTCTTCGGTCAGCGGCTCCAAAGATGAGCCGACGACCTGGATGTCGGGCGCGAGCTCGGACAAGGCCAAGTGGGCCAGGCCGGGGATCAGCTTGCGCTTCGAGAGGTCACCGGTAGCTCCGAAGAGCACGATGACGTGCGGCGGGAGCGCCGGATCACGGGGTGGACGCGGCCGGCTCCCAGGGGCCGGATAGGCGATGGTTTGCGCGGGTGGGGTGACGTCTGGCACACGGGAATATTCGCATCCGCAATTTCCGTCTGTCCACCGGGGTCGGTTTTTCCGGTTTCGCCGGTCGCCGGGTCGGGCCCCGCAGAGCCCGCCCCGGTCGTACCGATCACGTGGTCAGGTTCAGTAGTTGACCACCTTCAGCGACAGCAGCTGGTGCAGGTCGCGCAGCTCCTGGGTCCGCTGATCGGGGCCGTGACCGCTCGGCTCGATGTCGAAACGGGTGAGGTCGACGTCTGCGGCAAGAGTGCCGAGTTCAGCCTGCACACGCTGCTGCTGCCGGCGCGAGCGACGTCCGTTGATGCGCCGCGCACGGGCGGCATTGAAGGACTCCAACATGAGTTCTCCTCCATTCGAGAGATTCGTATGGAGGCGCCATTGCCTGGACCCTCACGAGTTCAGGTCCGAGACCAATTTTAGCAACTGGTCTGCCGTGGTCTGACTCGATTCAGACGCTTACTTGATGACCTTCACCACCATTATCTGGTGCCCAGGGCCCGACTGGTCTGATAACTGGTATACCAGAGGCCGAGTGGTCTCGTCCATGGTCCGGCGACCGCTTGCCGGCTGATCGGACAGCTCCGTCCAGCTGTCTGCCAACCTCACTGAGACACGATGGCGTGAGCCTGCTCCACCACCAGCCCGGCGAGTTCGGCATCGTGACCGAGACCTGGCTGCAAGCTGTCCAGAACCGCCGGCACCGCTTCGGAAAGTTCCGTGGCATTCGCCGCAGCCCGAGCGACAACAGCTCCTTGGTCCTTGACGGGAGCGCCCTGGCCGCGCAGATGCAGGACCCAGGCCGCCAGGGTCGTCGCGGCCCCCCGGGGCAACCGACCGGCCACCCTTTCCGCCTGTACGACCGGCACCGTACGCACCAGCAGCTTCTGTGAGCCGTCAGCAGCGATCCGGGCGAGGTGGTCACGCAGTCGAGAGTTGGAGAAGCGGGCGAGCAGGGCTCGGCGGTACGTGGCGATCTCCTCGTCCGGCAGACTGAGCTGGCGACTCGCCTCGTCCCAGAACTGGGTGACCCACGACCGGCACGCGGGGTCCTCGATGGCCTGATCGATGGTCTCGTGGCCGCGGATGCTGCCCGCGTACGCGAGCAGGGAGTGCGAGCCGTTCAGCAGCAGCAGTTTGCGCTGCTCGAAGGGCTCCACCTCCCCCACCAAGGTGACACCGGCGTCCTCCCAGCGAGGTCGACCGGCGGCGAACCGGCCGGACACGACCCACTCGTTGAACGGTTCGGTCGGGACCGGACTGGCATCGAGGTAGCCGCACTCCTCGGCCACCAAGCTGCGGTCGCTGTCGGTGGTGTTGGGCGTGATGCGATCCACCATCGACGAGGCGAACTCGACGTGGTCGTCCATCCAGCCGATCAGCGATTCGTCGACCAAGGAAGCCAGGTCGTAGACCACGGTTTTCGTCGCGGCCCCGACATTCGGCAGGTTGTCGCACGACAGGATGGTCAGGTCCCCGGCGGCCGTACCGATGGCGGACCGACGTTCCAGCAGCCCGGCGAGGAGCCGGGCCGGCAGCGAGCGTACCCGCTGGGCCGGGTCGCTACGCAGCAGGGCCAAGTCCTCACGAAGGGTCTGATCGTCGAGGTCCAGATGTCCGTCGGGACCGCGCAGATAGCCCGCCTCGGTCACCGTGACGGTCACGATCGCCACCTCGGGGCGAGCAAGGTAGCCGAGGTACGCCGCGTGTTCATCGGCCGCGTGAACCGCCGACAGCGTGCTCACCGTCTCGAAGCTGTCGCCCTCGCTGCCCCGCACGATCAGGGTGTACAGCCCATCCTGTGGCCGAAGCGCGTCCGCAGCCCGTGGGCTGGTGCCGGTGAAACTGGCATAGCCCCATTCGGCCGCGTCCGGGGCATGCGCGGTGAACCATGCCTGATGCGCCCGGTGGAAGTTGCCCAGGCCGATGTGCACCATCCGGACCGGTGCGGCCGGCGGGGCTCCGACGAGAACTCGGGAAAGCCGAAGTAGCTCCGTGGTCACAGCTTGCGTACCCTCTCCGTTCCGGCGTCGAGGGCTACTCGGACGAGCCCTGTCACACGTGCGCACCGAATGGCGTCAGATGTTTGACGAAGTGCTGCTCCATGATCTCGTAGAGATCCACTTCGTGCTCATCGAGCACCGTCCACCATCACCCATGTCTTCCGCTCGCCGAAGCAGCCGGCGCCTTCGCGGTGGCCGCGTTGACCCGTTCCTAACCCGACTTGTCAGACTCCGCGGTCGCCGGGGCAACCACAGGATCTGACAAGTCGGCGGCATCGGGGTCGGGAACGGTGTCGAGATGGGATGCGAGAGACTGCTGGACGTTGAGCAGGTGAACTCCCATCCGCAGCCGCGCGGCGCCGGGATCGCCCGCCGTCAGTGCCGCGAGGATGGCCTGGTGCTCAGCGTGCGTCACTCGTTCGGCACCTTCCTCGTGCAAGGCCCGCCACAGTCGGGCTCGTAGCGTCCGGCCGGCCAGACCGTTGATCAGCGCGGTCAGGGTTGGATTCCCCGAGGCCTGTGCGATCACGCGATGAAAGTCCACATCGGCCTCCATCACCGCGTCATGGTCGATCTCCTCGTGCTCGAGCATCCGTTCCGCCTGGGCCAGGATGTCACCGGCCGTTCCCAGCTCGGCCTCGCTGATCCGCAACGCCGCCAGTCCCGCCGCCTCCACTTCCAGCACCCGTCGGACGGCCATCAGATCGGCGATGTTCTCCTGAAGCCGCAACTCCACCAGGACACCCAGCGGTCCCAACAAGGTGGCAGGATCCAGCGCGGTGACGTAGGTGCCGGCGCCCTGCCGGGTCTCCAGCACACCCATCAAAGCCAGCGCCCGGACCCCTTCCCGCAATGATCCACGGGATACACCCAACTGCTCGGACAGCTCCTGCTCGACCGGGAGACGAGCACCGGGCTGCAGTTGGCCGGCGCTGATCATCCGTTTGATGCCGTCGAACACCACATCGGTCTGCGAACGGTTTCCGCCATCGGACGCGGACGACTTCGCCCTTCTCCTGTTCGGCGTCACCATCGGACGATCCTTCTCCGCATCGGTCGATCAAGTGGTCAGCGTATCGGCCAGTCCCTGGACGAACAGCGTCTCCGCCACACAGGCCCGCTCGAACTCCCCGAGATGCAGACCCTCGTCGATGCCGTGCCAGCGCGCGTCGGGGTCCGCGACCGCCGTCACGAAAATGGCCGCACCGGGGAAGGTGTCCGCGAACTCGGCGACCAGCGGGATGGAACCGCCCTGCCCGATCAGCACCGGATCCCGGCCCCAGGCGGTCCGGACGGCATCGCGCGCCAACTCGGCAATCGGACCCTCGAAGCCGATGATCCCCGGCTGACCGGTCTCGCCCTCGATCACGCTCACCTGCGCTCCCCAGGGCGCATGAGTCTCCAGATGGCGTCGCAGGCAACCGAGCGCTCGCTCGGCGTCGTCTCCGGGAGCCACCCGGAGGCTGACCTTCGCCCGGGCACTCGGGATCAAGGTGTTGGACGCCTTGGCGATCGGCGTCGTGTCGAGAGCGATGACCGCCACCGCAGGCTTGTTCCAGAGCCGCTCCACGACCGAACCGGTGCCGATGAAGTCGACCCCGTCGAGCAACCCGGATTCGGCGCGGAGCCGCTCGGGCGGATAGACCAGCTCCGGCCCCGACCCGCTGTGCAATCCCTCGATCGCCACGTTGCCGTCCTCGTCGTGCAGAGTGGCGAGCAACCGACACAGCGCGGTCAAGGCATCCGGCGCCACTCCGCCGAAGAGACCGGAGTGGACGCCGTGCCGCAGCGTACGCACCTCGACGGTGCACTCGGCCAGCCCGCGCAGCGTGGTGGTGAAAGCAGGCTCGCCGATCGCCCAGTTGCTCGAGTCCGCGATCACGTACACGTCGGCGAGCAGCTTGTCGCGATGCGTCGCCAGAATGGCGCCCAGAGTCGGGGAACCGACCTCCTCCTCGCCCTCGACGAACACGGTGACGCCGATCGGCGGCCGGCCATCGAAGGCACGCAACATGGCCAGATGCATCATGATGCCGGCCTTGTCGTCGGCCGATCCTCGGCCGTGCAACCGGCCCGCTCGTTGCTGTGGCTGGAACGGCGGACTGGTCCACAGCGACTCGTCGCCGGTCGGCTGGACGTCGTGGTGCGCATAGAGGCAGATCGTCGGTGCGCCCGGCGGCGCCGGATAGCGTCCGATCACCGCCGGACCCCCACCAGCGCTGACGATCTCGGTCTCCGGACAGCCCGCTTGTTGCAGCAGGGCTCGCACCGTTTCGGCACTGCGTAGCAGATCATCGGCGTGTTCAGGGTCGGCGCTGATGGAGGGGATCGCGATCAGCGCCTCCAGATCGGCCTGGATGCCGGGCAGCTGATCGCGTAGCGCTTGGACAAGATCCATGACGGGGAGCCTACGGGCCATTCCACGGTAAGATTCCCACGACCTCGATCGCAATCAGGTCAGTTCATTACATGACTTCAGGGGAAGCGAATGAGTCACGAGCGGATCAACCAGCAGACCGCGGCCGTCGTGCTGGCGGAGGCGGTGCAGAAGGTCACCGACACCCAACAAGATGCCATTGCCGCGGCGGCGGCGTTGCTGGCGGAATCGGTGGCCAACGGTGGGGTGGTTCAGGTGTTCGGCACCGGCCATTCGCGCTCGTTCGCCATGGAGATCGCCGGCCGCGCGGGCGGATTGGTGCCGGCGAACAAGATCGCCATCACCGATCTGGCCTTCTTCGGGCCGAAGTCGATCGCCGAGGTGATGGACCCACACCTGGAGCGGGACGACACGCTCGCCGCGCAGTTGCTCGAGGTGCACAACATCCAGCCGGCGGACGTGTTCGTGATCTGCTCCAACTCCGGCGGCAACGGGTCCACCGTCGAACTGGCCCGGTTGGTGACCGAGCGCGGCCACAAGCTGATCGCGGTGACCTCGATGGATCACACCACCAAGATCACCTCCCGGCATCCGGGCGGCAAGCGGCTGTTCGAGTACGCCGACGTGGTCATCGACAACTGCGGCGCCTTCGGCGATGCAGTGCTGGAGCTTCCCGCTGCACCGGACGGCTCACCGCAGGGCCCGATCCTGGCCACCTCGACGGTGACCAGCGCGCTGATCGCGCAGATGATGGTGACCGAGGCATGCGGGCTGCTGATCGAAGCAGGTCAGCCCGTCCCAGTGCTGATCTCGGCCAACATCCCCGGCGGCGACGAGAACAACGACCGGCTGCGCGCCGCGTACGCCGACCGGGTCAAGCAGGGTGGCCCGTAACCCGCGCGGTTTCAGTGGCCGGCGGCGGCCATCGCAGCCGGGATGGGGGCCTGCCAGGCGGCGCGGATCTGGTCCAGCGGCAGGGCGAACTGACCTTCGACCTCGAGGGCGTCCCCGCCGGTGGCGCCGAGTCGGCGGAGCGGAATCCCGGTCTCACTCGCGAGGTCCAGCAGTTCGGCGGCGTTGGCTGACGGCAGCGAAACGAGTATCCGGCCGGTGCTCTCGGAGAACAGCGCGACGAACGGGTCGTCGTCGCCCAGCGCGATCGAGGCACCGATCTTGTTGCGGAGCGCGGACTCGACCAGCGCCTGTGCCAGGCCACCGTCGGACAGGTCGTGAGCACTGCTCAGCAGTCCGCGCCGAGCGGCCCGGACCAGCAGCGTGGCCAGCCGCTTCTCGTGCTCGAGATCCAGGGCGGGCGGCTGCCCACCGAGATGACCATGCACGACATCGGCCCAGGCCGAGCCGGCGAACTCGTCGTGGGTCTCCCCCAGCAGCCAGATCTCCTCGCCCTCCTGGGCGAAACCGGCCGGCGTACGCGTCGTGACGTCGTCGATCACGCCGAGCACACCGACCACCGGGGTCGGCAGGATGGCGGTGTTGCCGGTCTGGTTGTAGAAGCTGACATTGCCGCCGGTCACCGGGGTGCCGAGCACGAGGCATGCCTCGATCAGACCCTCGATCGCCTCGGAGAACTGCCACATGACCGCAGGGTCCTCCGGCGAGCCGAAGTTGAGGCAGTCGGTGATCGCCACCGGCTGGGCCCCACTGACGGCGACATTGCGGTACGCCTCGGCCAGCGCCAGCTGAGCGCCCCGCCGCGGGTTCAGGTACGCGTACCGGCCGTTGCAGTCGGTGGCCAGCGCGACACCCAGCCCTGAGGCGTCATCGATCCGCAGCATGCCGGCGTCCTCCGGCTGGGCCAGCACCGAGTTGCCGCGGACATAGCGGTCGTACTGCTCGGTCACCCAGGACTTGTCGCACAGGTTCGGCGAACCGACCAGGCGGATCAGGGTCTCGGACAGCTCGTCCCCGGTGCTTGGGCGGATCAGATCGTCGACACCGTTCGCCTGGACGTCGTCCAGCCAGTCCGGCCGGGCCAGCGGGCGGGAGTAGACGGGTCCGTCGTGCGCCACCGTCCGCGGGTCGACATCGACGATCGTCTCGCCGTGCCAGTCGATGATCAGCCGGTCACCGTCGGTGACCTCGCCGATCACGGTGGCCTGAACGTCCCACTTGCGGCAGATGGCCAGGAATGCCCCGACGTCGCCGGGCTCGACGATCGCCATCATCCGTTCCTGGGACTCGCTCATCAAGATCTCTTCGGGGCTCAGGGTGGAGTCCCGCAGCGGCACCAGATCGAGATCGACATGCATACCGCCGTCACCAGCCGCAGCCAGCTCCGAGGTCGCACAGGATATGCCGGCCGCACCGAAGTCCTGGATGCCGGTGACCAGCTTGGCCGCGAACAGTTCGAGGGTGCACTCGATCAGCAGCTTCTCCATGAACGGGTCGCCGACCTGGACAGCGGGCCGTTTGGACGGCTTGGTGTCGTCGAAGGTCTCCGAAGCGAGGATCGAGGCGCCGCCGATGCCGTCGCCGCCGGTCGCCGCGCCGTAGAGGATCGCCTTGTTGCCGACGCCGGTCGCCTTGGCCAGGTGCAGGTCCTCGTGCCGCAGCACCCCGATGCACAGCGCGTTGACCAGCGGGTTGCCGGCGTACGAGGCATCGAAGACGACCTCGCCGCCGATGTTCGGCAGTCCGAGGCAGTTGCCGTAGCCGCCGACACCGGCCACCACGCCGGGCAGCACCCGGGCGGTGTCCGGGGCGTCGAGCGGGCCGAAGCGCAGCGGATCCATCACGCCGATCGGCCGGGCGCCCATGGCCAGGATGTCGCGGACGATGCCGCCGACTCCGGTCGCGGCACCTTGGTAGGGCTCCACGTACGACGGGTGGTTGTGCGACTCGACCTTGAAGGTGACCGCGTACCCCTGGCCGATGTCGATCACGCCGGCGTTCTCCCCGATGCCGGCGAGCAGCTTGCCTGCGGGGGTCTCGGGAGGCACCTCGGCGAATTTGCGCAGATGCACCTTGGAGGACTTGTACGAGCAGTGCTCCGACCACATCACCGAGTACATGGCCAACTCGGCCCCGGTCGGCCGGCGACCCAGGATCTCCCGGATCCGGAGGTACTCGTCCTCCTTCAGCCCGAGCTCAGCCCAGGGCTGCGGCTGGTCGGGGGTGCGGTCAGCGTTCGAGACGGTGTCGGCCACGGCGCAACGCTACCTGGGGTCGCCCGCTGTCCCGACCGCCGATCAATGGCTGGCCTGTTGCCCGGGCACCCTCGTACCGCTCTTGCTCGGGTTCGTCGGCTTTGCTCGGTCTGCAGATCGAGCAAGGCCGACGAACCCGAGCAGGAATAGACGTACGTGGGTGGGCGGCCGCGTGAGTTGGTCGGGTCAGACTCTCGCGGAGAGAAAGTCGAGCACGCTGGTGAAGAAGGGCTGGCCGTCCAGGCTGGGTGAGGTGAGCGACTCGACATTGTGCTCGGGGTGCGGCATCAGACCCACGACATTGCCGCGCTCGTTGCAGACGCCGGCGATGTCGTTGAGGGAGCCGTTCGGGTTGTCCAGGTAGCGGAAGACGACCCGGCCCTCACCGTCCAACCGAGCCAGGGTGTCGGCGTCGGCGACATAGCGGCCCTCGCCGTTCTTCAGCACGATGGTGATCTCTTGGTCCTTGCTGAAGGCCGAGGTCCAGGTGGTGTCGACCGATTCGACCCTGAGCCGCTGGTCGCGGCAGATGAATGCCTGTCGCTCGTTGCGGATCAGCGCGCCGGGCAGCAGATGCGCCTCGCAGAGCACTTGGAAGCCGTTGCAGATGCCGAGCACCGGCATCCCCTGACCAGCGGCGGCGATCACCTCGCCCATCACCGGAGCGAAGCGGGCGATGGCGCCGCAGCGCAGATAATCACCGTAGGAGAATCCGCCGGGCAGGATGACCGCGTCGACACCGTCGAGGGAATCGCTGCCGTGCCACAACGAGACCGGCTCGGCCCCGCAGACGCGTACGGCGCGCAGCGCGTCGTGGTCGTCGAGCGAGCCGGGGAAGGTGACGACGCCGATCCTGGCTGCCATCAGTTCGCGTTCTCGCTGTTGGAGTCGGCAATCCGGACGTCGAAGGTCTCGATCACGGTATTGGCGAGCAGCTTCTCCGCGGCGTCCCGGATCTCGGCCAGTCGCTCGTCTGTCACCTCGCCGTCGATTTCGACCTCGAACCGCTTGCCCTGTCGCACGGTCAGGCCCTCGTAACCCAGCCGGCCCAGCGCACCCGTCACCGCCTTGCCCTGCGGGTCCAAGATCTCGGGCTTGGGCATCACGTCGACCACTACTCGTGCCATGGCCGCGATCCTACCGATCTCCCCCACCCCGACTTGTCAGATTCCGTGGTCGCCATAGCGACCACAGGATCTGACAACTCAGGAAGTCAGTCGCTCATAGGCCTGCAGATAGCGCTGCCGGGTCGCCTCGACGATCTCGGCCGGCAACGCGGGGGGCGCCTCCCCGCTGGACCTGTCCCAACCGGAGTCGTGCAGCAGCCAGTTGCGGACGAACTGCTTGTCGTAGGAGTCGAGTACGCCGTCCGCCCAGGCAGCCGCGTCCCAGAACCGGGAGGAGTCCGGCGTCAGCACCTCGTCGGCCAGCACGATGGTCCCGTCGGGGCGACGTCCGAACTCGAACTTCGTATCGGCCAGCACGATTCCTCGCTCCCGCGCAACGCCCTCGGCTTTCGCGTAGACCGCCAACGTCAACTCCCTGATCCGGGCCGCGACCTCGGCGCCGACGGTGTCGACGACCACCTCGTACGAGACGTTCTCGTCATGCTCCCCCAGCGCCGCCTTGGTCGCCGGGGTGAAGATCGGCTCGGCCAAGCGGGAGCCGTCGTGCAGTCCCGACGGGAGCGGCACCCCGCAGACCGACTGGGTCTGCTGATACTCCAGCCAGCCGGACCCGGTCAGATAGCCACGGGCGACACACTCGACCGGGATCATCTCCAGCCGCTCGCAGATCACGGCGCGACCGCGTACGGCCTCGGGCACGTCGCTCGAGAGCATATGGTTGTCGACCAGGTCGGTCAGCTGGGCGAACCACCACTGCGACAGCTGAGTCAGCACCACACCCTTGTCCGGGATCAGGCTGTCGAGCACGAAGTCGAAGGCGGAGATCTGGTCGGTCGCGACCATCAACAGCCGATCGTCGTCGTAGGCATAGAGTTCGCGGACCTTGCCGCGATGCAACAGCGGGTAGTCGAGCTGATCGGCGTAGCGGGCTGAAGTCGGCAGCGTCACGTGGCCATCCTGCCAGGGAAGGAAGCGTGGGTAACGGCCCCAACCCAACCCTGAACAGTCCCCCATCTGCTGGCCACCGCCATAGATTTCTCGCGCCGGCAGGGGCATGGTGGATATCGAGCCCGTTGGGTTCACCCGCACTTCCATCAGCAGAGCCACAACAAGGAGCAGCCATCATGGCCACCCTCGCCCGCCCGTCCAATGACCGAGTCATCGCTGGGGTGTGCTCGGCCATCGCCCGCCGCTTCGGTCTCTCCAGCAACGTCGTCCGACTGATCTTCGTGATCAGCCTGCTCCTGCCGGGTCCGCAGTTCCTGATCTATCTGGCCGGCTGGTTGCTGATCCCCGACGAGCGCAAGACCAGCGTCTACTGAGCATCCTGTCGATCTGCCCCGCCCCCTCGCGCCCCTCGCCCACCCCGGCGAGGGGCGCGAGTCGTTTACGGAGCCGCGAGCCTCCTTCCGCTCTCCTCAACTCAAGGTTCACCCTTCGTTCTTCATCCCCAAACCGAGCTCTGTCACGGATGAGCGCTGGCCCCATCTGACGCCCTGTCTGGCCCTTGACGCACCGCCAAATCACAACAACCTCTTCCACAATGGCGACGGTCGCTGAGTTCCCAGAGAGCACAAAGGGAACATTGTGCATGCACATCTTCTGCTGGATCTGCTCCTGACAAGGGGATCCTCGTCTCAACGGTTCGAGCCAGAACTCAATCGAAAGAATTACGTCCTGCACCTCTCGACCGACCATCCGAAGTACGCTATGGTCCGCACATGACACCTCGACGTAGAGGCCTAATGGTCTCGCTGCTTACCGCAGCGATTCTATGCGTGCCGACCATCGCAGCCGCATACATTGACAACCGGGTTGGAAATCCGCTCTACAAGCCTTGGTGTCAAAGTGCAACACAAGCCAATCCGAAGTACGTCTGCCGAACCGACAACGCAACCCTAACGTGGTGGGCTCAATCGCCGATCGACACGACGTCGTCGGCCAACGACACCACCGCAGAGACCTCGATAAATGCGACCCTCTCGGGAAGCTACAACGGCACTGACTTGAATGTGAGTCACGCATCGTCACCCGTCTACTCAGGGTCCGCCGAGACCGACATCATTTATATCTCAAATCCGGGCGGCTTCGTCACTGGCGACGACGGCTACACTTGGTGCGACAACGTGGCGGCGGCCAACAGCTTCAAATGTGATCAACAGTACGTGAACTTCCGCTACACGAGCACTACGCGGCCGTTGGCCTGTCACGAGACTGGACATGCAGTTGGCCTTCTGCACGGCGCGAACTCCAACCCAACCAGCAGCAATCAGGCCTCAGCCTTGCAGTGCATGAAGAAGACTGTTTCCTCAGCCGACTGGCATCTCGGCTCAAACAACACAACCAGCATCAACAACATGTACTGAGGAGGTGGGCACAATGATGACGGTCCGGAGAAGATTGGTAACGCTCGCTGTAGCGCTGGCCTGCATGGGCGGAGCACTTGCTGCATGCAGCAACAGCTACGACGGGGGCAACAGCCCTGTGCAGGTTTCCGCTAGCTCGATTGTGCCCCTCGACAGTCTCCAAGACTGGGTCACGTATGGCGACTACTTCGCCGAAATGAAAGTCATTTCCGAGCGACGAGTAGAACCTACCGCCGAGCAGAGAGAGGCGGGTGAGGGTGTCGTGGGCCGAATGATCAAAGTGCGAGTTTCCAACGTCACTTGGCAACGCCCGAGTCTCCAGAAGAACCTGGCTATCCCCACCGAGTTCGAGACGGGAGGAGGCTTCTGGGTGTTCAAGGGCGACAAGGAGTTCCAGACTGAGGTTGAGGGTCGACCGTGGCTGTCAGTCGGCGATAGCTTCTACGCGCTCTTCGCGTATGTTGACCCAGAACTCCACACCAACCCCAAGAAGCCAGCCAGCACAGTCGATCCAAAGTGGGGCCCATTGTTGTACTTACCCCTTGCGGAGGATGGGAAAATACCGAAATTGGAGGCTCACGAGGGCGAGTCTGCTCTAGCTGCCGTCTCTGACAAGACCCCGCAAGAGATCGGAAGCTTGCTCTCCGACACGGATCCAGACCCAAAGGCTGCGGCCTACATGGATGAAGACCCGGCCTTGCGGGCAGAGCACGTCGCCACGAAGGAGTAGGCCAAGCCTGGTGTCAGGCAGCCACGTCCCCAGGCAAGCGACCACCCCCAAAGATCCAGGAAGGAAGAGACGAACGGCGGCCGTCATCGACGGGGTCGAGCTTTCCGCACCCACCTGATCGACAGTGAAGTCATCCACTTCTCGACTACTGATCATTCTGTCGAACCGCCCGCCCCCTCGCGCCCCTCGCCCACCCCGGCGAGGGGCGCGAGTCGTTTGCGGACCTCGACACCGGTACGGCAGCAGACCTAGCCTGGCATCGTGGCGGTTCCGGAGGTGAATGGCCCGGAACCGGCGCAGCTGGCCGGGCGCATCGATGCTGCCCGCGACAACGCCTTCGTGGGACGTGACCAGGAGCTCAAGGCAGTGTTCGACGCGGTGGCCGGCACCACGGACGTACGGGTGTTCTTCGTTCACGGCCCCGGCGGGATCGGCAAGACCACGCTCCTCGACGCGATGGCCCGGCGGGCCGACCGTCTGGGTCAACCCGTCTGCCACCTGGATGCCCGCGATGTCGACTGCTCCCCGGTGGCCGTGCAGCGGGTCGTCCGAGCCGCCGACGAGCAGCCGAACACGCTGCTCCTGGTCGACGGCTACGACCTGCTCAAACCGCTGGATCGTTGGTTGCGCACGGAGTTGTTGCCCAACCGACCGGCCGACGCCATCACCGTGCTCGCGGGCCGCGAGGCTCCTGATCCTGACTGGTGGCTGGACCCAGGTTGGCGCCCGCTGCTCCAAGCGCACTCACTCGACCGCCTCGATGACGCCACGAGCCAACAACTGCTGTCCTGCCTGGGTGTGACGGAGCAGACCGCACGACTGACCGGATTGGGCCGCGGGTATCCGCTCGCGCTGGCGATGCTCGCCGAAATCGACCGCAGCGGCCGACAACCGATCGAACTCGCCGACGCTCCGGACGCCGTCAACCGGCTGTGCTCGCTGATCATCGATGATGTGCCCGATGACGACCATCGGACCGGGTTGGCCGTCTGCGCGCACGCGACCCGGACGACCGTGGATCTGCTCGCGTACGCGATCCCCGATCGAGCCGAAGAGGTCTTCGGCTGGCTGGAGTCGCGACCGTACGTCCGGCGCGGCGCTCTCGGTCTGTACCTCCACGATGTCGTCCGCGAACTGTTCGAGACCCAACTGGAGCATCGCTCCCCTGCCGAGTACGCCCGGGTGCACCGCCTGGTCCGCTCCTTCTTCCTCGACCGGATCCACGATCCGGCCAACGCCCATCCGGATCGGGCGGCAGCGGAGGTCCTGCTGCTGCACCGGCGGACTCCGCTGGCCGCCGACACTTCGGTGTTGCGCGATCGGGGCCGACTCAGCGTGCCGCGCGCCTCGGCCACGGAGCGCGAGCAGATTCTCACCCTGATCGAGACGAACGAGGGCTCGTGGTCGGCTTCGCTGGCCCGTCGCTGGCTGGCGGACCAGCCGCGCAGCACGTACCACGTCCAGGCCGATGACGGACCCGCGGCGTTCTCGATCCAGCTCTACCTGCCCGGACCCGCGGACTTGATGGCCGATGATCCGATCGCCCACGCGATCTGGGAGCTGGTCGACGAACTGGGGCCGCTGCGGCCCGGTGAGCGAGTCAACGTCAACCGGTTCGGTGGGGCCTCCAGCGCCTATCAGGGTGATCCGTTGCAGCTGCTGGTGAATGGCGTCTCCTGCCTGCTCGAGTGGTGCACGGTCCCGGCTGCCTGGACCTTCATCGTTGCGCCCGACAGCCTCTACTACGACCAGTACTTCCAGTATTTGGGGCTCAGCCGGATGCTCGCGCTGGAGTTGGGCGGTCATCAGATCGTCGGGTATGGATGGGACCGTCGCCGCTTCCCGGTCTCGGCCTTCTTCGAGATGATGGCGACCCGCGAGCTGACCGGCGAGGTCGGGCCGCCGCCTGCAAACCTGCTCCGGCCGGCACCGCTGACCCGACCCGCTTTCGACGCGGCGGTCCGTGAGGCCCTACGCCGACTGACACACAGTGGCGGGCTGGCCGGCTCGATCCTGCTCCAGACCGCGCTGGTGGACCGTGACTCCGAGGACGCCACCAAAGAACTCGCAACGCTGCTACGGCGGACGATCACCGGCCTCGCCGACGAACGCGGTGGCGCCGAGCACCGGCGGGTGCTGGAGCGTACGTACCTCAGCGGCGCCCCGTCCCAGGAGGCGGCCGCGGAG
This sequence comes from Microlunatus sp., assembly GCA_047605905.1. Lineage (GTDB taxonomy): Bacteria > Actinomycetota > Actinomycetes > Propionibacteriales > Propionibacteriaceae > Microlunatus. The sequence continues at coordinate 44,103 of JASGEZ010000158.1, forward strand.
GTGCTGGACCTGCCGTTCAGCACCTACCGGCGACATCTCGGCCGGGCCACCGACCGGTTGGTCGAGGTGTTGTGGGCTCTCGAACTCGGCGGCGACTGAGGTCGGCAGGTGAGCAGAAAGGGCAAAGTGAGCAGGAAGTGAGCAGCGAATGACCTGGTAGGTGAGCAACCATCGGGATCACCCTGCTGACATGAACTCGATCAGCAATGCTCGGCCCGTACGCGACGTCGTCGTCCTTGGCGCCGGACCGACCGGACTCACCGTGGCCCTGTTTCTGGCCCGTGCCGGGTTGCGTGTCATCGTGCTGGATCGCGACGCCGAGCCGCCCGCTGGGTCAGCCGAGCAGGCGTGGTCGCAGTGGAGTCGGCCGGGCGTCAACCAGTTCCGCCAGGTGCACGTGGCCCTCCCCCGCTGGCACCAGATCATCAGCACCGAACTGCCCGAGGTCACTGCGGCCTTGCGGGAACTCGGTGGCAGCGAGGTCAACCTGCTGCACTTGTATCCCGGCTCAGTGACCGGTGGCTGGCGGACCGGAGACGAACGATTCACCACTGTGACCGCTCGTCGACCCGTGCTCGAGGCCGCTCTTGCTCGTGTCGCCGCGGCGGAGCCGGGTGTGGTCGTACGCCGTGGGGTGCGGGCGACCGGGCTGCTGTTCGCCTCGTCCGCGCGGACCGACGGGCAGGCTCGGGTGGTCGGAGTCCGTACCACCGAGCAGCCGGTCCAGGCGGATCTGGTCGTCGACGCCACCGGGCACCGGACCCCTGTGCCGGGCTGGCTGACGGCGTACGATCGCGGGCCCGTCGAACGCCGGGCGACCGTGGGACTGACGTACTACACCCGGCACTACCGCTCACCGGACGGTCCGCCGACCGGCACCGCGGCGCGCTCACCCATCACGAGTCGTACTCCGTCCTCACCTTGCCGGCCGACAATGGCACCTGGGGGCTGGCGATCATCGTCAGCTCGGCTGACAAGGCAGTACGCCGGCTCCGGGAAACGCCTTGCTTCCAGGCCGCGCTCCGGGCCAGCGGGATCGATGACCACTGGCTCGGCGGAGATCCGCTGGACGATGTCCGGCCGCTGGCCGGATTGCAGGACGTGACCCGCGACTATGCCCCGGACGGGGCGCCCTTGGTCGACGGTCTCGTCGCGGTCGGGGACGCGTGGGCGACCACCAGCCCGTTCCTCGGCCGCGGGCTCAGTCTCGGCACTCTGGGCGCTGTGGCATTGCGCGATGCCGTCACCGAGGCCGGCAGGCAGGGATCGCTCGCGGTGGTCGGCCGCTACGCCGAGCTGCTGGGCGAACGCATCACGCCGTACGTCGAAGCGACCATCGGGTTCGGACGCCACCGGGTCGCCCAGTTGGCAGCGGAGGCGGCCGGTCGGCCGTACGTGACCGACGACCGCGCCTGGCTGGGCAGCAGCGCCCTGGCGGCCGGTGCACGCGGCGATCCTGTGCTGCTCCGGGCCTATTCCATGATCGCGTCGATGTCGGACCTACCGGCCGATGTCTTCGCCGATCCCGACATCCTCGGCCGCGTCAGGAGGTGGTTCGGCTCGTCGCCGTACCCACCAGACCGTCCCGGACGAGCCGCCCTGGTCGAGGCACTCGACCGCAGTCACTCCCACTCCACAACATCCACCAGCGCCACATCCACCACCCTGCAAGGAGCACTGCCATGACCACCACCGCCATCAGCCTCGCCGACCTGTCGCAGGCCACCAAGGGCTACCTCGATGACGAGGTCACTGTCGAGATCGCTCGGATCACCGAGAACGTCGAGACTGGCGAGGAGGGCACCTTCACCGTCCGGGTGACCAACGCCGGTGCGCCGCGCGGGATCCGGCTGCACGATGTCACCGTCCACCTGACGGTGGCCAGGGGCGCCATCTGCAAGCTCGACCCGTTCGTGGCCACGCTGCTGGAGACCAGAGGCGGCGGCAGCCGCTCCGATCCGCGGCTACCCCTCAACGAGGACGTCGCTGAGATGTACGTCTTCTTTCCCGAGGACAGCACCGGGCTGGAGCCGACGGACGTGCTCGAACCGGGTGAGGTAATCGAGTTCCAAGTGACCTATCGGGGTGGGGACCGTGCCGGGACGACCGGTCTCACCGCCCACGTCCACGCGTCGGTCCGGCTGGAGGAGCTCTTTCCGCGGACCCGCGGACGTGATGCCGAGGCCGACATTCAGATCCTGCGCGGCTGAACGCCTCATGGGTGCAATGTGCATGCACAAGGCGTAGACTGGGTTCATGAGCAAGGTGATCCAGATTCGCGATGTGCCCGATGAAGTCCATGCCGCCCTGGTCCAGGCGGCTGAGGCGGCAGGGCTGTCGCTCACCGGCTACCTGCAGCGTGAGCTGACCGGGCTGGCGAATCGGGAGGCGATCATCCGGCACAACATGGACGTCATCCATGCCGCCCAAGCCAAGATCGGGGTCCAGATCGACCGGCAGACCATCCTGGAGGCGATCCACGAGGGACGAGAAGAACGGTGGGCGTGATCGATGCCGGTGTGGTGGTCGGTCTGCTCACGAATACCGTCGATGCGGCTGTCATCGACGGGGTCGAGCTGTCCGCGCCACACCTGATCGACAGCGAGGTCATCCACGCCCTCCGGAGGATGACGACGAGCGGCAGAATCAGCCCGGCGGCGTCAGACACAGCGTTCGCAGGCTTCCGCCTGCTGGCAATCAGACGACGTTCCGCCAGTCCGCTGCTGGACAGAATGTGGGAGCTACGCCACAACCTGTCCGGGTACGACGCCACCTATGTCGCTCTTGCCGAGGCGATCGATGAACCCTTGCTCACCACGGATCGCCGGCTGGCGGCGGCTCCGGGGATCCGGTGCCAGGTGCGGGTGGTGTAGCGACAGAGCTCAGGCGGAGTGGTAGAGCGTCCGGACGATGTCTTCGATGGCCGGTTCTTCCAGGGTCAGGTCGCGGACCTCGGCGTGGGTCGACACCTCGGCCAGCACCTTCGCGGCCGTGGTCTGGCTGGGTGAGAAGGCGAGCCGCTGGCGTACGCCGTCGCCCTCGCTCCCGATCCAGGTGGCCTCACTCAGTTGGAGCGGACTCCGGGGCTCCCAGAGGTCGACCACCAAGACGCGTTGCAGGGCGACGCGTTGCGCCAGGTCCGGCAGCGAACCGTCGTACACCAGCCGGCCGTGGTCGACGACCAGCACCCGGTCGCAGAGTCGCTCGATGTCGCTCATGTCGTGCGTGGTGAGCAGCAGGGTGGTGCCGCGCTCGGCCCGCTCCGCGATCAGGAAGTGCCGGAGCCGCTCCTTGCTGATCATGTCCAGCCCGATGGTCGGCTCGTCCAGCACCAGCAGTCGCGGACTGTGCACCAGAGCGGCCGCCACCTCACCACGCATCCGCTCACCCAGGGACAGCTGGCGTACGGGGGTGTCGAGCTGGTCGGCGATGCCCAGGCCGTCGACCAGTTGGTCGGTCCGCTCTCGCGCCACAGTCGGGTCGAGCCGGTGGATCGCCGCCAGGATCTGGAACGAGTCCCGCAGTGGGAGGTCCCACCACAGCTGACTGCGCTGGCCGAAGACCACGCCGATCTCCCGGGCGAGGGTCCGTCGCTGCGGCACCGGGTCGAAACCGCAGGTGCGTACCGTGCCGGAGGTCGGCACCAGGATGCCGGTGATCATCTTGATGGTGGTCGACTTGCCCGCGCCGTTCGCGCCGATGTAGCCACAGGACTCGCCGGCTTCGATCCGCACGCTGATCCCGTCGACGGCGTGTACGACCTTCTTGGTACGCCGGACGCGACCCGCCTTCTGGCGTACGACGAACGACCGTCGCAGGTCGGTGAACTCGAGGATCGGCTCCGGACCTCGATAAGCGGTCATGATCAGCCTCCAGCTCCGGTGAATCTGCGGATGCCCGCTCGCCAGGCGAACAGGGCCAGGACCCAGGCCCAGACGGCGAACAGCGGCGCGAACCAGCCCAGCCAGGCCGGCAGGAACGCCGGGCCGGGCAGCCCGAGGATGAGCAAGCCGGGCAGATAGGCGGTGGCGGTCGCCGGGATGACGAAGGTGAACAGGATCCGCACCGGCTCGAGCAGCACGCTACCCGGGAGCTGTCCGGCGTATGAGCCGCCGTAGAGGAACGATGAGGTGAACTCGGCTCCGTCGATCAGGAAGAACTGCAGTCCGCCGGCCAGCACGAACAGCGCGCCGTAAATGGCAGCACCGACAAACGGGGTGATGATCAGCAGATAGAGCATCGCCGGCGTGGGAGCGAGATCCAGTTGGGTCAGTGCAATGAGCAGGATCACCAGCCCGACCGCAGCTCGGCCGAGCCGGCGCAGCTGGAAGTCGCTGGTGACGAGCTGGACCAGCAATGGCAGCGGTCGAACCAGCATCACCTCGAGTTGGCCCAGCCGCAGCAGCGACGGCACGGTGTCGAGCTGGCCGAACACCAGGTCCGCAAGCGCAAAGCTCGTGTTGGCCAGCGCGAACACCAGCGCGGCTTGCGCGAAGTTCAGACCACCGAAGACCGGCACATTGGTCAAGATCACGTAGATCTCGATGAACTCGATCAGGCCGATGCCGACCGAGGTGACGACCGTGAGCCAGAAGCTGGTGCGGTACGCGGTCTGGCTGCGGACTCGGGACCCGAGCAGGACGCCCATCGCCTGACGCCGGGTGATCCCCGCCTGCTGCACCGTCGGGTCAGCCACCTTGCACCACCAGTCTCTGTGCCGCCCGAGACATCAGCCACCGGGTGGCAATGACGAGCAACACGAACCAGCCCGCCTGCATACCGACCACGAGCAGCGCGTCAGCGCCGAGCACTCGACCGCTGAGCACATCGATCGGGAATTGCAGCAGCGACGGGAACGGAGTGGCGTACGCAATGGTCTTCAACCAGTCCGGGAACAAGTGGACCGGGATGAACAGACCGCTGAACGGAGCGATGATGACGAAGTAGAGACCGATGAAGCCTCGGATGTCGATCGTCCAGAAGGCAATCAGGTTCACGCCGAAGCGGAGCAGGAAACTCAGCGAGACGGCCAGCACGACGCTGACCGCGCCCAGCGGGTAGGCCGTCCAGGATCCCGGCAGCGCGATGCCTACGGTGACGGCACCGATCACCAGGGGTGCCAGCCCACGGGTCAGCAGCTGAAACAGCGCCCGACCGAAGTCGGCCGCCCACCAGGCCAGCTGCACGTCGACCGGCCGGGCCAGGTCGACGGCGATGTCACCGTTCTTGATCCGGTCGGCCAGCTCACTCCAGCCGAACAACGCCAGGGGAGCCAGCAGGGCTTGTCCGAGCCACACGTACGTCGACGCCTGCTGCTGGTCGTAGCCGGCGAGCTCGCCACCGGCCACCGCGACGGCGGCGAACATCACGCTGACCCGGATGAAGCCGAAGACCGACTGGGTGAACACTCCGGCGAGGATCGCCATCCGGTAGGTGCTGTACCTGCGAAAGCCCGCGGCTGCGAGCTGGATGTAGGTACGCACAATCGCGTGACCTTAGGCCGACCGGATCACCCGGTCAATGCGCGAGGCGCGTCGGCGACCTGGCCCGGCGTGTCGGGTCAGTCGAGCAGGTCGATAGCGGGCTACAAGACGTCGCCCGGTCGATAGGCAGTAGCCTCGGGATGCTCGGCGGCGATCTTCTCCACCTGGGACACGATCGAGGCAACCTGGGCCTGAGCAGTGCCGGCCATGGTCAGCGGCTCCGCGACCAGGGTCTCCAGGTCGGCCTGAGTGAGTCCGAGCCGGGGGTCGGCAGCCAACCGCTCCAGCAGGTCGTTGCGAGCCAGCCCACGCTCGCGCATCTCCAGTGCGACTGCGACGGCATGCTCCTTGATCGCCTCGTGCGCGGTCTCGCGGCCGACCCCGTGGCGAACCGCGGCCATCAAGACCTTGGTGGTGGTCAGGAACGGCAGATAGCGCTGCAACTCGGCCTCGATCACCGCCGGGAAGGCGCCGAAGTCGGCGAGCACGGTCAAGAAGGTCTCGAACAGCCCGTCGAGGGCATAGAAGGCGTCCGGCAGCGCGACCCGGCGTACCACCGAGCAGGACACATCGCCCTCGTTCCACTGGTCGCCGGCCAGCTCCCCCACCATCGATACATAGCCGCGGACGACCACCGCCAGCCCGTTCACCCGCTCGCAGGACCGGGTGTTCATCTTGTGCGGCATCGCGCTGGAGCCGACCTGACCCGGCTTGAAACCCTCGGTGACCAACTCGTGGCCGGCCATCAACCGGATGCTGGTGGCGACATTGGACGGGGCGGCCGCAGCCTGGGCCAGCGCGGTCACCACGTCGAAGTCCAGCGACCGCGGATAGACCTGACCGGTGCTGGTCAGGATGGTCGGTACGCCCAGATGCGCTGCCACCAGCCGCTCGAGTTCGGCCAGCTTGGCCGGGTCACCACCCAGGAGATCGAGCATGTCCTGACCGGTGCCGACCGGACCCTTGATCCCGCGCAGCGGATAGCGGTCGATCAACTCGGAAACCCGCCGGTACGCGATCAACTGCTCGTCGGCGGCGGTCGCGAAGCGTTTGCCCAGCGTGGTGATCTGCGCCGCCACATTGTGCGAGCGACCGGCGATCGGCTGATCGGCATAGGTCGCCGCCAGTCTGGCCAGCTGGGTCAGCGAGGCCACCAGCCGGTCACGGATGATTGTGAGCGAGGAGTGGATCTGGAGTTGCTCGACATTCTCGGTCAGATCGCGGCTGGTCATCCCCTTGTGCACGTGCTCGTAGCCGGCGAGCGCGTTGAACTCCTCGATCCGGGCCTTGACGTCGTGCTTGGTGATCTTCTCCCGGGCGGCAATGCCGGCCAGGTCTACCCTCTCCACCTGCGCGGTGTAGGCGTTGATGACCGTGTCGGGGTCGTCGCCACCGAAATCCACGCCCAGGTCCCGCTGGGCCGCCAGCACCGCGATCCACAACAGCCGTTCGGCGACGATCTTGTTCTCCGGGCTCCACACCGTCCGCAGCTGCTGCGAGGCATAGCGGTTGGCCAGCACATTCGGCACGCTCACTGCACCGTCTCCTTTTGGGCGGTCTCCTGTTGGGCGTTCTCTTGCCGGGCTGTCGCCTGCTCAGCTGCGTCCTCGGCTGCCTGCCGGGCGATATCGGTGCGATAGAAGGCGCCTGGGAGTCTCAGCTGGGCGATCGTCGCGTACGCGGCCTGCCGCGCCATGGCCAGCTCGGAGCCGGTGCCGACAACGGCGAGTACGCGGCCGCCCGCACTGATCACCCGCCCGCCGGAGTCCAGGGCCGTGCCGGCATGGACGATCATGCTGCCGTCGGCGCCGGCAACGTCGAGTCCGCCGACCACGTCGCCGGTGACCGGACTGGCCGGGTAGTTCTCCGCCGCCAGCACCACGGCAACCGCAGATCCCTCCGACCACTGCAAGGCCGGCTGCTCGGCCAACGTCCCGGTCGCTGCCGCGTACAGCAGACCGCCGAGCGGCGTCTTCAGTCGGGCCAGCAGCGGCTGAGTCTCCGGGTCACCGAAGCGGACGTTGAACTCGACCACCCGGATCCCCTTGCTGGTGAGCGCGAGACCGGCGTAGAGCAGGCCGCTGAACGGGGTGCCGCGGCGGGCCATCTCGTCGATGGTGGGCTGCAGCACCGTCCGTTGCACCTCGTCGACCAGATCGGCCGGCGCCCAGGGCAACGGGGTGTAGGCCCCCATCCCACCGGTGTTCGGACCGGCATCGTCGTCGTAGGCGCGCTTGAAGTCCTGCGCCGGCTGCAGCGGCACGACCGTGGTGCCATCAGTGATCGCGAACAAGCTGACCTCGGGGCCGTCCAGGTATTCCTCGATCACCACCCGCCCACACGATGCCGCATGCGCCTCAGCCTCGGCCCGGTCCGAGGTGACCACCACGCCCTTGCCGGAAGCGAGTCCGTCGTCCTTCACCACGTACGGCGCACCGAGCTCGTCCAGTGCTGCCGCGGCCTCGGCCGGGGTCTCGCAGACCCGCGCTGCCGCGGTCGGTACGCCGGCGGCGGCCATGACGTCCTTGGCGAAGGCCTTGCTGCCCTCGAGTTGGGCGGCCTTCTTGGACGGACCGAAGCACGCGATCCCGATCCCGCGTACCGCATCGGCAACGCCTGCGACCAGCGGCGCCTCGGGGCCGACGACAACCAGATCGACCCCCAGATCCGCCGCCAGCGTGGCGACCGCCTCGGGATCGGTGGTCGCGACCGGATGGTTACGGCCCACCTGCGCGGTGCCGGGGTTGCCGGGAGCGCTGTACACCTCGGCCACCCTTGGGTCACGTGACAGTGCCCAGGCAAGAGCGTGCTCTCGGCCGCCCGAGCCGATGACGAGGACTCGAAGTTGCTGACTTGTTCGAAGCTGCTGCTGGTGGGGTGCCACGGTCACCTGCGAAGCCTACCTATGGAAGTGCAGGCCGATCGGCAGATCGCCGCTGAGCATCAAGTCGCTCGGGTTCGGATTGGTCGCAGGTAGCAACGGATGCGGATCTTCGCAAACTCAATCGTTCCAGCTCCGAACACATCCTTGACACGCGTTAGGCCGATCGATCATTATTGAATCCTTAGACCTAACACGTGTTAGATCGTTGACCAGTTGCCTCAGAGAGGAGCAACAAAGTGGTTGATCTGAGCCGAAGAGCGATGATCGGGGCCGTTGGCCTCGGCATCGTCGGCACCGCGATCTCGTGGCCACGGTTGACCGGGGCCGACATCCCCGGCCGCGGCCAAGACGCACTGACCATCACCGTATTCGGCACCGCGCAAGACGCCGCGCAACGTCAATCCCTGGTCGAAGCGTTCCAGAAACAGCATCCCGACATCCCCGTCCGGATCGTCGCGATCCAGGGCCAGGACTGGGCCGCGTACTTCGCCAAGATCCTCACCATGGTGGCCGCCGGCAATCCGCCGGACGTGGTCACGACGGCCACCGAGGGAACTCAGCTGTTCGCCTCGCGGATGGCGTACCCGATCGACGAGTTCGTCCAGCGGGACGCCGCCGACATGAAGGAGTTCTTCGACGACGTCCATCCGTCGCTGATCGAGGCGTTCCTCTACAAAGGCAACCTCTATCAGCTGCCCGACGGATTCAACGCCGCGAACGTCTTCTACAACACGGCAGCCTTGGAGCGGGCTGGTGTCGACCGTCCCAGCGACAACTGGACGCTCGACGAGTTCTTCACCGTGGCACGCCGGATGAAGGACACGGCCAAGGGCACCTTCCTGCCGTACTTCTGGAACAACCGCCTCTGGGGCGGCGTAGTGCCCTGGTTGTACATCAACCAGACCAGCTTCCTCACCGAGGAGAAGGCGCCCGGCGGCGAGTGGCTGTGGGAGAAGTTCTATCCGAACGAAAAACCACGTGGTGGCGGCTACCTGTGGGAGAACGCGGACGCGCTCAACGAGAAGACCATCGAGAGCTTTGCGGTCCTCGAGCAGATGGTCAGTGAGGGAATCGCGGCAAACCCTGCCCAGGGCGGCGGCAACGAGCTGGTCGCACTGTTCTCCAGCGGAGCGGTCGGCATGACTCCGGCCGGCGGCTTCTGGGTGCAGGGCCTGAAGGAGGCCGGTGTCGCCAACGACGAGTACGACGTCACCTACTTCCCGAAGATGCGCGGTCAGCGCCACCAGTTCGGTGTCGGCGGCTACGCGATCATGGAAACGTCCGAGCGCAAGGAAGAAGCCTGGCAGTGGCTCAAATTCTGCTCTTCTGCCGAGGGTCTGCTGCTCGCACACACCAAGCCGGACTCCTCACTGCCCAGAAAGTCGCTCAACGACGAGGTCTACGGGGCAGGCATCGGACCGGCGCACTGGCAGGTCTTCTACGAAACGTTGGAGAAGTTCCCCGACACGGGGCCGATGCCCGCGCCGCCGCAGCAGGCCGCGGTTGAGTCGGCGCTGATCAAGAACGTCGTCACCACCATCACCAATGGACCGGATGGCGTCCGGCCTGGCCTGGAAACCATGCAACGTGACCTCGAGCTGGCACTGAGGAGCAAATGATGTCCACCAAGACCTCCACGCCCGCAGTTGCCAAGCAGGTCGATGCTCGGAGCAGCCGCAAGCAGAACCGGCTGCTGATCTGGGTTTTCCTCGCCCCGACGCTGATCGGGCTCGGACTGTTCTCCTTCATCCCGATCATCGGCTCGGTTGCCCTGGCCTTCTTCCGGTGGGACATCATCACCCCACCCGAATTCGTCGGCCTGGACAACTTCGTCGAACTCGCAAGCAACCCGACCGTCCGGGTGTCGTTCTTCAACACGATCACCTTCGTGATCGCGGCCGTGATCATCCAGCTCGCCATCGCGTTGGGACTCGCGATCCTGGTCCAGTCACGGATGCCGGAGCGGCTGCGTACGTTCTTCCGCTCCACGTTGTTCTTCCCGCTGATCCTGTCTGCGGCGTCGGTGTCGCTGATCATGTCCTACCTGTTCAACCAGGAGTTCGGCCTGATCAACCAGTTCCTCAACCTGTTCGGGATCGGCAACGTCGGCTGGCTCACCACCGGATTCGGCGCGAAGGTCGTCGTCCTGATCGTCTACGTCTGGCAGAACTTCGGCTTCACCTTCCTGCTGTTCATCGGCGGCGTCGCAGGCATTCCCCGGGCCGTCTATGAAGCCTCGTCCATCGACGGCGTCACCGGTTGGAAGCAGTTCCGGCACATCACGCTCCCGCTGGTCAGCCCGACGATGCTGGTCGCCTCGGTGATGGCCATCATCAGCGCCCTGCAGATCTTCGATCAGCCCTACGTCCTCACCCGCGGTGGCCCTGGTGACTCGACCAGGACGGCGGTGATGGTGATCTACGAGTCGGCCTTCCAGCAGCTCGAGTTCGGCCTCGCCTCGGCGATCGGCATCGTGCTCACGCTGCTGATCATGCTCGTCACCGCCATCCAGTTCCAGCTCAGCAAGCGCTTCGTCTTCTACGAGTGAGGTCATAGATGTCCACCATCGATGCAGTCACCAAGCCCTCACCGCTCAAAGGGCTCGGAACCTTCGCCAAATACGCCGTGCTCATTCTCGGCGCTTTCCTCACCCTCGGACCGGTGGTCTGGACCGTCATCACGGCCCTGGCACCGACCGATCCGGAGACGAACGTCCGCCACGTCGGCTTCTCCGCCTTCGCCGACGTCTTCGACAAGATCCCGTTCTGGCTGTACTTCTACAACAGCGCCCTGGTGACGGTCATCGTTGCGATCGGGCAGATGCTCAGCGCGGCCATGGCCGGCTATGTCTTCGCCCGATTCGAGTTCCGGGCCAAGAACCTGCTGTTCGGAGCCATCCTCGCCACGATGATGGTGCCGATGCAGGTGACGATCGTTCCGGTGTTCATGCTGATCCGCGGCATGGGCCTGGCCGACACCTTGTTGGCGCTGATCCTGCCGGCCTTGCCGACCGCCTTCGGCACGTTCTTGATGCGGCAGTACTTCATGGGTCTTCCCGCCGAGCTCGCCGAAGCGGCGCAGATCGACGGGGCAGGTCCGTGGCGTACGTTCTTCAGTGTCTATCTGCCGCTGGCCACACCCGGGCTGGCGATTGTCGGAATCCTCGCGTTCAACTACCACTGGAACGAATTCTTCCGACCATTGATCATGACGATCAGCGAGCAGAACTTCACCCTGCCGCTCGGCTTGGTGACACTGCAGGGCAATCTCGGCACCGGTAGCATCTCGACGGTTCTGGCCGGCGTGGTGCTCTCCATGATTCCCGCGCTGATCGTCTTCGTCTTCGGGCAGAAGCCGCTGCGGGAGGGCCTGACCGCCGGCGTCGGCAAGTAGCCCGAGGCCACACCAAAGGTCAGCAGGAGTGAGTGAGCCCGTGAACCACCCCGACCCGTCATTTCCGGCCCTGCATGGGCGTCCGGATCAAGGCTGGATCAACGACCCGAACGGATTGGCCGTCATCGACGGTCGATACCACGTGTTCTTCCAGTTCAACCCGGACGCCCCGGTGCATGCCGACATCTGTTGGGGCCACGTCAGCTCGACCGATCTCGTCCGTTGGCACCAGGAGCCGATCGCCCTGGTGCCCCGGGCGGGCGGGCCGGACGAGAGGGGCTGCTTCTCCGGCTGCCTGGTGGACGAGGGCGGCACTCCGACCGCGGTCTACACCGCCATCACCCACACCCTTTACACCGGTGTGGTGCTGGCGACGAGCGATCGATCCGGCACCTCCTGGGTGCAGGAGGACTCCGTTCTCGCGAACTCCGACCAGCCGCGTGGGATCGGGATCCGCGATCCGTATCTGTTCACCTTCGAGGGACATCGGTACGCCGTCCAGGGCGGCGGCATCACCTACGGCACGCCCCGGATCTTCCTCTACGGCTGCGACGACCTGCGCGACTGGACCTTCCTCGGCGACCTGCTGACCTTCGAGGATTCCGTCGCAGCCGGGTACGCCGGTTGCAGTGTCTGGGAGTGCCCGAATCTGTTCGAGTTGGACGGCAGGTGGGTGCTGCTGGCCTCTCCGCTCAGGATCGAGCCGAACCGGCACGAGCACGGCCAGGTGTTCGCCCTGATCGGGCAGCTGGAGCAGGACGGGGACGGTCTGCGCTTCCACCCCTCCTCGGGCTGCCCGGTGGATGTCGGCCCGAGCTTCTACGCACCACAGGTGCTGACCGATGGGGAGCGGCGACTGCTGTGGGGCTGGACCAAGGATCTCGGTCGCTCGGAGGACGAGATCGCAGCAGCCGGCTGGACCGGTGCCCTGACCTTTCCGCGGGAGCTTCGACTGGTCGACGGCGTGCTGTTGTCGCAACCTGCCGCCGAGCTGGTCGGACTTCGCCGAGAGCTTCTGGACCCGGCTGTCGGGATCGACGCGCAACGGTCCTTCGAGATCGAGATCGAGGCTGAGATCGGCGACACCTCGACCGGCCTGCGGCTGATCCTGCAGACCGACGGGGATTCCGAGGTCGTCGTGGACATCCCCGGCGATCGATCCGCGGGCACGCGGATCCTGGTGGACGGCAGCATCATCGAAGTCTTCGTCCCCGACGCTCCCCCGCAGACTCTGCGGGCGTACCCGACCCCAAGCTCTCGCTGGCGCATCGAGGGTGGCGCGAGGCTGCGGATCTGGCGGCTCGGACTCCCCGACCAGCCCTGACCAACCAGGTGAGGAGGACCGTCACCATCCATGTGTACGCCAGTCTTCTTCCGGCCCGAGAACGCCTGGGTCGGCGACATCATCCCGTGGCAGTCCGACGGACTGTTCCGGCTCTACTACCTCCACGAGGTACGCCGCGAGCCCAAACCAGGCACGCCGTGGCATCTGGTGACGACTGCGGACCTGGTCCACTTCGACGACCGGGGTGAAGCGCTCGCGGCAGGCTCCGTGGAGGCTCCCGACTTCAACGCCTACACCGGCAGCATCGTGCGCGACGAGGCCGGCGTGCATCACCTGTTCTACACCGGTCAGAACCCGAAGCGGCTGGGAGCCGACGGGCTGCCGCTGCAACTCGTCATGCACGCCACCAGCACCGACGGCATGGCGACCTGGCAACGACACCCGGACCACGCCTTCGGCCCGCCGGACTGCTACGAGACCGCCGACTGGCGCGACCCGTACGTCTTTCACGATCCCGCGGCCGACGTGTGGCGGATGCTGATCGCGGCCCGCCATGTGGCCGGTCCGGCGCGCCGCCGGGGTCTGATCGCCCAGTGCATCTCCTCCGACCTGGTCCACTGGGAGCCGGCCGAACCGTTCTGGGATCCGCGTCGCTACATCGCGCACGAGTGTCCCGAGGTCTTCCAGTGGGGCCCGTGGTGGTATCTCGTCTGGTCGGAGTTCTCCGAATCGTTCACCACCCGGTATCGGATGGCGCCCACCCTGCACGGTCCTTGGCAGGTGCCCGAGCACGACACGATCGACGGGCGTGCCTACTACGCGGCCAAATCGGCCGAGCGCGACGGCCGTCGGTTCTTCTTCGGCTGGATCGCCAGCCGCGACGGAGATCACGACGACGGAGCCTGGCAATGGGCCGGCACCATGTCGGTGCTGGAGGCTCGCCAGAACGCCGACGGCACCCTCGCCTTGGGTCTGCCCGCCGAGCTGGTGACCAGCTTCGACCAGCCGCTCTCCATCGGTTTCGATGCCATCGAGCAGGGCGCATCGACTCCGATCGCGCCCGGACCGATCCTGCTCGACACACCCGACAGCTACCAGTCGGTGATCTCCCGCGAGGACCTGCCCGCGACCTTCTGTGCGACCCTCAGCTTCGAAGTCCAGCCCGGAACCACTGAGTTCGGTGTGCTGCTCCGGGCTGGTGAGGACGGTGACGAAGGCTACGTCATCCGGCTCGAACCCAAGCGCCGCCGAATGGTCTTCGACCGTTGGCCCAGACGGCAACATGGCGATGCGCAGTGGGAGATCTCCGGGGATGTGCCGTTCGCCGTCGAACTCGAGCGTCCCTGCGTGCTCGACCGGGGAGTGCACACACTCGAGATCGTCGTCGACCATGATCTGTGTGTCGCCAACCTCGACCGGTCGGTGGTGCTCAGCACCCGCATCTACCGGCCGCCGAGCGGCCGATTCGGACTGTTCGCCGGTGAGGGCACCGCACGCATCCACACGATCGAGATCCGAGTTCGGGTGGATCGACCGGCACTGCCTCCCGTCTCGCCGATTGCCGATATCCTCTACGGACCTTCACCGACCCGGGTTCGGTCCTGATCACCATTGCAGCAAGGAGAAATTGCACGATGCCTTCGGTTCACGGGCCCTTGATTCACGGCCTGCCTCGCATCGCCCTGGCCCCGCTCGCGGGCGTGATCAAGTGACCCTGCGACAAGCATCTGCTCCGAACCAGGGACAAGCACCTGCGCTGGACCACGAAGCCCTCGTCCGGACCCGGCTACACGTTCAGCCCCCCAACGGCTGGCTGAACGACCCGAACGGGCTGTGCCGGATCGACGGGACCTATCACGTCTTCTACCAGCACAATCCGGACGGCCCGGTCCACAGCAACATCCACTGGGGCCACGCAAGCTCCCCCGACCTGCTCCGCTGGACGGATGAGCCGATCGCTCTTGCGCCCACCCCAGGCACCATCAACGCGCAGGGCTGCTGGTCGGGCTGCATCGTCGACGACGACGGCGTACCGACCGCGGTCTACACGGCAGTCAGCGACGGACCGCACAATGCCGTGGTCGGCCTCGCCCGGAGCGACCGTGAGCTGCAGAGCTGGGTCCCGGACCCGGTCGGCAAGATCGGCAATCCCGACGACCCGTCGATCGCGGAGGTCCGCGACCCGTTCGTCTTCACTCACAGCGGGAAGCGGTACGCGGTGCAGGGCGCGGGACACCCGTACGGTTCACCGCAGCTGCTGCTCTACTCCTGCGACGACCTGAACTCCTGGACCTTCCTCGGGCCGCTGCTGACCATCGACGACCCGGTCGCCGCGTCGGTGGCTCCGGCGAACATCTGGGAGTGCCCGAACCTCTTCCGGATCGGCGACAGCTGGGTGCTCATCATCTCGCTGTGGCGCCAGCTGGACGCCTACTACCAACTCTTCGGAGTGCGCTATCTGGTGGGCGACCTGGTCGCCGGGGAAGGCGAAGGGCTCAGATTCGTGGCCCGGGCCGGCGGCACCGTGGATGACGGCGACACCTTCTATGCGCCCCAGGTGCTGGTCGAATCGGATCGGGTGCTGCTGTGGGGTTGGGCCTGGGAGGGACCGCATCGCTCCCCCACCCAGATCGAGGATGCGGGCTGGGCCGGGGTGCTGACCTTCCCGCGCGAACTGTTGCTCGACGGCGACGTCCTGGTGAGCAGGCCCGCCGCCGAGCTGAGCGGGTTGCGGACAGAGCTCCTGGAGCCGGACGAGGCCGGGACGATCTCGGCCCATGCGTTCGAGATCGTTGCCGCGGGACCCGTCGAACTGGTGCTGACCGATCCGGCGGCGGGTTTCCGGGATCAGGTCGTCCGCACCAGCGGTCCGGGCCGGATCCTGGTCGACGGCTCGATCATCGAAGCGTATGGCGACGGACCCTCGACCACCACCCGGCACTACCCCACCGAGACCAGCCGCTGGGAGATCGACTCCTCCGACGACTATCAGGTCTGGGCGCTGGGGAACTGACCCGCGTCCGGCGCTGACTCAGCCCGGCAATTTTCATCCATGGGCGCTGATTGGGCACCAGAACGTCGGCCCTCCGCCACAAATTCCACCCATGGATGAGAATTACGGCGCAGTCCGGCCGGTTCCACGCCGAAATGCCGCCCGTGGGCGGAAATTGCCGGACAGCGGGGACGGACTGGTCGGACGTGGCCGAAGGTCGTGCCTAGCGGGGCGGGGCGACGGAGTCGCGCATTACCAAGGGGCACTCCAGCAGCACGCGGGGTCGGGGACTGCCGTCGTGTACGACCGGGGAGGTCGGCGTCCGGGCCGGATCCAGCGCGGCATCGAGCACCACCTGCATCGCCCGCTCCCCCATCTCACGGTGCGGCAGCCGGACCGTGGTCAGGGCCGGCACCAGCCAGGGAGCCACGTTCTCATCGTCGTCGTAGCCGACCACGGAGAGATCCCGGGGCACTGACAAACCCAACTGGGCGGCCGCCAGCAGCACGCCGACGGCGGACCGGTCATTGGTGCACACGATGGCGGTCGGGCGAGTGTCACGCTCGGCGAGCACGTGCATAGCTGCCGCGTACCCCTTGTCGATCTCCCAACCCCCGAGGACCGGCTCGCCCACACTCAGGCCGGCGCCCGTCATCGCCTCGACGAAACCCTGCTCACGCAACCCACTGGCAATGACATCACTCGTCCCGGTGAGCAACGTGATGTCGCGATGGCCCTGATCGATCAGATGCTGCGTGACGGTCCGGCAGCCGGTCACCTCGTCCGGGATGAACGCCGGGACCGAGTCGGCGTCGTCGAAGCAGTTCGCCAGCGCACTGGGGATCCCGCGCAGCAGCGACGGCGGCTGATAGCGACGCAATCCCAGCGCAGCGAACAGGAAGCCGTCGACCTGTCGGTTCTGCAGGGTGTCGTACGCCTGCCGCTCCCGCTCCTTGTCCCAGCGGGTGTCGATCACCATCGTCAAGAAGCCCCGGGCGATGGCCACTTCGCCGGCACCCTGCAGCAGCCGACCACCGAACGCCGACGTGGCGATCGCGTCGGTGACGATCCCGATCGTGGAACTGCGGCGGGACCGCAAGCTGAGCGCCACGGCATTCGGCGTGTAGTTCAGCTTGCGGGCGGCCTCGATGATCAGCGCCTGCTTGTCCGCCGCGATGTTGCCGTCCCCACGGCCGTTCAGCACCAGTGAGACAGCGCTGCGGGACACTCCGGCGAGATTGGCGACATCCTGCGAGGTGGCTTTGCGCTGCATGCACGGATTGTAGGGGTGGGATCAGATCAGGCTGTTGATCACGATCGACTGCTCGCGACCGGGGCCCACTCCGATCCCGGAGATCCGCGCACCGCAGAGCTCCTCGATCCGGTTGACGTACGCCTGGGTGTTCTTCGGCAGTTCGTCGAAGGTGCGGCAACCACTGATGTCCTCGGTCCAGCCGTCGAGGAACTCATAGATCGGCGTCGCGTGGTGGAAGTCGGACTGGCTGACCGGCAGGGTGTCGTGCCGGACACCGTTCACGTCGTACGCCACGCAGATCGGGATCTGCTTCCAGCCGGTCAGCACATCCAGCTTGGTCAAGAAGATGTCGGTGAATCCGTTCGCCTGGCTGGCCGCCTCGACCACCAGCGCATCGAACCAGCCGCAGCGCCGCTTGCGTCCCGTGGTGGTGCCGAACTCCGCCCCGATCTCGCGCAGCTGGTCACCGTCGGCGTCGAACAGCTCGGTCGGCATCGGGCCCTCGCCGACCCGGGTGGTGTACGCCTTCGCGATGCCGATCACCCGGTTGATCCGGGTCGGGCCGACCCCGGCACCCACACAGGCGCCGCCGGCGATCGGGTTGGACGAGGTCACGTACGGATAGGTGCCGTGGTCGACGTCGAGGTGGTGGGCCTGGGCACCCTCGAACAGCACGACCTTGTCCTCGTCCAGTGCCGCATTGAGCACCCGGCTGACATCGGCAACGTGCGGCGCGATCCGCTCGGCGTGCGAGAGCAGATGCTCGGTGACCTGCACCGGATCGAGTGCCCGCCGGTTGTAGACCTTCACCAGCAGATGGTTCTTCTGGTCCAGCGAGGCCTCGACCTTCTGTCGCAGGATGGAGGCGTCGAACAGATCCTGGATCCGCAGACCGATCCGGTTGACCTTGTCCGAGTACGCCGGGCCGACGCCGCGACCGGTGGTGCCGATCTTGGCCTTGCCCAGGAACCGCTCGGTGACCTTGTCGATGGTCTGGTGGTAGGACGCGATGATGTGCGCGTTCGCCGACACCAGCAGGGTAGGGACCTCGACCCCCCTCGCCCGCAGTCCGTCGATCTCGGTGAACAGCACATCGAGGTCGACGACGACACCGTTGCCGATCACCGGGATGCAGGTGGGGTTCAAGATCCCGGACGGGAGCAGGTGCAGTGCGTACCTCTCACCCCCGACGACGACCGTATGTCCGGCGTTGTTGCCGCCCGAGTAGCGCACGCAATAGTCGACCCGGTCACCCAGCTCGTCGGTTGCCTTGCCCTTGCCTTCGTCGCCCCACTGGGCTCCCATCACCACAATGCCCGGCATGTGATCGCCGCCTTCAACTCAGCAGTGAAGTCCCTGGGCATTCATTGCCGCAGGGACTCTTACTGCGACACTGTAGCGACCCTCAGCCAGGTGTGAATGCGCTGCTCAGAGCCTGGTAACCGGTCTCGGTGGAATCGCGGAGAAACTGCGCGCACCGGTCGAATTCCTCGGTGTCCCCGATCCGCTGCGCCGCCCGGGCCAAAGACCAGAGCGCGCGCAGGAATCCGCGGTTGGCTTCGTGCTCGTACGGGATCGGTCCGGCACCCTTCCAGCCCGCCCTGCGGAGCGCGTCCAGACCGCGGTGATAGCCGGTTCGGGCGAATGCGTACGCCCGGACATCCGCCTCGCTGGTCCGCTCGGTCAGCGCCTCCTCGGCGAGCATCGCCCAGGCGAGGCTGGCCGCCGGGGCCGCCACCGCAGCGGCAACCAGGGCACCGTGATCGGCGTCAGCGGGCAGGACCGGGCCGAGATCCGGCAGCAGGGTCGGCCGCGGGCCCGCGCCACTGGCCGCCAGCAGATTGCGATGGGGTACGGATTCACTCACGGCGGTCACCCTAATCGAGCCCGCCGACACTCCCCATCCAGCCGACGGGGGGGGGTGATGAATAAACC
>JASGEZ010000159.1:0-4721 GCA_047605905.1 Microlunatus sp.
CCGTCTCATCGACATCGACATTGCGGTCGTGCTCACCAAGCATGAGCAACACAGGCACATCCTTGGCGCTCATGGCCGTCAGGTCGGCGGTGGCGTCGGAAGTGTAGTGAGACCTCGACACCGGGTTCGAGGATGAGGAGCGCGGACATGTCGGCGACCAGTACTGGACTGCGTTCGGCGGCAAGGCCGTGGGATGAACGTCGAGCATCCGGCGATCACGCCACGCACGATCGTCGAGGCATTCCTTCCGATGGACGGTGCGGTCGGGCTGGACCTCCTCTACGACACCGCGAACGCCGCGGGCCTGGCAGACCAGGCGCTACGGCTCTGCCTGCGCCGCATGGCGGCCGCAGGCGAGATCGTGCAGACAGGTCGGGGACGGCGGGGCTCGATCTCACCGACCGACCTTGGGCGTACGCGTCTGCGCCGGGATCGTCTCGCACTCACCCTGGCCCTCGCCCAGGATCGGGGCTTGGCGCCGTGGGACCAGCGCTGGCGCCTTCTCGCAGTCAGCGTCCCGGAAGCCGAGCGCCCGACGCGTGACCTGATCCGCCGGACCCTCGTCGATGCCGGTGCCGCGCCCGTGTCCACCGGCCTCTTCCTCAGCCCGCACGATCTTGCGGCGATGCTCGACGACGCGCAGCGCATACACCTTGTGCAAGCGGCTGCCCTCGACGTTGATGTCAGAGGCGAGACCGACCCGGTGGCACTTGCGGAAATGCTGTGGCCGGCCGACGAGATCATCGCCGGATACGGGGTGCTCGAGGAGACGCTCTCTCGGGACTCCCTCCTGGATGCGACGGATACCGAGGCAGTCCTTGTGGCTCAACTCGTCCTCGCCGAGGAACTGGAACAGGCACTTCGACCGGACCCGCTCATCCCTCCCGAGTTGCGCGCCGGTCCGTGGCCCCCGACGAGCATTCGCCAAGAGTGGCTCAGGACCTGGGAAGCCCTGGCGCAGCGCTTGCCGACCGAACTGCTCTACCGTGATTGGCTCACCGACGGCAGGGTGTCGTGATGGCCGCCGATTCCGCCCCTTGGGCAGCGCTGCAGACTCGCGTCTCTGCCCTGGAACCAGCGCGGCAGGCCGCGTTCGCACTCGCCTGCGCGGAACGCCTGGTGCGTCGGGATTCGGACAAGACGGAGTTGCTGGAGTCCATCGCAGCTGGGTGGGCCGTGCTTGCCGGCGGAACCCAAGACCTGACGGCCCGCCTGGTCGATCTCGATGCCCGCAGCGACATTGACGAAGACGACGTGGCCTGCGTCCGCTATGCCGTCGGCGCGGTTGCCAATCCCGGCGCGGACCGAAGTCCCCTATGGGCTTCGGATCGAGCCATCGCTGCCGCCTACGAGAAGGTGTCGTACGCAGCGGACGCCGGCACCTTCCGATCGCTGCCGGACGACTCGATGAATCCGAACGTCCAAGAAGAACTCACGTGGCAGGCAAAGGCACTAGCGGTTCTCGAAGAGGCCACTGCCCTCTCCGGGGCCTGCGAGACATTGCGCGACGAAGTCACACCTGATTCGCCGTGAGGAGTAGGCCGCGACGCAGATTCTCCACGTTGTCCGGGTCGCCGCTGTTCTGAGCCTCCCAGTAGTACGAGGCAAGGTAGCGGGCCAGCGAGATCCGTTGCACCTGATCCACCTCGACCCCGGCAGCGTCGCAGAACTCAGCCGTCCATTCGCGCAACAGGCTGCTCGGGCTTCCGCTGGACAACAGGGTTGGCAGGTGGCTGCGAATCACGGTGTGGGCCTCATTCGCCACCGTCCCGGCGACGAAGTAGGGGTCGATCGCCACCCAAACGATCAGTGTCAGCCCGCACGATGTTCGACAAGCTCAGGTCCCCATGAGTCAAGGTCGTCGTCCCGTCATCACCGAGGTGTCGGACGATCTCCACAACGAGTGCGAACAGGTCTTCCGGTGCCGCTACCCCACTGCCGCGCGCGATGGTGTGCTGTCGGCGCAACAACTCGATCCACCCGGCGGCATCTCCACTGAGCGTTCGAACGCCGGCTGGCGCAGGAGTCTCTGCCAATCGCCGAGCTACGCCACCGGCAATGCCGATCGCCTCGGCGACGTCGGGATGCGTTGCCAAGGTCGGCCCTTCAAGCCACTCCAGCAGGAGAGCCTGGCGATCCAGGTCGGCGTCGAACATACGGACAGCACCGTGCCCGTCGAAGGCTCGCAAGGCAGCAGCCTCTTGGCCCGCGTCGACCGTCGGGCTGATCAGCTTCAGCGCGGCCAAGCCGTTGGGACGACGTACCGGAACGACCAGCGAAACCGAGCCAGCCGCCGGCTCACCCGCGATGTTCAGTTGCCATCGCTCGCTCAATTCCCGACAGATCGTCGGCAGGCCGGTCAGCCAAGCATCGGCACCCGGGTCACGGCGACGGACCTCTGCCTGCAAGCGAGCAGGGATCTCGAAGGCGTAGATACCGGGTCCTCTCAGCAATGCTGACGCGGTGGCACGGCGTAGCAGGTAGGCCATACTCACACGAGCTTGCGCATCCTCACGCGATAGCCCTCAGCCCCCATGGCACGAACCCTCGTGGAGGCTCGACCATCGACCACACTCACCGGGTGGAAGCCCTCCTTCTCGAACATCGAAACAGTGCCACAGGTCGAAACGTTGCCGAAGCTCCCATGTGCGGGAGCGACGGCACCCACGTCGTCCACCCAGACCGGATGATCGGTGCCGGTCGGGCCGTACGTCCAGGCAGCGATCGGTTGAGCCTCCACCACGCCGCCCCCTTGGCGGCGGATGGAATCCAACGCGGCCCGGAGCGCCAACCCGGCGATGCCGCGGCGGCGATACCTCCGGTCAACGACGAAGCACGTCACTCGCCACCCCGTCTCCGCCGAATCGGGATCGGCCGAAACAGGTAGCTCGGTGCGCGGGCCGTACTGGCACCAGCCGACCGGTTCTCCCGCGGAATAGACGAGAATTCCGTGCGCTTGCCCCTGCTCCAGCAACTCCTGCTTGTAACGACGATTGCGGATTCCGGCTTCGGCCCTGGTGCGAGACCGCGGCCGGTTGCACAGCTGGAACGCCACACACCAGCAGTGATCCCAGCCATTGCCACGAGAGAACAGCCGCTCGAAGTCCGGCCACGTCGCGGCCGACAACTCCTTGGTCTCATAGGACGTGGCCGGCGGTGTGCTCACCCGGACCACGGTATTCCTGTGCCTTCACCTCCCGCTGACCAGCATGAACACTCGACGGCGAACTTGTCCGTAATTTGTTCGTGGCTCCATACCCGGGTTGTCGCTAGCGTCTCGGGAATGAGCAAGCCGCTTGCGTGCCGCCTCGGACGGCACACGTGGCAGACAGAGATGCAGCGGCTCGATGACGTTGAAGCCGCCCGGCCGGTGTCGGTCTGCACACGCTGTGGAAAGACAGACGCCGGTGGCCAGTTCGCCTTGAGACCCCTACCGCAAACTTTTACGCGAGATGGTCCGCCCGATATGGGGGACGCAGCTGGCGGCATGCTTGGTGGCGGATTCTAGCCGCCCGCATCAGCCCCAACTGAGCGTGAGTTCCAGCAGGTCTTCGAGCCCGATCCGTACGTTGTCGGCGGTGAGATCGGGGCGGCCGCCGGCGAACCCCGGGAGGATGTGGGCGGGATCGGGGAGGAAGTCGAGGATATCGCTCACCATCCAGTAGCGCGCAGCGTCGGCATCGGAATCCACCTTGCCGCCCTGATCCAGATAGGCGCTACGAAACGCCACAGCGTCGGCCACGCTGTGCAGCATCGCGAAGTCCGAGCACATATGAGCAACGTCGAGGTCGGGCGGCCCCCACGAGGTCTCGGCCCAGTCGATGATCCCGGACAGCCTCTCTGCGTCCCACAACACGTTCCCGAGATGAAAGTTGCGATGGATGAGGCCGTGAGCCGTCGACGGCTCGTCGACACGCCACAGCTCGATCGCGCGTCGCCACAAGGCCGGCCGCTGAGTCCACCAGGGAACCTGCAGATCGCTCGGTACGCGGTAGGAGAAGGTCGGTGGCCGGAGGCTCGCCGGGGACTCGCCGGGACTCGTGACCATGGATGGCAACGGCGGCCCGCGCCAGCTCACTCACCGATGCCGGACTCAATGGATCCAGCCGGGAGACGCCCGGGATCCAGCTCAGCAGGTTGGCCGGCCCGCCGGCAACCGAACCGTCCGGATCGGAGGCGAGCAGCCTCGGCAGGGCGACCGGTGAGTCTGCCAGCAGCCGACACGCCAATGCTTCACGGACGACGTGTTCGCGACCCGTCTCGCCCCACACGGTTGGTTCTGCCCACCGCAAGACGGCGGTTGCACCGTCGGCCAGCGCCGACCGGTCGTGCGGCCTGATCTCGATGACACGGCCCCTGCGACCTGCCGCTCAGTCTGCGCCGGCGACGATGACGGTGCCTGCGTTCAGTCGGCCGGATGAGCCCGCTCGCCGGCTGGGAGCCACTCGATGAGACCCGTCGACGCATCAGTGAAGCTGTCGACCAACTCCTCCACCAGGAGCGTGACGATCTCGTCCTGGTTGGACACGGCACGGCCTGGACGCTGCTGATCTCTGAGATCACTGGCCACGAGCCCGATCTGAGTGCCTGGACAAAGCTGCGGACTCCCGACCTGTGCACCCTGGACCTCAGCACACGAACCGTCAGCCACCGATGGGGCGAACTCTGACGGTACGAGCCGACCTACGGGGTGGGTCCGTTGGCAACGCCGTTCGTGACCG
>JASGEZ010000160.1:0-2960 GCA_047605905.1 Microlunatus sp.
CACGAAGATCGCTGCCTGGCTGCGGGAGGCGACCTCGACCGCCAGCCGCTCCCGTGCCGATGCCCGGCCGGACAATGGGCGATGCACGTGGTGGAAGGTTCCTACCGCGGGTATCCCGGCCAGCCGGGCGGCGGGGATGGCGAGCGTCATCGACATCTCAAGGTGCGCGTGCACCACGTCCGGACGAGACTGTTTGAGATAGCTGACCAGACGGCGGAAGCCGGCGGGATCGACGGTCCGGGTCAGGTGCAGGTAGCGCGGCTCCAAGCCGGCCTCCAGCAGCAGTGGCTCCAGCTTTGACAGCTCCGGTGACGGGCCATGCAGGCTGATCACGTCCAACTCGAGACCGGCAACGCCGGACACCCGTCCGAGCTGGGCGATCAGCGTCTCGGCCCCGCCTAGCCGGTAGGCGTCGAGAACGGTCAGGACCCTCATGACGCACGCTCCGCCCCTGAGCCGGCCGAAGTCGATGGCTGTCTGGAACTCGACAGATGCGCACAGGCCAATGGACGCCGAAATGTGCTCACCTTTTCAGTCACTCCCCCCGATGAGACTGGAAGCGGCGGTGAGGCCGCAGAATCAATTCAAAGCCTAGAGCACGATAGCGGAGAAATTCAAAAAGGCCGAATATGTGACTCGCGTCTCAGTCCAACGCCAGTTTCAAGGACCTCGTCACTGGATATTCACAGAATCATGACAGGTTTGTCACAGGAGCAATATGATAATGGCTTTCACAGAATTGATGTGACCTGCGTCGCATTGGGGAGTTGGCTGGTCGGGTGGTAGTCCGCCGTGCTAACTTTATTTTCACTCGGGGAGTGAAGGTTGTTGCCGTTGGCCCGGCTGTCCTACCGACAGCTTGCCCGGCCGGCGTCGGGCCCCGGTGGAGCGCGACGTGGCGCAATAGGGATTCTCTTGCTGTCGTGTGAACGCGGACAAGGTCCTTCAGCGCGCACTTTGTGAATTCAATGTTAACGCCGGTTACGGTCAGATCACGGTCGGGGGGCCTGTTTGATGACACAGGGTTCGACGTCTGTCGACGACGAAAGTAATACCACTTTGTCGGCCGGTATTTCCGGCGGTGGACCTGCGGCATCGGGTGCTCGGACGTCCTTGCGCGGATTCTTGTGGACCACCTTGTCATTCGGTAGCAACAAGGTGGCGGTGCTCGGTCTGACGATCTTGCTGGCCCGGTTGCTCACTCCGGCCGACTTCGGCGTCGTCACGGCAGCATTGACGATCATCACGATGCTCGACGCGGCTCTGGACCTCGGGGTCGGCGCAGCCGTAGTGACTGCGCAGGAGCGCGGCATCACTCGCCGGACGCGGGCGGCGATGACCCTGAACCTGGCGATCTCGGCGCTGATCGCGGGCATCGGTATCGCCCTCTCCCCGTGGATCGCTCAGCTCTTCGATGCCGCCGCCTACGACAGCATCTTCGCGCTGCTCTTTTGCTATCCGCTGTTTCGTGGCGCGGGCCAGATCAGCGATGCCGTCCTCAAGCGTGACCTGCGGTTCAGGCAGCGGACCGTGGTCGATGTCGTTCGTGCGGTCGCCAGAGTGGCAGTGTCGGTGCCGCTCGCACTGACGGTCGGTGGCCCTATCACCATCGCGCTCGGCATCGTGGCGTCGGAGTTCGCCGCCATGTTGCTGCTCTGGGCGCTGGTGCCGATCAGACCCGGTCGGGTCGACGGTCCCACGGCCCGCAGTCTGCTCAGCTTCGGCGGACAGATAACGGTGATCAGGACCCTCGGGTCGCTGCGGGCGGGATTCGACTACTTGGTCGTGGGGGCAGTACTCGGCGCGACCGCACTGGGTGTCTACGGGATGGCGTACAAGCTCCCCGAGCTCGGGATCGAGAACATCTTGTGGATATTCTCCATGGTCGCCCTGCCGACGTACGCGCGAGCATTGGCCGTCGGTCGTGACACTTTGATCTCGGCGATGCTGCGGGCGACGAGGTTGCTGTCGATCTACGGTCTCGGGGTAGGCGTGGCGCTGGCAGTCGTCGCCCGCGACGCCGTTCCGGTGATCTTTTCGACTCAGTGGGATCCGGCGGTGTTGCCGATGATGCTGATCTCGGTCAGTCTCGGACTGATGTCGGTGGGCTGGGCCAGCGGGGATGTCTTCGCAGTGCTTGGTCGACTCAGAGTCCTGTTGTGGCTGGACATCCCTGCCACCGGCGTGACGATCGTGATGTTCGTGCTGGCCCCGACGTGGGGGCTGATCGGGGTGGCCGCCGTTCACCTGGTCTTCAACTTCGCCTATGCGGTTGCGCGGCTGGCGCTGGTCCACCGGGTCCTCGACGTTCGAGTGGCAGTGCTGGCCCGGACGGTGGCGCCGGCCCTTGCGGTCGCCGCCACCACGGCCGCGGTCGGCTTCGGTGCCCGCGCATTGCTGCCCACAGGTGGGCTCGGCTCCCTCGTGCTGTTGTCGCTCGCCACTGGGGCCGCCTTGGCCGGGGCAAGCCTGATTTTCGCCCGATCCGAGTTGTCGGGCGTCGTGCGTTCGGTGCTGCCGGACCGTCCCACCCGCAACCGCCGTGCTGTCGTCCAGAGAACTGGGTGAGTCATGACTATCGATTCGACCGATGCCGTGCGCTCGGTGGTGCTTGTCACCGCCACCGAGACGGAGCCGCGAAGCTTCGGCAAACAGGTGGTGGTGGGCGGCATCCTCGACCATCTGTGTGCTCGGCTGGGGCCTGAGAACGTCCATGTCGTCCTCGTCGGCCGACCTGGACAGGGGCGGCCGGAGACGCCGTACCGGTTGCACGTCATCGCCAAACCGGGAGCTGCCCGGCAGGCGTGGTCGGTGCTGACCCGGAGCCTGGGTTCGGCGCGAGCGCCGTTGCAGGAGTCAGCACTGTGGTCCCCCAAGGTCGAGTCGGCGATCACCGAACGGCTTGCGACCATCGGCGCGGACCTGGAGATCTGGGACACGATGCGAGTGGGTCAGTATGC
>JASGEZ010000161.1:0-35307 GCA_047605905.1 Microlunatus sp.
ACTGCGCCTGCAGGTCGGCGACCTGCCCACAGCGGCGCCCGACCGCTGGCAACGGCGGGTACGCGACGAGCCGCCGTGTCGCCGGCCCTGCGGCAGGTCGCCGACCTGCAGGCGCAGTTGCGTACCCGGTCGTGGCTGAACAGCGGCAGCCGGGCCTGGCATCGTCCCGCATCAGTCCGCGAACTGCGGGCCGCGGCCGCCGCGGATGGCTGTCACCTGGTCACCATCATCGAGCACCGAGGACGGCTCGGTGCCGTGACCAGCAGCCCCGACGGCCGGCTGCGGCTGCTGGAACTCTCCCCTGCCGACACCGTCCACCGCTGGCAGCGACGGCTGTCGGCCGACCTGGACGTGCTGGCCGGCTCCGGCCTGCCCACAGCCATGACGGCAGCCGTCACCAAGTCCTTGCGTCATGGTGCCGCCGAGCTCGGGCAGTTGCTCGCCCCGGCGCTCGCCGGCGACGACCGGCCGATGGTGATCAGCCCGCCAGGCAGCCTGCTGGCTCTGCCGTGGTCGCTGTTGCCGCCACTGGCCGGCCGACCGGTGACGGTCACGCCGTCGATGAGTGGCTGGCTGCGCGGCCGGGCCAGACTCGCCGACGGTGAGTCAGCGCACGGGAAGTCGGTGCACGGGAAGTCAGCGCAGGGGGAGCCAGGAAGCCGGTGGGCGCTGACCGCGGTAGCCGGCCCGGGGCTGGCCCGCTCCCGCGAAGAGGCCGAGCAGGTGGCGCTCACCTGGCATTCGCTGGCCGATGTCCACGACCTCGCCGAGGCAACCCCGGCCGATCTGCTGGGGGCGATGGCCAGCTGCCGCCTCGTGCACGTCGCTGCCCACGGTGTCCATCGCAGGGAGAACCCGATGTTCTCCTCACTGTCGTTGGCCGGGGGCCCGCTCTTCGCCTACGAACTGGATCAGCGCCCGCTGCTCCCCGAGCACGTCGTGTTGTCGGCCTGCGATGCCGGGCAGAGCACGGCGCGAGCGACCGAGACCCTCGGCCTGGCCAGTGTCCTGCTGCAACTGGGCACGGCCAGTGTGGTCGCCGGAGTCGCCCGCGTGCACGACGACACCGCGGCCCAGATCATGACCAGCTACCACCGCGAACTGGTGCGCGGCGCCAACGCTGCCGAAGCCTTGTGCACCGCTGCGGCCACAGTCGACGAGCCGAGTCCGTTCGTCTGTTTCGGCACCGCCTGGCGCGCCTGACCAGCTCAGTCGTTGCGGGGCACGACCACCAGCGGGCAATGCGTCCAGCGCACCGCCGTACGCGAGACCGAGTCGGTCCAGCCGCGCCGCCGCTGGGGATGGCGGGGGCTGCCGACGACCAGCTGACTGGCTCGCCGCGATGCCTCGATGATGGCGTTGTCCGGCTCCCCGGTCAGCACGTCGACGTCGATCGTGAGATCCGGATAGTCCTGCTTCCAGCCGGCCAGCAACTCGTGCAGGGCCCGGCGCGACAGCTCAGGCTCGCCGACCGTCGACGGACCGACCACATGGGTGGCCACCAGCGGGGCCTGCCACCGAGTCGCTTCCTCGCAGGCGTAGGCGAGGACCTCGTCGGCGTCGGTCGTCGCATCGAGCGCGACGATCACCGGCCGAGTGGTCCACGGCGGCGGAGTCCAGCCGGCCGGAACCACGACCAGCGGCCTGTGCACCGAAGCCACCAACTGCGCCGCGAGACTGCCGAGAATGCTGTGCTCGGGACGATCGGTCCGCCGCCGCCCGACGACCAGCATGGCTGCGTCGTCCCCGACCTCTTTCAGCAGGACGGCCGGCGCCAGCTGATCCAGCACCGTGTGCACCACCACGCTCGGGGCGATCCGCAACTGGGACTGCACCCGAGCGAGCTGCCACGCCGACGACGCCGTTGTCGCCGGCGGGCACACTGCGTGGCAGAGCGTCAGGCTGAGACCTCGCAGCTCCGCTGCTTTGGCCCCGAACCTCGCCGCCGCCAGCGATTCCGGTGAGGAGTCGACACCCACCGCGATGGTCTGCGGTCGTCCCGATTCCATCTCGTCCTCCTCCAGCATCGCCTGGCTACCTTCGACCGTGCCAGCAGTGCCCTTGGTGTCCTGAGAGGCGATCGACCAGGACTCTCAGGACTTTGGTCCCGACCGCAGTCCGTACCTCCATCACACTGTCCTCCCCACCCGGACAGGCAGTGCGAGGATGACTTCCATGAACGCACCGCACGCGCCGTTGGTGCTGCCGTATGACGGCCACCGACCGACCATCCATCCCGACGCCTGGCTGGCGCCGACCGCGACGGTGATCGGCGATGCGACGATCGAGGCCACCGCCAGCGTCTTTTACGGTGCGGTGGTCCGCGCCGACATGGACCAGATCACGCTCGGCGCCGGCAGCAACCTGCAGGACAACGTCGTGGTGCACACCGACTACGGCTTCCCCACCCGGATCGGGTCCGGTGTGTCGGTCGGGCACGCCGCGGTCGTGCATGGCTGCACCATCGAAGACGACTGCCTGATCGGCATGAACGCGACGGTGCTGAACGGCGCGCGGATCGGCGCAGGTTCGCTCGTCGCCGCCGGCACCGTGGTGCTGGAAGGCACTGTCATCCCGCCCCGGTCGCTGGTGGCCGGCGTGCCCGGCAAGGTCCGCCGCCAACTCAACGACAGCGAGTTCGACCGGGTCGTGGCCAACGCCCAGATCTACCTGGAGCTCGCCGCTCAGCACCGGCTCGTGACCGGCTGAGCAACATGGCGCCACGATGCCGCGGGTTGGGGCCGGGTGATAGGCAGGAAGGTATGGAGTACACCCATCTCGGCCGCACCGGCCTGACAGTCTCCCGCCTTTGCCTGGGCACGATGAACTTCGGCCCGCAGACCTCCGAACCCGATGCGCACGCGATCATGGACACCGCGCATCAGCTCGGCATCAACTTCTTCGACACCGCCAACGCGTACGGCGGCGCCGACCATCGCGGACACACCGAGGAGATCATCGGCCGCTGGTTCGCCACCGGCGGCGGGCGTCGGGAGCGTACGGTGCTCGCCACCAAGCTGTATGGCGACATGGACCCCTGGCCCAACAACGGCAAGCTCTCGGCCCTCAACATCCGACGGGCCCTCGACGCCAGTCTGCGCCGGCTGCAGACGGACTACATCGATCTCTACCAGTTCCACCACATCGACCGGAACACGCCCTGGGAGGAGATCTGGCAGGCGGTCGAGGTCGCCGTCCAGCAGGGCAAGATCCTCTACACCGGCAGCAGCAACTTCGCAGGCTGGCACATCGCGCAGGCCCAGGAGGCGGCTCGGTCCCGGCACTACCTCGGCCTGGTCAGCGAGCAGTCGCTCTACAACCTGATGGCGCGCACGGTCGAGCTGGAGGTGCTGCCGGCCGCCGAGCACTACGGCCTCGGCGTGATCCCCTGGTCGCCGCTGCACGGTGGCCTGCTGGGCGGTGTGATCGCCCGGCAGGAGCAGGGCGTACGCCGGCTCGAAGGCCGCGCGGCGCAGACCCTCGAGCAGCATCGTGACCAGGTGCAGGCGTACGAGGAGCTGGCTGCCGAACTGAGCACACCGCCCGGCGAACTCGCACTCGCGTGGCTGCTCACCCGACCCTCCGTGACCGCGCCCATCATCGGCCCGCGGATCGCCGACCAGCTGCACAGCGCGGTCCGGGCCACCGAACTCTCGCTGGACTCGGGAACCCTGGACCGGCTGAACGAGATCTTTCCCGGGCGGCGAACCGCACCTGAGGACTACGCCTGGTGAGGGCGCAGCCCTCGGATCACTTGCTCGACAGCAGCGGCAGCGGCTTGGCCGGTCCGACGATGAAGGCGTACGTGAGTGCGCCGACGATGGCCACCACGCCGGCCGCCGCGAAGGACGGGGTGTAGCTGCCGCCTGACCAGTCGAGGAGCGCGCCGAAGACGAACGGGCTGATGATGCCCGCGATGTTGGATGCGAAGTTCTGGATACCGCCGATCGAGGCCACGTGCCGAGCGGTCGGCGCGACATCGGCCGGGTAGGACCAGATGCCGGTGGCGGCGATCGCCAGGCTTGCGTACGCGATCGCGAGGAAGAACAGCGCCAACCCGATGCCGGGCGCCAAAGCAGCGAAGAAGATCACCGAGCCGCCCAGCATCCCGCCCACCATGACGGTCTTGCGGACCCGGGTGACATCGGCACCGCCGGCTACCAGCCGGTCAGCGACTGCGCCCGCGGTCCAGGCTCCGATCACGGCGACGAGCCCGGGGATCGCGCCGAGCGTACCCAGCGACAGCAGATCAAGACCGCGACCCTCCCGCAGGTAGGTCGGGAACCAGGTCAGGAAGAAGTAGATGACGAAGTTGAGGCAGAAGAAGCCCAACATCATGCCTTGGACGGTGCGATACCGGAACAAGTCGCGCCAGCGGATCTTCTCCCCCGACTCGATGTCGGTGTCCTCGTCGAGCCGGGCGCCGTACTGGCGCAGGTACTCCACTTCCTCCTCGTTCGCGGCCTTGTGGTTCTCCGGGTCCCGGTAGTACCGGTACCAGGCGATCGCCCAGACGATGCCGAGCAGGCCGAGGACGATGAAGGAGAAGTGCCAGCTGACCGCAGCGATGAGCGCTGTGATGATCGGCAGCGACAGCACGGTGCCGACCCGGGAGCCGGAGTCGGCCACTGCCACCGCGAAGGCACGCTCATGGGTGGGGAACCAGCGCGAGATCGCCTTGGTCGACGACGGGTAGGCCGGGGCCTCACCGGCACCGAGCAGGAAGCGCACGGCGAACAGTGACCAGAAGTTGCGGGCGAGCGAGGTGAGCATGGTGAACACCGACCACCAGATCGCGGCGAACGCAAATGCCTTCCGCGCCCCCACCTTGTCGGTGAACCAGCCTGCGGCGAGCATCGCACCGTCGTAAGCCCAGAAGAAGGCACCCAGAATCAGGCCCTTCTGTGTGTTGTTGATCTCGAGTCCCAGGTCCTCCTGCATGAAGGGCAGGGCGACGGCCAGATTTGCTCGGTCCAGGTAATTCATCGCGATGCCGAGGAAAGCGACGGCGAGGATCTTGTATCTGACCTTGGTCGCCCCTGGCGGGGCTTTGGGGAGGGCCTGGGCTGTTGACATGTCAATCCTCTCTGTCGGCGGTGACCACGACCCATGGCACCGGACATCGGATGTTTCAGCAAAGATGAGACCAGGCCATGGATCCTCAGGCATTTCTATCAGGCAAAATCCAGGATGGTCGAGAGCTGAACTAAAATTCATCCGATCTATGGCTCGTCGCACCCGCTGCAATCGGCTGTGCGCCCAACAGCGACCGGATCTCATCGGCACCGAACCGTGCCGAGGAGAACGAGTCGCCACCCAAGACTGCGTCGAAGACCGCGCTCTTGTGCTCCTTCAGCGTCATCACCTTCTCCTCGATCGTGCCCTGGGCGACCAGTCGGTAGACCATCACCGGTCTGGTCTGACCCAGCCGGTGCGCCCGATCCACCGCCTGCTGTTCGACCGCCGGGTTCCACCACGGATCGAGCACGAAGCAGTAGTCGGCTTCGGCCAGGTTGAGTCCGAAACCACCGGCCCGGAGACTGATCAGGAACACGTCCGCCGCACCGGTCCGGAACGTCGCGATCGCCGCCTGTCGATCGACGGTGCCACCGTCCAGGTAGGCCGTTCGCAGGCCCGCCGCCGACAGACGTGCCTCGACCCGACGCAGATAGCCGGTGAACTGGCTGAACACGAGAGCCCGGTGACCCTCGCCGACCACCTCAGTCAGCAACTCGAGCAGCAGCTCGGTCTTGCTGGCCGCGATCCCGGCATGCGACTCGTCGACGAGCGCCGGATCAAGAGCCAGCCGGCGCAGCAGGGTCAGCGAACCAAGCACTGTGAAGCGGTTCTCGTCCAGGTCGTCGAGCAGGCCGAGCACCTTCTGCCGCTCGCGTTGCAGATGAGTCTGATAGATCCGTGCGTGCTTGGGCTGCAGCGGCACCTGGAGCACCTGCTCCTGCTTCGGCGGCAGCTCGGCGGCGACCAGATCCTTCGTCCGGCGCAACACCAGTGGTCCTATCCGTCGTCGTAGTTGGGCCAGCCGTACGCTGCTGCCCTCCCGCTCGATCGGCCGGAGGTAGTAGTCGCTGAACCGCTCGATGCTGGGAAACAGACCGGGGGCGGTGAGCGACAGCATCGACCAGAGGTCCAGCAGACCGTTCTCCACCGGGGTACCGGTGATCGCCAGCTTCAGCCGGGCCGGCACCAGCCGCGCGGCTTGATAGGTCTTGGAGCGGTGGTTCTTCACGAACTGTGCCTCGTCCAGGATCAGGCCGCTCCACTGCTGCCCCGCGTAACGCTCGTGGTCGATGCGCAACAGGGCATACGAGGTCACCACGATGTCCGCGTCCGCGAGCTCTTCCGTCAGCGACCGGCCACCCTTGCGCCTCGACCGGGTCACGGTGCGGATCTTCAGCTCCGGCACGAACGCGGCCGCCTCGCTCGCCCAGATCGTCACCACGCTGGTCGGTGCGACCACCAGGAACGGGGGCGCCTCCGGCTCGCGCTCCCGGGCGTACGCGATCATCGCCAGGGTCTGAACCGTCTTGCCCAAGCCCATGTCGTCGGCAAGGATTCCACCGAGCCGATGCCGCCACAGACTCACCAGCCAGCCGTATCCGTCGCGTTGGTACGGCCGCAGGTCGGCCCGGAGACTGACCGGCAACTCAACGGGCGCCTCGCCCGGCGAAGTCTCACTGTCCGCGGACGGTGCGGACGGTGCGGGCGGTGCCAGCGCCCGCACCGTCTGCTGCCAGGCATCGGCCTGACTCATCACCACTGCCGCCTGGGTCAGTTCGTGCCAGAGCGAGGTCTGGAACCGGTTGATGCGCAACTGGGATCCGCCGCCGTCGCGGTCCTGCAACAGCTGGGCCTCGTCGATCAGCTCGCGCAGCCGGTCCAGCGCCGGATCGTCCAGCGACACGTAGACCCCGGTCTCCAGCACCAGGGAGTCCGCGCCGGTGCTGAGCGCCACGAACAGCTGGTCGAAGGGCACCGGTTCGCCGTCGATCCGCACCACGACGTGCAAGTCGAACCAGTCACTGGACTCGGTGGCCGTGGTCGAGACTGTGACCTCCGGATCACTGGAGGCCGGGCGGTAGTCGACCACGTCACCATCGGTCTCGATCACCAATCCCTGCTCGACCAGCCGGGGGAGCACGTCGTGGACGAACTGGGCGGCGTGCAGCCCGCCCAGCAGCGCGTGGGCGGCGGGCCGCCGAGGGACGTCGGGGTCGGCGAGCTGTGGCAGCTCGCCGTAGGGCAGATCGAGTGCAGCCAGCAGTTCCTGCTCCGCGAGCGGGTCGCGCAGTCCATTGCTCACGGCAACGGATTCGTCGATCCCGAACCGGCGCTCCGGCTCCCCCGCCCGGTGCCCCGCAGCCGATCGGTAGCGAACCATCCAGTCGAGCCGCACTCGATGCTCGGGCCGGAACCCCACCCGCAGCAGCAGTTCGGGCGGCGGTGGCGCAGCCAACACCAGCGCCGGATCGTCGGAGACCACCGGAATCGCGCGGCGAAGAGCCGGCAAGTGGTCGATCAGGAACCGGTCACGGTCCTCCGGCGGGATCTGGATCGTCGCCTGCTGCTGCACCAGTCGATTCAGATCGGTGGGCAGCGGTCGTGCCAGCCGGGCCAGCACCAGATCGCGCGGGCCATCAGGTGTCGCGGGTGTCGCCAGCCAATAGGCGCCGTGTGCCGGTTTGCCCAGCAGCCCGAACGTCGGATTGCTCCGCGTCACCTCGAACAGTTCGCCGGGCTGCAATACCTCAGCCGGCAGCCCGACCCGGCCACGAAGACCACCGTCGGCCGCGGTCTCCAACTCCAAGCGAACCGCGACCCGCTCAGTGCGCACGACCGGTCGGCTGCCTTTGTCCCCGACCAGCGTCAGACCTGCCCGGCCGGCGTTCGCCAACAGCCACCAGATCAGGGTGGACGCATCGTCGAGCGCCAGCCAGGCGCTGCGCGGGCTGCTGAAGCGCGCTGCAGGTCCGGCCGCCGCCCGCACCTGCAGCAGCAGTTCTCGCGCGTCGTCGGACCACGCGTCCGACGAATAGTCCAGATCCGACCAGGACACCCCGGAATAGACCCACCGGGCCCGAGCACCTCGACGGACCGGACGCATCAACAACCGCGGCGCCGACTGGAACTCGCCGTAGCTCCTCTCGGTGTCGACCATCAGTTCCAAACCGATCTCGGCCGGCGCCAGATTGGGCGGCGGCGCCTCCCGCACCAGCCGGGTGACCAGCTGTTCCCATTCCGGTCGCGTCGCTTGGGCAGCTGTGCCGAGACTCGAGCGCGCGACGATGAGCACTGCCGCGGCGTGCTTGCGGTCGCGAACCACCGGACAGGTGCAGGTAGAGCGGTGACCGGTGTGATCGTCGGCATCGACCAGCTGGACTCGGACCTGATAGCGGCGCCGGCCATCGCCCAGCACCTGACCATTGACCACCAGTTGCCGCGTATCCACCCGGACATCGGTGACATTGCCGTTGTTGGCATAGGCCATGCCCCGTGCGTACGCCTCGTGCCCGACCATGGCGATGATCGCGTCGTTGGAGAGCAGTCCGGCCCGCATGCCGCGAAGGCTAGTGGGCGCTGGGGACAGTGGTGTCGTCACTCGCTGTGAGGCCGCTCCCGACGAAAGCATCACGATTCCGTAACGAACCAGTGGTTATCGGCACTGGTTTTGGCGGAATTCTGAAGGACAGCTATGCAACGCATCGCCGTACGATCGTGGTCCGGGCGGGTGACAGAGCGACAGATCGGCCGCATACCGTACGCGCCGACCACCGGTCTGTTGCGGATCGGTCGGCCTCTCCGATCATCGGGCCCGAACCGGTCGGTGTGGCACCCTTAACTGTCGATAAGAAAGTCGGGGCCCGGAGCAGACGCGCCGGAGGGGGAACACGTGAGGGGTAAGCAGTTGAAACGACTATGGACGGCCCTGGTCACCGCAATCTGCGGGATCGGGTTGCTGAGCTTCTATTTGGTGCCGACCGCGGAGGCGGCGCCTTTCACACCCACGACGGGTGTCACCTTCAACAACGCGGCCGGCGGCAAGACCGCGGAGCGACGCATCCAGACCAAGCTCGACAAGACGATCAGCGCCACCCCGAAGGGCGCGACGATCACCATGGCGATGTATCTGTTCAGCCAGAAGTCCACCGCGGATCGGCTGATCGCCGCCCACAAGCGTGGCGTGAACGTGCGGTTCCTGATCGACAACGGCGCCTGGGACGCCAAGCAGATCAAGCGGCTGCGCAAGGCGTTCGGCACCAACTCGACGAAGCGCAGCTTCGTGGTCAAGTGCAACAAGGGCTCCTGCATGTCGAACTACCCGTACGGCACCATCCATGTGAAGTACTACCTGTTCTCCCAGTCCGGCACCGCCAAGAACGTCTCCATCGTCAGCTCGGCCAACCCGCACCGGGTGAACATCTACAACAGCTTCAACAACTCCCACACCATCGCCAACGACCCGGTGATCTACAACCGGCTGATGACCTACTTCAGCGACATGATCAAGAACAAGCAGAACCACACGTACGGCAACGGGAAAGACACGACCTCCGGCGCGTACACCCTGTACTTCTACCCGCAGCGCACCGCCAGTGGTGGCCAGGTCATCCAGTACCTCAATGTGCTGAACACCGTGAAGTGCACGACCGCGAGCAACATGGGCAGCAAGGGCCGTACGGTCGTCCGGATGTCCATGTGGGGCTTCACCAACCCGCGGATGGATGTGGCCAAGAAGCTCTGGTCGCTGCACAACGCCGGCTGCAAGGTCGACGTCACCCTCAACCGTGGCCGGGCCAGCCGGACGATCATGCGGCAGTTGCTGAAGAAGAGCAAGAAGTACGGCCAGATGGTTGTCGAGAACGCCTGGAAGGACAAGAACCTCAACGACTACGCGGAGCAGTACACCCACCACAAGGCCATGATCATCAACGGCTATGTCGAGGGTAAGAACCAGCGCGTGGTCTGGACCGGTTCGCAGAACCTGACCAGCAACGGGTCGCTGTACAACGATGACATGGTGTTGCGGGTGATCGGCAGCACCAACTACTTCGCCTACAGCAAGAACTTCACCTACATCCAGAAGAAGTCCAAGCGGCTGCGTTCCACCCCGCCGCCGATCCACCTGAAGAGCAAGCGCAGCGATGACGGGATCTCCCTGGAGACGTCCAGTGACGACTACGCCGCACAGCGCGCTGAGATGGAAGACGGCGGTTAGTCGGCGCCGAAGGCCCGAGTCGAGCAGAGGTCCGGTCCTTGACCGGGCCTCTGCTTGCTTTTCGGCGACACCGGTTCGCGAGGTCTGCCGGTCGGGTCGACCACAGGAGAACCGCGGCACGCCGACCGCCATCAGCCCAGGTATGTTGACGCCATGATCGGGTCTGGGACGAGTCGTCCACCGTTTCCGGTGACGCTCGACAACTGGCAGTCGGCGGACCAGCTCAACTGGACCTTCCAGCACATGGCCGAGATCTTTCCCACCGTTCCGATCCGCCGTGCCCCAGGCCATGCCCCGCAGCTTCCCCGGGTCGCGTACGAGCCCGACATCCTGCCGGTGACCACCGCGGACAACAGCGTGCTGTCGCTGCACACGGTGATGGCCAGCACCGACACCGACGGCTGGATGGTCATCCACGACCACCCGACCTGGGGTGCACAGGTGATGGTCGAGCGCTATCCGGGCGGGATGGACCCGTCCACCGTGCATCTGATGATGTCGGTGACCAAGTCCGTCGTCGGGATCGTCGCGGGGGCCCTGGTCGCCGAGGGTGTGCTGGTCACGGATGCGCCGCTCACCCATTACGTGCCGGAGCTGCAGGAGTCCGGCTATGCCGGCGCCACCGTGCGCCATCTGCTCGACATGCGTTCCGGGATTCGCTTCTCCGAGGAATACCTGAACCCGATGGCGGAGGTACGGGTGCTGGAGCAGGCGTTCGGCTGGGCGCCGAGACTGAGCCCGGACGTCCCGGGCACGCTCCGCGAGTTCCTGCTGAGCCTGCGTGCCGACCATCCGCACGGCGGCCCGTTCGACTACCGCAGCTGCGAATCCGACGTGCTCGGCTGGGTCATCGAGGCCGCGACCGGCAGGCGCTTCGCCGATGTGGTCTCCGATCTGGTCTGGTCGCGGATCGGAGCCGAGTTCGACGCCAACATCGGCATCGACTCCGAAGGCAGCGGGATGTTCGACGGTGGCATGTCGGCCACCCTCGGAGACCTGGGCCGCTTCGGTCTGATGATCCTGCGGAACGGCACCTCTCTGACCGGCGAGCAGGTCGTCCCGTCGTGGTGGATCGAGGACAGCTTCCTCGGCGGCCTCGACTCGGTGCAGGCATTCGCCGACTCCCCCGGCGACAACCGGATGCCGGGCGGCTTCTATCGCAACCAGTTCTGGATCCCCGATGCCCGACGTCCCGTGCTGCTGTGCCTGGGGATCCACGGCCAGATGATCTACGTCAACCGACGCGCCCGGGTGGTGGCGGCGAAGCTTTCCAGCTGGCCCACCCCCCAGCATGCCTGGAAGCTGTTTTCGACCGTCGCCGCGTTCGACGCCATCAGCGCCGATCTCGGCGGACTCTAACCGTACGGACTCCAAAGAAGGAGCTATCGCCATGACCGCCCACCCGCTCGACCCCCTCAACCAGGACGAGTTCCGCGCGACCGCGGCCATCCTGCGCAGAGAGCGAGGTGTGGACGCAGGGTGGCGTTTCGCCTCGATCGAGCTGGCCGAGCCCCCCAAGGCCGAGGTCAAGGCGTGGACCTCCGGTGATCCGATCCCGCGCAAGTCGCTGTCGGTGGTCTGGGAGAAGGCCACCAACAACGTCTACGAGGCGGTCGTCGACCTGATCGCCGACGAGGTGCTGTCGTGGACCCACATCCCCGATGTGACCCCCAACTTCACCGTCGACGAGTATCACGACATCGATCACGCGCTGCACGAGCACGAGGGCGTCCGGCAGGCACTGGCCGCCCGGGGCATCACCGATCTGTCGTTGGTGCTGTTCGATGTCTGGACCTACGGCAAGCAGGTGATGCCCGAGCAGTGGCGTGACCGCCGCCTCGGCTGGTGCGACATCTGGCTGCGAGCCACCCCGGCAGGCAACCCGTACGGCCACCCGGTGTCCGGGCTCAAGATCATCGTCGACATGAACACCGCCGAGGTGCTCGACATCGAGGATCACCACGATTTCGGCTTCCCGGATGGGCAGGTGGAGTACGACCCCGCCGTCAGTGGGATCGCCGAGCGCACCGATCTCAAGCCGCTGGAGATCACCCAGCCCGAGGGCGTCTCGTTCTCCCTGGACGGCAACGAGCTGCGCTGGCAGAACTGGACCATGCGACTGGGCTTCAACTACCGCGAGGGTCCGGTCATCTACCAGGTGAGCTTCGACGATCCGTTCAGCGGCGCCACCCGGGACATCGCGTACCGGATGTCGTTCGCGGAGATGGTGGTGCCCTACCGGGACGCCAGCTACGACCACTACCGCCGGACCGCGTTCGACATCGGCGAGTGGGGTCTCGGCTACATGACGACCTCGCTCGAACTGGGCTGCGACTGCCTCGGCGAGATCGTGTACGCCGACGCCGTCGTGCCCGATTCGGCCGGTCAGCCGCAACTGATCAGGCAGGCGATCTGCCTCCACGAGGAGGACAACGCCGTGCTCTGGAAGCACGTCGACGCCGAGACCGGGGCGCAGGTCCGCCGGATGCGACGGATGGTCGTCTCCGCGCACGCGACGGTCGCCAACTACGAGTACCTGATCTACTGGCGGTTCTATCAAGACGGCAACATCGAGTGCGAGGTCCGGGCCACCGGCTTGATGGTCACCACCCCGATGGAGAACGACGGCGACTCCACCCCCCGCGGCACCACGGTCGACACGCGGACGTACGCGCCGTTCCATCAGCACTTCCTGATCGCCAAGCTCGATCTCGACGTCGATGGGGAGGACAACACCGTCGTGGAGGTCGACTCGTACGCCGAGCCGGTGACCGCGGAGAACCCGCACGGACTCAATCTCGCCACCAGGGCGACCACGATCGCCTCGGAGAGCGAGTCGGGCCGGGACTACAACTGGGAGACCCAGCGGTCCTGGAAGGTGGTCAATCCGAGCAAGCAGAACCGGCACGGCACCAACACCGCGTACAAGCTCGTGCCGGGGGCCGCCTTCCCCGCCATGATCGACAAGTCGTCGCCGGTCTACGAGCGGGCGTCAGTCATCGGTCACACGCTGTGGGTGACTGCCCACGACGACCGCGAGCGTTGGCCGGCCGGCGACTATCCCACCCAGTCGGAGTCCGATCTGACCGCGGGTGCCGAGCCGCATGCCCAGGGGATCCGGCGCTGGACCGCCGACGATGCTCCACTGGTGAACACCGACGTGGTGCTGTGGTACGTGTTCGGCGTCCACCACATCACTCGGGCCGAGGACTGGCCGATCATGCCGGCGGACACGATCTCCTTCTGGCTCAAGCCCTACGGCTTCTTCGACGCCAACCCCGCATTGAACGCACCGAGCACCAAGGGCTCGCACTGTGCACCCGAGTCGTCCTGCCATTCCTGCGAGTAGTCCCCTCCGCCATCCCCAGGGGTCAACCTCTCCGCCCAATCCCTCCCCCACCCAAGCACGGATCAGAATGAGGACAGATGACAGACACTGAGATCGCCCACAGCAACGACGCTCAGTACGGGCCATCGGACTCCCGTCCGACCACCCGCGCACTACGCAACATTTCGGAGGTACGGCACTTCTTTCGTACCAACGAGGTGCCGATCTACTTCGTCGGAGCGACCCCGTTCAATCTGTTGGGTCTGGACCGCTGGGTCCGCAACTTCACCTACATCACCTACTACGACGGCTGGGACGGGGCACATCCGCGGGTCTTCACGCCGCGGCGCAAGCCCTACATCGAGTTCGAGTCCGGTGAGGAGATCAACAACTGGCTGTTGTCCAACGCCGAGGTGCTGGCCTTCATCAACAGCCGACGGACGCCCGGCGTACGCCCCAAGATCGCCATGGTCTTCTTCGACGAGGAAACAGAGCGGATCTGCGCCGAACTCGGCTACGACCTGATCCTGCCGTCAGCTGCCCTGCGGGAGCATCTGGACTCCAAGCTGGTCACCACTCGACTCGGCAACGACGTCGGCGCCCCGAGCGTGCCCAACATCTTGACCACGGTCACCGACTACGACGATCTGGTCGCGCAATCCATCGCAGCCGGTCTGGGCTCCGACCTCGTGGTGCAGACCGCGTACGGCGACTCGGGCAAGACCACGTTCTTCATCGACGACGAGACCGGGTGGAAGAAGAACGCCAAGGAGATCGTCGGCCAAGAGGTCAAGGTGATGAAGCGGATCAACAACCGCCCCATCGCCGTCGAGGCCGTCATCACTCGCAACGGCACCATCGTCGGACCATTCATGACCGAACTCACCGGCCATCCGGAGCTGACGCCGTATCGAGGCGGCTGGTGTGGCAACGAGATGTTTCCCGGTGTCCTCGACGACGACCTGCGCCGTCGCGCCGGCGACCTGGTCCGCCGACTGGGCGACCGGCTCGGCCAGGAGGGCTACCGAGGCTTCTTCGAGGTGGACGTGCTGGTCGACATCGAGGACAACGAGTGCTATCTCGGCGAGCTGAACCCCCGGATCAGCGGCGCGTCCTCGATCACCAATGTCACCGCGGGCTCCTATGCCGACGTGCCGCTGTTCTGCTTCCATCTGCTGGAATACTCCGATGTCGACTTCGAGCTCGACGTCGACGAGATCAACGAACGCTGGCGTGAGCTCGCCGCGGCCGACTTGTGGAGCCAGATGGTGATCAAGGAGACCTCGCCGGTGGTGGAGCTGATCACCGCCGACGCACCGACCGGTCAATACACCATCGACCGCTCCGGTTCCCTGGTGTTCAAGCGGGCCGCCCTGGACTGGCACCAGCTGCAGAACGAGCAGGAAGCCTTCTTCCTCCGGATCTACGGCACCGGCGACTATCGCTGGAAGGGTGCCGACCTCGGCGTCATCGTCACCAAGGGCCGGCTCCAGCACTCCGTCGGCGACGGCCCGTTCTCCCTGACCATCCGCGCCAAGCACCTGATCAACGCCATCCGCGACCAGTACGCCGGCGTACCGCTGCGGGAGGCCAACCCTGCTCCCCCGAAGCCATCCAACAGCGCCGTCAAGTAGTCAGCTGACGCCGAGCTTCAGCCGAGTCTCAGCTCAGTTCAGGCCGGAGCGGATGCGGCAATTTCCACCCATGGACGGTATTTGCGGCCCA
Organism: Microlunatus sp.; assembly: GCA_047605905.1. Taxonomy (GTDB): domain Bacteria; phylum Actinomycetota; class Actinomycetes; order Propionibacteriales; family Propionibacteriaceae; genus Microlunatus. The sequence goes on from JASGEZ010000161.1 coordinate 15,288, forward strand.
CCCAGCCGGATCTGAGGCGGCAATTTCCACCCATGGGCGAGATTTCGCGGATCCTGGTTCGGGACGGCCGGCAATTTCCACCCATGGACGGGAATTGCCCGCCCCTCCCAGCCCGTGGAACTGACGTCAGGCGGGGATCAGGGTGTACTTGGTCTCCAGGTACTCCTCGATGCCTTCCGCAGAGCCCTCGCGGCCCAGCCCGGAGGCCTTGACACCGCCGAAGGGCGCGGCAGCGTTGGAGACCAGGCCCGTGTTCAGGGCCATCATGCCGGTCTCCATGGAGTCGATCAGCCGATGCGCCCGGGCGAGATCGCGGGTGTAGGCGTATGACATCAGCCCGTACTCGGTGTCATTGGCCATCGCGACCGCCTGCTCCTCGGTCTCGAAGGTGCTGACCCCCAGCACCGGGCCGAAGATCTCCTCCTTCAGCAGCCGGGTTCCCGGCTGCACGTCACGCAGCACGGTCGGGGCATAGAAGAAGCCGGGCCGCTCGATCCGGTTGCCACCGACAGTCACGCTGGCACCGTTGCCGAGGGCGTCGGCCACCAGCTCGTCGGTGCTGTCGACCGCGACGGAATCGATCAGCGGACCGATCGCGACGCCCTCGTCCAAGCCGTTGCCGACCTTCATCGCCTGCACCCGCTCGGTCACCTTGGCGACGAACTCGTCGGCCACCGCGGCATGCACGATGAACCGGTTGGCTGCGGTGCAGGCCTGGCCGATGTTGCGGAACTTGGCGGTCATCGCACCAGTGACAGCGGCGTCGACATCGGCATCGGAGAAGACCAGGAACGGCGCGTTGCCGCCCAGTTCCATCGAGGTCTTCAGCACGTTGTTCGCCGCGTCGGCCAGCAACCGGACGCCGACCTGGGTCGAGCCGGTGAAGGACAGCTTGCGCAGCCGCGGATCCGCGAGCAACGGCTTCGTGATCGAGGACGCGCTGGAAGAGGTGATCACGTTGACGACCCCGGCCGGTACGCCGCACTCGATCATCACCTGGGCCAGCAGCAGCGTGGTCAGCGGCGTGTAGGTCGCCGGCTTGACGATCACCGGGCAGCCCGCGGCCAACGCCGGACCGATCTTGCGGGTGGCCATCGCGAGCGGGAAGTTCCACGGCGTGATCAGGTACGCCGGGCCGACCGGCCGCTTGGACACCACCATGTGACCGGTGCCCTCGGGGTTGAGCCCATAACGGCCGTTGATCCGGACCGCCTCTTCACTGAACCAACGCAGGAACTCCGCGCCGTAGGTGACCTCGCCGTACGCCTCGGCCAGTGGCTTGCCCATCTCCAGGGTCATCAGCCGGGCGAAGTCGTCCTTGCGCCGAGTCACCTCGTCGAACGCTCGCCGCAGGATCTCGGCCCGCTGCCGCGGCGCGGTCGCCGCCCACGCCGGGCCGGCCTCACAGGCCGCGTCCAGCGCAGCGACGGCGTCGGACGGTGCCGCGTCGGCGATGGCGGCGAGTTCCTCACCTGTCGCCGGATTGAGCACCGGGATGGTGCGTCCCGTGCTGCCGGAGGTCCATTCGCCGTTGATCAGCAGACCGGTGGGCAGATCGGCCGGCAGAGTCTGGGCGGGGGTCACAGTCTGCGTCACTTCGATGGACCTTTCAGTTCGTCTCGGGTGAGTCCGGGCGCCGGTCAGTTCGTGGCGAGGGCGTTGAGCAGGATGTCGAGGCCCTCGGTCAGCAGGTGATCCGGGATGGACAACGGCGGCAACAGCCGGATGATGTTGCCGTAGGTGCCACAGGTCAAGACGATCACACCCTGCTGATGGGAGGTCTTGGCGATCGCCCCGGCGAGCGCGGCATCCGGCTCTCCGGTGGTCGGGTCGACCAACTCGATCGCGAGCATCGCACCGCGGCCGCGTACGTCGCCGATCCGCGGATCCCGTGCCTGAGCGGCGGTTAGTCGCTCGAGCGCGATCGCTTCGATCTGCTGGGCGCGCTCGACCAGACCGCCATGCTCGAAAGCGTCCAGTGCGGCCAGCGCCGCTACACAGGCGACCGGGTTGCCACCGTAGGTGCCACCGAGCCCGCCGGGATGAGCTGCGTCCATGATCTCGGCGCGACCGGTGACGGCCGAGAGCGGCAGGCCACCGGCGATCCCCTTGGCGGTGGTGATCAGGTCGGGCACGATGCCCTCGTGCTCGCAGGCGAACATCGCACCGGTGCGGGCGAAGCCGGTCTGCACCTCATCGGCGATGAACACGACGTTGTTGGCCTTGGCCCAATCGGCCAACGCCGGCAGGAAACCCGGCGCCGGAACGACGAAGCCACCCTCACCTTGGATCGGCTCGATGATGATCGCGGCCAGGTTGTCGGCGCCGACCTGCTTCTCGATCTGAGTCAGGGCGATCTTCGCGGCGTCCGGACCGCTCAATCCGTCCCGGCAGGGATACGACATCGGGGCGCGGTAGATCTCACCGGCGAACGGTCCGAAGCCGCTCTTGTAGGGCATCGACTTCGCGGTCAGCGCCATGGTGAGATTGGTCCGCCCGTGGTAGGCATGGTCGAAGGCGACGACCGCCTGCTTCTTGGTCGCAATCCGGGCGATCTTGACCGCGTTCTCCACCGCTTCGGCACCGGAGTTGAACAGCGCGCTCCGCTTGGCATGATCACCCGGGGTCAACCGATTGAGCCGCTCGGCCACCTCGATGTAGGACTCGTAGCCGCTGATCATGAAGCAGGTATGGGTGAACTTGGCCACCTGATCTGCCACCGCCGCTGCCACCGCCGGATCGGCATTGCCGATGGTCGTGACCGCGATGCCGGAGCCCAGGTCGATCAGCGAGTTCCCGTCCACGTCCACCACGACGCCACCACCGGCCGCGGCCACGTACGCGGGCATCATGACTGCGATGCCCGGGGCCACCGCGGCCGACTTCCTGGCCTGCAACTCGAGAGTCTTCGGGCCGGGGAGCGAGGTGACCAGGCGGCGCTCCTGGGGCAGCGCGGGCCCACCGGTAAGAGTCTCGGACAAGACGGTCATATAGATGCTCCTTGGGATTCTCGTCGTTCCCCGCCGACGTTACGCTCGGCACTTTCTGCCACTATGGCCACCAAGAAGCCATTTTGGCAAATCCTGGCTATGGTGATGAGGTGGCGATCCGACTCACTGCTCTGCTCTGCGATCCGACACTTGGCTTACGACTCATCACCGGTCAGCAGGAGACGGAGATCGGCTGGGCGCACAGCTCGGATCTGATCGACCCTACTCCGTTCCTGGAGAGCGACAGCCTGCTGCTCACCACCGGCACCCAGTTCGGCGCCGACACCTCGTCGACTGCGTACGCCGACTACGTCGTCCGACTGGCCAACGGGGGCGTGGCCGCCCTCGGCTTCGGCACCGAAGTGGTCCGTACCACTCCGGAGCCACTGGTCGCCGCCTGCGAGACCCATGGACTGCCGTTGCTGGAGGTGCCATATCGGACGCCGTTCATCGCCTTGTCCCGCCGCGTCGCCGACGCTCAGGCCGAGCAGGACCATGCCCGCGACCTATGGGCGTTGGAGACCCAGCGCGCACTGGCGCTGGCCGCGCTGTCGGCAGACCGGATCGCCGCGGTGCTGGAAGAGCTCAGCCGGCGGCTGCGGGCCGACGTCATGCTGTTGGACGCTCATGGTGAGGTGCTGTCCGATCATGGACGGCGTCGACTTGCCGGCGCCGACCTCGAGGCCATTCAGACCGAGGCCCGACGGCTGCTGCATCGCCGGCTCCGGTCCGGTTCGGCACTGGACCTGCCAGGCCGGGGCGGCACTGCTGACCGGACCGTCACGATGCAGACGCTGGGCCGTCGCCACGAGCTCCGCGGCGTACTGGCGGTCGCGCTGAGCAGCCGACCGGACACGGCCGCGACGGCAGTGATCACCAATGCGGTCGCGTTGGCCGAGTTCGCGGTGGAAGACGCTGCCAGACGCGAAGAGTCCACCCTCACCCTCAACGCTCAGCTCTTCCACTTGGCTTTGGCCGGCCACGTCGATGCCGCCAGGGACGTGCTGGTCGCCGCGGGACGACAACTGCCGGAGGCACCGTTGCGATTGCTGCTCACCCGGCTGCAGACCGATGCCGACGCCGGTGAGCTCGAGCACGCACTGTCGGTATGCGCCGCCCGAACCCAGCACTCGGTGCTGGCCACCCGCTGGCAGGGTCGGTTCGTCACCGTCGTCGACGACTCCATGGCCGAAACGGCGGCTGGGGTGATCACTGTCCGCCAGAAGCCCGTGGTGATGTCCCGCCCGGTCGGCTGGTCGGATCTGATCGCGGCCCTGCACGAAACTCGGGAAGCGCTCGACACCGCACCCCCGACGGCCGAGATCATCGAGTTGGAGACCAGCGCGATCCTCGGGCTGCTGTCCCGGGCCGAGATCGAGTCGCTGGCCCAGGAGCGGCTCGCCCCCCTACTGTCGGCCCCGGATGCGGCCGACCTCCGGCGGGTCCTGGAGACCTGGCTGCGCCACAACGCCGGCTGGGATCCGGCGGCGCGTGAACTCGGAATGCATCGTCACACCCTGAAAGCTCAGGTGAAGCGGGCCGGCAGTCTCGTCCGACTCGACCTCGACACCTTCGAGGCCAAGGCCGAACTCTGGGCACTGTTGACCGCCGCGCCCTCCTGACCCTCGAGCCAAGTCGCAATTCTCATCCGTGGGCGGCTTTTCCGGCCGAATCCGGCGATCCGGTACGGAATCGACGCCCATGGGTGGAAATTACCCACCCCCAGTGGCAGCGCCAGACCGGGCCGCCGTCACCTTGTCCAGGGCCGCTTGCGTGAAAACCGACAGACCGAGCTCGGCCCGGTAGCCGTGGATCTCCTTGACGTCGAGCCGAATCAAGAACTCGACGATGTCCTCGGAGATCGACTGGCCGGGCACCAGCACCGGGAAGCCGGGCGGATACGGGACCACGAACGTGGTCGAGACCAGCCGCCGGCCCTGACGCAACAGCTCAATAGCGTCGCGAAGCGGGACGTACTCCTTCTCGCTCTCGTGATAGCCGGCATAGAACGCGGTCCGGATGTCGCCATCGGGCGAATTCGGGGTGGCGCGGAACGCGGGATCGAAATCGCTGAAGTCGGGCAGGTGCGGCAGATTCGTGGTCATCGAACTGATCTTGTTGAGCTGTAGCTGAAGCTCTGCCCGGCTGGCCAGCTTGTGCTGCCGCTCCAGCTCGATCGCGGTGCTGCGCAGCGCCTCGAGCAGATAGTGCACCGCCGACCAGGTGATGCCGATGGTGAAGATCAACAGCACACTGTTGATCGAGGTCTTGTTGATCTGGATGCCGTAGCGCTCCATCAGGATGTCTTCGCGGAACTCGTAGCCGTTGAGCCCGGTGCCGCCGATGTAGAGCGTCACCCGGGTCGGATCCAGGACGAACTCGGCCTCCTGCCAGGCCTCGTTCCACCGGTTGACTTGGGTCTCCGACGGCCCCGCCTCGGGGCGGTGGCGGAACTCGGCCGGCACCAGCTCGACCTCGTCCAAAATGGTGAACCAGCGCCTGATCTGGCGGTCGGAGCGGACCCGTTGCCGGAAGGCGAGCGCCATCTTGTACGCCTGCCGCACCATCTCGAAACCCTCGATGTCGACCTGGCGGCGGGCCAGATCGAGGGAGGCCAGCAGCTGCTGGTTCGGCGAGGTCGAGGTATGGGTCAAGAACGCCTCACCGAACGCCTCGGCGGACTGGCGGTTGAACTCCTGGTCCCGGACATGGATCATCGACGCCTGCCGCAGCGCCGACAGCGATTTGTGCGTGGAGTGGGTCGAATACACCCGTACGCGGGCCTTGGCCGGGTCGGGCAGCAATCGATGATCGGCCCATTCCGACCGCGGGACCGCCGCCATCTCGGCCTTCCACTGCGCGTACTCGGCGGCATACCGCGGGCTGGCCAGCTTGTTCGCCAGCCGCTCGGCGGTGACCATCGCCGTCCGCTGCCGGACCCAGGGCACTGCCACCGCGAACGCGTACCAGGCCTCGTCCCAGAGGAAGCACAGATCGGGCTTGATCGCCAGCAGCTCCTCCATCACCCGCTGGGGGTTGTAGACGATCCCGTCGAACGTGCAGTTGGTGAGCAGCACCATCCGGACCTTGTGCAGCCGACCGGCGGCCTCCAGGTCCAGCAGCGTCTGCTTGATCACCTGTAGCGGCACGCCGCCGTAGATCGAGTACTTCTCGAGTGGGTAGGCATCGAGATAGACCGGATTCGCCCCGGCCAGCATCAGACCGTAATGGTGCGACTTGTGACAGTTCCGGTCGATCAGCACGATGTCGCCCGGTTCGGTCAGCGACTGGACCACGATCTTGTTCGCCGTCGACGTGCCGTTGGTGACGAAGTAGCTCCGGTCGCTGTTCCAGGTGTCCGCAGCCTTGTCCATCGCCTCTTTGAGCGCGCCCTGCGGATCCAGCAGGGAGTCGAGGCCGCCGGAGGTCGAGGAGGTCTCGGCCATGAAGATGTTGCGGCCGTAGAACTCCCCCATGTCGCGCAGCGAACGCGAGTTGAAGATGCTCGCGCCTCGGGCGACCGGCAGTGCATGGAACTGGCCGACCGGTGACTCGGCGAACGCACGCACCGCGTCGAAGTAGGGCGTGCGATAGCGGGCCCGGATGCCGGCGATCACCGTGGAATGCAGGTCGGTGACGTCATTGAGCCGATAGAACGTCCGGTCGTAGACCCCGGGTGCTTCCTCGCCGCCGGCCACGATCGACTCGTCGGTGAGCAGATAGAGGTCGATCCTCGGCCGCAGCTCGCGGATCCACTGACCGCACTCGACCCAGTCATAGGTACGGTCCTTGACCACCGGGATCTCGTCCACCCCGAGCAGCCGGCTCATCAGCGGCGAGCGCTCGCGGGATCGCAGCGGGAGATCCTGACGGATGATCGCTGCCTGGACCTCACCGTTCAAGGCGACTGCGGTGATGACGTCCTCGACGCTGGTGCAGCGCAGGATCCCGTACTGGATCTCGTCACCGGGCTGACGCAGTGCCCGCAGCTGACCCTCCAGCCCTTCCGGGGACGTGGCGGGCGAGTCGTCGGCGAGCATCACGGTGTAGAACTGCTGCTGCGAAGCCCGCGCGACCAGTTCCTGTTCCTCGAGCGGCTCGTCCTCGTCGAACAGGGCAGCGCGGTCGCCGTACTCCTCCAACAACCGGGCCGCGAGCGCGGCCTGCTCGGCGAGTTCGGTGGTATCCATCGCATCGAGGTGCTCCCGGAGCCGGTTCAGTCGCTCCAGTCCCGGGTAGAGCCAGAAGCCCTCGTACGCCGACAGCCGGTCCAGCTGACGGCGTACTCGATCCTCTTCGAGTCTCGTGTCCAGACCAGCGTGATGGACCGCCGCCAACTGCTGGGTCGCATCGTCGAGCAGGTGCCAGACGTCGATGCGCTGGGAGGAGGGATTCGCCATGGCCGCCAGTGCGGAGACTTTGAGGCGAGGCGGGCGCTGACTGTAGGCGGGCAACGTTCGCTCCGAGTCGTGGTGGGGTCGAGGGGTGACTGCGTCGACAGGTAGCACGTTATCTGCTGCACATCACCCTGTGCCTCAGCCACAGAGTTCACGATCGACGTGTCCGGCAGCCCGTGGCTGATCGGGTCGGGACGTGGTTCGGCCCGCGACGCTCGAGTCCCCCTCCCCAGCGCCGCGGGCCGATTCCACCCCCGTCGATCCGCGTCCCCTGCCATCCCCCGATATTGGCGTTCGCAGACCTGATTCCCCCCGATACCCGAGCTGTCCGCCGCCATCCCCCGATGTTGACGCTCTCAGTCCGGGCCCCTTGCTCCCCTTGTGAGAACAAGATTGGTCGATCAACCGCAGTGACAGCTCCAGTGGCTGTGACCGGTCGCCAAAGACCCACTCAAGGTTCTCGGGGACCCTCAAGAAGTCCTCTGCACGGGCTTCGGGTCCCCGTGGGGTAGCTACGTCGGCCGCGCATGCGACAATCGCAGCATCGGCGGCGCAGTCGAGCCCGTGCCGTCGGCATCCGCCCCTTTCGGACATCCGACCTTGAGGAGGGTCCTCGTGGACTACGCAGCTGACATCAAGAAGTACACCGACTCAGTCGATCAGGAGGTCGTCGACTCGATGGCCAAGACCTACCGATTGGTCTTGAGCAAGCCCGACTCCGCCGTGGTCTCCTTCGGCGATGCCACCGAGCTGGAGACCATCAAGAAGAACTTCCTGGTGAAGAAGCTCGGACTCTCCGACGCCGATGGTCTGGACGACGCCATCGCCGCCGTCGGCGCGAAGATGCAAGGCGTCACCCGCAAGAACCGGCTCACCGTCTACTACCTGCTGGCCGAGCAGCTCGGAAAACTCGACGCCCTCAAGTAGCAGTTCTCTTCAGGTACGACGGCTGGGTCACGACAGGCTGAGACGGAGTTCCGCCTCGGCCCAGGACCAGTCGATCCGCTCCTGCTCCAGGCGGACTCGCTCACCGAGCGCATCGACGACCAGATCGCGGTAGAGATCGGCCTCTGCGGCGTGGAGCCGGGTGAGCGCCGCCGACGTCGGTCGTTCCTCCCGACCCCAGCGATCGCGATGCGTCAGCAGAGTCCGGCGATCCATCAACACCGACCGGGTCTGTGGTAGCCAGGTCCGGAGCCGGTCCAAGATCGCGAAGCCGTGCGTGTCGATGTCGCCCCAGTAGACGACCTCGACACCGACCAGCCAGGGCAGCCGGCCGACCTTGTCGACATCGAAGCCCTTGCCCCAGACGACCATTCCCTGGTCCGGGATCGGCACGCTCAGATAGGTGATCTCGTTCTCGATCACGATCGCAATCCGCGGCTGGAACGCCAGGTCGACCAACTCATCGGCCCGCACCGAGATCTCCGTCAACGGAACCGGCAGGCCGAGCGATGCGGCAGCACGCAGTCGTACGTACTCCGGTTTGGCGCTGAGCCCCAGACCCGCCAAGAACCCCAGCGAGGTCGACGGCACGTCCAAGATCGTCGCGAGCACTGCGCGGTGACGCTCTGCGAACTTGGTGTCGACGCCGGGAGCGCTGATCTCGCGGAGGTACCGTCCGCTGTCTCGATACCGGTCGAGCCAGAGGTACGCCGAGATCAGTGCCGGCATTTCGGCGTGCAGCTCGAGTGCGCGATGCGGTCGGCCGATCACCCAAGCGCGCACCACCGGATGCGGGTCGGCCAACGCGAGGATCTCGGCGAAGCGCCGGGCCTCGCGCTGCACTCCGAGCACTGCCCATGCCTGGTCGAAGCTGGAGACCACTGCCCTCGAAGGCACTTGGTTGCGACCGACGTGACGACCCCCGATCGAGGTCCAGCGGAGGGCGTAGCGAGTGTCGTCGCGCCGGCCGGTATCGAGTCGCGCCACCCAATCGCGGGCAATGCTGAGATCCTCGGCAATCTGCACAGCGGTCGGCCCGCGCAGTGGCACCTCGATCGGCACGAACGGCTGGTCTTCGGCGTACGCCCGGAGCAGGGACCCGTCGTCCCAGCGACGACGCACCCTGGCGGCAATGTCGTCCGGCGTGCTCCAAGCGGCCGCCATGGTCAGCCGTGTCCGTCGCGACGCGATCGGTACTGCTCGATGGTCATCGTCTCCAGCCGCGAGAACGTGCCGGTCGGATTGTCGACGAACCCGATGGCCCGCACGTACGGCTCGATCACGTGCACCTTCTGCAATGGGGTGATGATCAACAGCTGCAGGCCCAGCTTGGCGAACAGCTCGAGCGCATAGCGGGTCGAGGCATCCGACCCGCGACCGAACGCTTCGTCGATCACTGCGAAACGGAAGTCTTTCGACTTCGCCACGCCCCACTCGAGCCCGAACTGGTACGCCAGAGACGCCGCCAGGATGGTGTAGGCGAGCTTCTCCTTCTGGCCACCGGACTTGCCGTCGGAGTCGCTGTAGTGCTCCCACTCCTCGTGGGTATCCAGGTCCCGCTCGGAGGCGGAGAACACGAACCAGTTGCGGACGTCGGTGACCCGACGGGTCCATGCCTTGTCGGAGTCCGCGTAACCCTCTCGGCCACGGAACCGCTCGATGATCCGCTTCACGTCCAAGAAGCGCTGCTCGGAGTACTGATCGCCGTCGACGGCCAGGCTGTCGTTGGTGAGATTCCGCAGGTCAGCACGGAACTGTGCCACATCGGTGTTGCTGGTCGGCTCCTTCTCCAGCCGGATGTAGCGACCGGGGTTGTACGGCACCGCACCGAGTGCCTCGTTGATCCTGATCACCCGCTCGTCGATCACCGCCGCTTGCCGGTTGAGCCAGTTGTTGAAGCCGGCCAGTTCCTGAATGGCGTTCTTGTTCAGCTGCTCTTTGAACTCGGCCTCGAACTTCGGCAGGTCGTCGGTGGCGACCCGTTCATGCATCGCGACGAAGTCACCACGGGTCTCCACACTGGCGTCCAGATCGGCCCGTAGTTCGGGCCAGCGGCGCAACACGTCGGTCATGTACTGCACCAGACTCTGCACGAAGCCGCCGAGTTCCCGATTGAGCCGCTCGATCCGCTTGGTCAGGTCAGCGGTCAGTGTCCGTTCTGTCTCGCCGCAATCGCCGGATTGCCGGGGCCGCGATCGGGCCAGTCGCTTGTCGAGCGCCTCGTACGATGCCCGGGCCGCCACGAGGTCCTCGACCGGCTGTGCCGCCACGAAGTCGTCGTCGTGAGTCTTGTCCTGCCGAGCCTGGTTGGCGGCCGCCGTAGTCGTCGCCAGCTGACCGATGAGCCGATCGATGTCCGCGGTGACCTCGGCGGCCCGCTGCTCGTTGCGGGTCAATGCCTGGCGGATCTCCTCCAGCCGTGACGAGCCGGCCTCCAGCCGGAGCCGCTCGGCATCATGCTCGTCGGCCCTCGATTCCGCTTCGGCGACATCGAGGTCGATCCAGCCGGCCACGTCCTCGAGCCTGGCCAGCGCGATCTGACGGCCTTGGAGCTTCTCCCGTTCGGAGACCCGCTCTGCCAGCTCGCTGCTGACCTTCGTCCGTTCGGACTCCAGCTCCGCCAATTCCGCCCGTAGAGCGGCCAGCTTGCGCTCATTGGCCCAGCCGAGAACCCAGCGCCGCGGATCGTCGACCCGGTGCCGATCGTCCTTCTCATGTCGTTCGCCCGAGCGGACCTGCCCCTCGCGCGTGACCGCCCGGTTCTCGCCACGAAACTCGGCCAATGTCTCCGCGCAGCGATAGTCGGCCCGTTTGGTGAGTTCAGCCAGCAGGTAGTCCTCGAAGGCACCGTCCTTGACCTCGAGACAGTCGGCGAGCAGTAGACCGGCGGATCCTTGACGCTGCAGCGGAATCCGCCGCGCCGACACTCGCTCGTAGACCAGCTTGGCTCCCAGCGACTTGCCGTCCCGGGCCTGATAGACGAGCCGGTGACTGTTCACCCAAGCGGTCACCCGGTCGTAGTGCTGTTGCGGCACCAGCAGGGACAGCGCGAAGCCCCGCAACACCCGCTCGGCTGCTCCCCGCCAGGCAGCGTGTTCGTCGCTGACATCGATCAGTTCGCCGGCGTACGGCAGATCTTCCGGGGCCAGACCCAGGCCCGCACACAATTGCGCGCGCAACTGGACTTGCGCGAGTGGCAGGTTGCTGGTCCGCTGTTCCAGGCTGGCCAACTCGTCACGGATTCCGACGCTGGTGGCGTCGATCGACTTCTCCCGGCCGATGAGTTCCGCCACCGTCGCGTCGAGGGAACGCTTCTCCGCCGCCAGCAGCGGGCGCTGCTCGGCGACCAGCGATGTCAACGCAGCGAAGTCCGTACTGGTGGCGATCGGCGGCAGTCCGGCAGCACCGACGGCGTCATCAAAGCGCACCCGTGCCGCTCGCCGGGTCGCGGCCTGCGTCCGAGCCTCCCGCGCGAGTCGTTCCAGCTCACCAATCCGGTCACCGCCGGCCTTGGCCCGCTCCTCGATCAACGCATCGCGCTCCCCCGCGAGTTCGCGCTGTCGGGCTTTGGCCTCCTGCTGCGCCTGGCCGAGTCGTTGGGCAGCGGCCTCCAGCGTCTCGATCTCCGCGGCCAGCAAGGCAGCTCGAAGCTCGGCGATGAACAGCCGGACGGCGGCACGCTCCAGCTCCAGCCGATCGCGTTCGGCGATCGCGCCGTCATAGCGGGCGGCGGTAGTCACGATCGGCGCCAACGCCTCGAGCTGCTCCCGTGCTCGCTTCACCGCGTCGTGCGCTTTGGTCAGGTCTTCGAAGTGGGCAATGATCTCCCGGACTCGTTCGGTCGAGTCGCTCGGCTCAAGCATGTGATCGCGAACGAAGTCGTTGAGGTTCCCGACCGATTTCATCGAGACGGTCTGGTGGAACAGCTCCAGCGCTTGCTCGGACCGGATCCCGAGTAGCCGGCGCAGCGCGGTCGAGTACTTCGGGAAATCGTCATAGATGGCGGTCCCCGCCGTGCGCAGTCGCCGCCGCAGGTCGCGCAGATCGGAACCGAAGTCGGCGAAGTCAGCCGTGATCGACAGTTCCCTGGTCGCGGTGACGAAGAACCGATACGGCTGACCAGTGGTCTCCCGCTGCTGAAAGACCTGCGCAAGAGTCACGGTTTCGCCGTAGCCGTCATTGACGAACACACCGAGGACGACTGCGTACTTCCGGGCACCCGAGCGCAACCCGATGGCACGGGACTTGCCGCTGGACTCGACCCGCTCGGACTTGTAATGGCCCTCGACATAGGAGCGCAGGGTGCGTTCCCGGGCATCGGCGCCGGCGGCCTTGTTGTAGGCGATCTTGTGCGCCGGGAGCAGCAGGGTGGTGAGCGCATCGACCAGGGTCGACTTGCCGGATCCGATGTCACCGGTGAGTAGGGCGGTCTCGGCACCTGGCGTGAGCCGCCAGACCCGGCCGTCGAAGGTGCCCCAGTTGAACACCTCCAGGTGTTGCAGCCGGTATCCGGCCCGGCTGTCGTTGCCGAGTTCGATGGCCGAGAACAGCCCGTCGCCCCCGAAGTCGTCAGTCATCGGTGGTCACCGTCCCGGCATAATCTCGCAGTTTCCCGGCGAAGTCCGAGAGCGTCTGTGCATCGACGTACGCCTTCAGGATGCGCCGCACCTCCCAGTGCCCCGGCTGGCCACGCAAGGATCGCAGAAAACCCAACTCGGCGGCCTTGGAGATCGTCCGCTCGGCTTGGTCGACCACCCGCGCATCGTTGGTGGACTCGGCCTGGAAAAGCCGTAGCAGCTCCACGATCTGCTCGGTGGTGAGCACCAGCTTGCCTTCGCTGCCGGAGGTCTCGAACTCCACCAGCCGCTTGCGCAGCAACACCAACAACAGGCTGACGTTGTAGGTCAGAGCCCGGCGCCGCACCAGACGCGGCAACGCTTCCTCGCCGTCGACGTCGGGTCGCGAGCGAAGGAAGGCGTACCCCTCGACATCGTCGACCACCACGTCCACACCGATGGTGGCGAAGTGATCGCGGACGCCGGCACCGGAGCGTTCCAAGGTCAGCCAGGTGTCTTCATCGCTCTCCCGGTAGATCACGCCTTGCATCAGCCGGATGATCGCCCGAGCGGTGGCGAGTTCGTCACTCATCGGCGCCTCACCGTCACTTTCGGGAGCCGCGCCCGCTTGACGATCTCCGGGTCGGCAGGATCGGGATACTCCAGCAGCGTCTCTTCGCCATCGTCCATCTCGATCTGCACGTCGTCCTCGTTGAGGGCGAGATAGCCCACGATCTCAGCCGCACCTTGCTCGATGGGATACAGAGTCACGATGTCGGACAGCAGTGCCGTGGAACGCCTCGGCAGCACGGCGCTGATGTTGGCGAGCAGCCGTGCCTGATCGACATACGTCTGAGCGAAGAGCAGCTCGGTGTCGACCTCCTCGGTGACCGGCGGGATCACGCTCTCCACCTCCGCCGCGGGCGGCGGCTGATACAACGGTCGTTCGAACGGCAGCGCGATCTCCAGCCCCGGCTCGTCCACCTCGAGGCCGAAGTCGGGTGGTTGGGACCGGACTTCGATGGCGGCACTCTCGACTGCTCGCACCAGGTCCAGAACCCGGCGATTCTCCAACCACACCTGGTCGTCCAGGAAACGGCGCAGCTGCTCGGAGATCTGCCGAACCGTCCGCTGGGCCCGCTCCGCGGCCTCCGACCAATCGTGGTGGATACCGCGCATCCGCCGATCGGTCTCGATCTCCTCCAGCGCTGTCACCCGGTCCAGCAGCTCGGACAGCTCGCTCTGCCGGGCATCGGACAGCAAGAACTCGTAGAACGCCTGGAAGCTGCGACCCTGGTCCGACCCGGTGATCTCCGACCGGCTACCGACCAGATCTGCGAGTAGCTCACCCTTGGAGCCGTCCCAGGAGGCGATCTTCTCCCGCGCGGCTCGATCCAGCAGCCGGAAGTTCTCCTCCACCTCGCGGAAGTCGGCCAACAGCTCGCGCGCCGTCGTGGAGAACTGTTGGTAACGGTCGCGTACACCGGTGGGATCCAGCAGCGACACCTGACCGGCTTCGACGGCGGCGATCTCCGCATCGATCTCGTCCCGCTGCGCTCGCAGCGCCGTGAGCCGGAGATCGGGATCGGTCTGGGTGCCATGAACGATCTGGCGAAGCAGCTCGACTACGGTGTGCAGGCGAGACTCGGTGCCCACGAAAGGGCGGCCCTCCAATGAGGTGACCCACGCGTACGCCTTCTCGAACGCGGGCGTGACCTCGTAGTGCACCTCATCATCGCCCGGAGGATAGAAGCGGCGCAAAAAGCCTGCCTCGGTGGCTCCCCAATCCTCCAGGTAGGCCCGCGGATCCTTCGGGAACCGGGTCTCTCCGCCCTCGGCCGTCGCGGCAGCGTTGAGGACATAGAGCTGGTCATCCAGCGCGGCTGCCACTTCACTGACCGAACTCGCGCCCCGGTTCGCCTCCACGAAGAAGCCGCCGAGAAACGACAGGATCAGCGTGGCATTGCTCGCCCGCAACAATCGCCAGGCGGCATGCCGCTGCCGCAAGGCCTCGATCGCGTCGTAATCCACTGCTTGACCTTCCTCGTGTCCGGCTGACTGCCAGCCTAGAGACCAGCGCTGACAGTCCCGTGCGCCGCGACGATACGAGACTTCAGATCCCGGCCACAGCGGCTTGATTCTGACTCAAGCCAGGTACCTTCCGAGTCAGGAACTCCTCGAACTCGGCCAGGTCGCGGCCGGCCTCGAGCGCCGTCAGCAGGGTCTCGGTTGAGACAGTCCAGACCTGGTCGCCGGTCCGTTTCGCGTACGCCGACAGCAGCAGGACGTCACCACCGCTGGGAGCCAGGTCGAGTGCGACGATCTCGAGGCTGGACAACACTCTCAGGGTCGACCTCTCATCACTGACCGGCGGGCTGTACGTCTCGGTCAGTCCGAGCACATAGCAGCCGAACTCGTTGAGCCGGACCGCGAGGAGCCCGTCGTAACGGCTCAGCGGCTCCAGATCCTCACCGCCCCAGTTCTCGCGGAAATCGTCGCGCGCACCCACCGGATCGACATAGTCGACGTCGATCAGCCCCAGAGCTGCCGCGTACTCGAACAGCACCGCCAGTGTGTACCGGCCCTCCACCATCGACCACCGGTAGTAGCCGTCATAGCCGAAGCTGCCGTGCTCCGGGTCGACCAGATAGAGCTTCCACAGCGCACGCTCGTTGCGCACGATCAGCGGGCTGAGACTACGGCGGCGCATGGTCGTGAAGAGCGCATCGACACCAAGCCACTCACCGGCCGGGCAAACAGTCAAAGCCCGCGCAACCAGCTCGCGGCGAGGGCGAGCGGCGGTGAGTACGTTGGCGGACCGCTGCCCCTTGATCTCGTCGATCCGTTGGAACTCGTCCAGCAAGGCATGCCTCAGCCAGCGTTGCCAGAGTTCCCGGATCACCTCGGCCGGCGGCCGGTTGAGCGCAGCGCGCCCCTTCGCGGTGAGCTGCAATCGGCCGCTCTCGAGCTTGGCCAAGCCTCCAGCTTGGACGATCAACGGCCAGGCGAACGAGGCGATCGACTCGTCTTCGTAGAAGTCACCCTGCACCAGGTGGCCGGAGAGTTCCGCCATGGTTGCCGCCGACGGCCGGCCTGTCTTCGCACTACATCGCAGCTTGCCGGCTGCGGATAGCTCGAGCACGATCCGGAGATTGGCGCAGGCTTCGTACGCGGTCAGGCGGATCTGCTCGCCCTCGACCAGCGCGGGATCGCCAGCGGTCACCCCTGCCACCGAGCCCAGCGCCGGTACGCCTCGACCCACTCGACACCACCCAAGCCGGCCGGGAGCGACAGATCGACGAGGCCGACGCGCTGCTGTGACTTGCCCCGAACACAGACCGCGACGATCCGATTGTCATCCGTCAGATCGATCCCGGTGACCGTGACCTCCACTCCCAGGACCTCGGTGCGAAAGGGTAGGTCCAATTGCTCGTCCAGAACCGTGTAGAACCCGGTCGCGCACTCGCCGTCGTCGTAGCAGTCGACCGTCGCCTCAGCGATCAGGTCGTCCAGTTGCTCGTCGCTCCAGGAACTCACACGGAGAGGGTAACGAGTCGATCCCCCTGACACCCAGGCTGACGCGACCCGGCTCCAGGCTCGAGTCGCCAGGCCGGCATCAGCACCACTCGCATCCAGACGCTCCAGCACGGCGAAGAAGCGAGGGAGCGAGTTCGCCACAGACAGGGCGTTCCTCTTCGGTGCCAGCGACCGAACTGGCCTATCGCTGTTTCCGCAGCAGCTGGCGCTGCACGGTCGCTGGCCCTACGCCCCTGACCGTCAGGCGACGGGACTGTCGATGAGGGTCACCGTGGCAGTGTGTGAGGTCCCGTCCGTGTCGGTCCAGGTGATCTTGACCCGATCGCCGGCCGAGTGCTCCGCCAACAGCTCGCTCACTTGTGTCGCGGAACCGATCTCCTGTGAGTCGATCTCGGTGAGCACATCACCCGCCACCAGCCCTGCCGTGTCCGCCGGGCTGTCGTCGACCACACCGCCGATGACAGCGCCTTCTTCGGTCGCCGATCCCACGTCGGCGAAGCCGCCGCCACGGTGCCGGCCGTACGCGCTGTTCTGACGTCCGCCGGTCGCCGAGCCGGCGTCGCTCACCGTGACACCGAGGAAGGCGGACGGGCCGATCCGGACGGTCGACGTGGCGTCGCCCGAGCGGATCTGATCGACGATATCGAGCGCCTCGGAGATCGGGATGGCGTAACCGTTGATCTCCGACCCGGTGGATGCGGCGGTGTCGATACCGATCATCTCGCCTTCGTCGTCGTACAGCGGGCCGCCGGAGTCACCGGCCACCACGTCCGCCGAGGTCTCGATCATGCTCGACAGGGTCTCGCCGGCCACGGTGCCCTCGGCGGAGGTCGTCACCGATGCGGTGAGTGAGGTGACCGTTCCGTCGGCTGCCGTCAAAGTGCCGGTGCCGCCGGCATTCCCGACTGCAGTGACATCGTCGCCCACCGCGACACTGTCGTCATCGATGGTGACCGGTTCGAGCCCGGAGGCATCCTCGAGCTGCAGCAGGGCGATGTCGTGCGTCTCGTCGTGCCCGACGACCTCGGCCGCGTATGTCTTGCCGGTGCTGGCCACCGTCACCGTGATCTTGGTGGCGCCCTCCACCACGTGGTAGTTGGTCATGACCTGCCCGGAAGAGGTGAGGACGACGCCGGTGCCGGCACCCTCGGCGCCTTCGTAGGAGAGCACCGTGTCAATCAGCACCACACCCTCGGACTGCGCTGCCGTGGCCGGCTCGGAGTCCACCGTGGCCGCGTCATCACCCGATGTGCTGCCACCGGTTCCCCCGCCCCGGGGATCTCTCGCCGTCTGACCGCCCCACGACTGATCACCCCGGCCCCTGCCGGACCAATCGACCAGCGCCGCGCCCGAGACCGCAGTCGATGTTGCGGCCGCGGCGGCCGGCGTCGCGGAGACACCGGCCGTGCCGAGCAGAACCGCAAGGGTGACGTAGCCGGCAGCTGCCCCGCGGAATCGACGCTGACGTCGGGGCCTGTGGCGCGGGACGGGAGACTGGCTGAGAGCCGTCGCGAAAAGATCCATGGCTACTCCCTCACAACGAATCGGCCGAGAACTACCCCCAGACAATCCGCTTCATCTATGAGGTCGCCCGGCAAACCCTCGGTGTTCGCTGTGAAGCTCACCGAAGACGCCGGATCGATGCACTCGATCACACGGGCATATCCGAGGTCGAGCACCTGGGTCGCCCGGTGTGCCACCTCGGCCAGGTCACGGCCGGCCTCAAGCGCCGTCAGCAGGGCGGCGAGGACCTGGAATCAGCGGGCTGAGACTACGGCGACGCATGGTCGCGTAGAGCGCGTCCACGGCGAGCCACTCACCGGCCGGTCACCCCTGCCACCGAGCCCAGCGCCGGTATGCCTCGATCCACTCGACGCCACCCAAGCCGGCCGGAAGCGGTACGTCGACGAGGCCGATGCGCTGCCGTGACTTGCCCCGAACACAGACCGCGACGATCCGGCCATCATCCGTCTGATCGATCCTGATGACTGTGACCTCCACTCCCAAGACCTCGGTGCGAAAGGGCAGGTCCAACTGCTCCTCCAGAACGGTGTAGAACCCCCGTCGCGCACTCGCTGTCGTCGTAGCAGTCGACCGTCGCCTCAGCGATCAGCTCCTCCAGTTGCTCGTCGCTCCAAGAGCTCACGCGGAAAGGCTAACGAGTCAGTCCTCGACACCCTGGTCGATGTGACTCGGCTACAGGAACGTGTCGCCGTGCCGACATCGAGGTTGAAGCGTCCGCAAGTCGCCCCTCGGACCAATCAGATTGACCAGTGGCGACTTACGCACCGTTCCCGGAAACGAATGGCGATTACGCGACGCTTCAGCAGCCGCGAACCGTCCGGTACTCGCCAGTCAGCGTGAGTTCAGACCAGGATTGCCGCTGAGCAGGCCGTGGGCAGTGATGCCTGGCAGATTCTCGACCAGGTGACGTGGTGGGACCCAGTGGACGCCCTCGGTCACCAGTCGCATCTCCCGTGCCTGACGTAGGCTGGCACCCTGCCCACTCGTGCAACGCAGCGTTGCACAAGTGCGTGCGACAAGGTCAATCGTGCAAGCGCGCCTTGCACAGGATGCCAGTTCGACCAAGGTGATTGTGCAGCGCCGCGCTGCACAATCCGCCGCTCAGTCCACGCCACCGTCCTCGTCCGCTCACTGCCACAGTGACCGTCAGCGATGTGCGCGCTGACCGGATCCAGCAAGTCGGGATACGACTCAGGCAGAGACGTTCCCATGGATTCGGACCGCGCCGAAGCCATTCGTCGGCTCCGCACCATCGCCGCGGAGGTTCGTACGGCAACCGGCAGCAGCTTCACCGTCGACGAACTTCGTGACTGGCGAGTCGAGGGTCGACGCTGATGCTGGTCGTCGACTCGTCAGCCGTCCTCTCCGACTTCCTTCCGGACGAAGACGGACTCGATTTGGCAGACTTCATCGACTCCGAGACCGACGTCGTTGCCCCATGGCTGCTCTGGACAGAGGTTCGGAACATCGTCGTGACTGCAGAGCGTCGTGGTCGCATGTCCCGTGCGGCTGCGGACGACGTGGTCGACGCCGTCGACAGTCTCGACGTTTCGGTGGACACAGGCCCGCGCTCTGGAGCCGTGCTGCACCTCGCTCGCAAACACGATCTGAGCGTCTACGACGCGCTCTACCTGGAACTCGCACTCCGACGGCGCGCCGACCTCCTCACCCTCGACCGAGCTTTGCGGCGCGCCCGCCAGAGCTGAGGGTGTCACTGTCGCTCCTCAATGAGGACCAGCACCAGAACGGCATTCTTCGCAGCGAGAGCGCAACCCGGTCGATCGTGAGTGTTCGTCAGCGCTGGAGATGCCGGCCGGTCAGGCTCTGGGCGGCATCAGAAAGACCAGCGGGCGGGCCGGCGTACACCACCCGACCGCCGCGGTCACCGGCTCCTGGACCGAGATCGAGCACCCAGTCGGCCGCGCTGATCACATCGCGATCGTGCTCGGCGACGACGACGGTGTTGCCTGCGTCGACGAGGCGGTGGATCTCCGCGGTCAATCGCTCCCGGTCGGCGGGATGCAGCCCGGTGGTCGGTTCGTCGAGCAGATAGAGGGTGTGTTCCCGGCTG
>JASGEZ010000162.1:0-15276 GCA_047605905.1 Microlunatus sp.
ACCGGCCCACAGGCCCCGAACCGGGGCAGTGAGCCAGGTTTCGATGCCCTCCCACGACCCGGCGCCGCCAGGATCGAGCCCGCCCGACCGCCACGCTCAGATAGCTCTTTGATCAGTGGTTCCCTAGAGCGTTCGCTTCGATGGTCACGGCAGACAGCCCAGCACAACGAAGGCCACGCACGCACGACTTGTGTGTTGCAGATCACATCTGACCACCGACGTCCGAGACCCGAGGATCCGCCCGGATCCAAACGAGAAGGAGTCTTGGCGCACGATCAGCGCCGAATCAGGTGTCAAACCTCCTTCTCGATCACAGATCAGAGGTCGAGCAGATCACGTCGCCCTTGCCGAGGGCAAACAGGAGACCGACACGCCTACGACACACCCAAACGGACAGCCGCCTACTGCGGCATACCAGCAAGATCGTCGAGTTCCGCACCACTGAGGCCGGTCATCATCGAGACAGCCGCCGTGTCGGTGCCGTTGAGTTTGCTGCGCGGACTTGATGCCTGCGTTGATCTCGTCGCGGTGGGCGTCGACGAACCCGCAGCGGTGTTAAGTCCGGCAATGGTCACGCTCTGACCCGCTTCGGACCGACCGGAAGCGCTGGTTCTTGATCATGCACTAGAATTATGTACATGACGACCTTGTCGCTAGCAGATGCCCGCTCGAACCTCTCCCGACTGATCGAATCTGCCGTGACTACGCACGAACGCTTCGATGTGACCCGCAACGGCAGTCGGGTCGCTGTCTTGCTGAGCGCCGATGACTATGACTCACTGTTGGAGACTGTCGATGTGTTGAGCCGACCAGAAGAGGTCGCGGCCATCCAGCGCGGACTTTTGGACTTCGAAGCGGACGAGACCTCCTCCGGCGACGAGGTGCGGGCCGCGATGATCGCCCGCGGGCGCATTCTCGCGTGACGGACAGCTACGAGGTCGTCTTCACCAGATCGGCTCGACGCGCTGTTGAATTCGACTTGCCCGAGAAGGTGGCAGCAGCGGCCTTCGAGTTCATCATGGGCGCTTTGCGAGCCGACCCGCACCGCGTCGGTAAGCCGCTCCGCGAGCCACTCGCCCCGCTCTATTCAGCCCGGCGAGGCGATTACCGCGTCATCTACAGAATCCTCGATGCACGCCTCGTCATCGAGGTGGTCACGATCACGCATCGTCGTGACGCCTACCGTCACTAGGGGCGCTGCTCATCAAGCTCTGAGGACCCGAGGGTGACCAGCCCGGAGACCATCGGCGTCTCGCGGCCCATCTACGCTGCTCAAGTGACCCACCTCAAGTCGGCGCGCCTTACGGCCAGACCGACTCGGGAGTCAGATCTCCTGTTCTTCCAGCAGCTCTGGAGTGATCCACGGGTCATGGCTTACCTCGGCAGTCCGCGATCGCCCGAGGCGACGAGGAGCGCCCTCGAACAGTCCACGCGAATGTGGCGTGAGCATGGATTTGGCCGGTGGATCGTCTTCGACGCCGAGGAGCCGGTCGGCACTGTGAAGCTCGCACCAGTCGGCATCCATGACCGTGAGGAGGTCGAACTCGGGTACGCATTAGCCCCGCAGTTCTGGGGTCGGGGGTACGCGGCAGAAGCGGCTGCTGCCGTCCTGGGCTTCGCCCGCGAAACAGCGAATCTCGATGAGATCGTCGCATTCGCCCTAGTCGGAAACACCGCTTCTATCGCGGTCATGCAGAGGCTGAATATCCGACCGGCCGGAACGTTCGAGCGTCCCGAGGAAGGCACGTTCTGTACCGACGACAGCTAGCAGACTCCTAGCACCTGCTCCTGGCGAGGACCACACGTCAGCCTCTCAATGCGCTCGCCTGACGCGGATCGATGATGCGCGGCTCGTCGCCGCTGTTGTCGACCACCAGCGTTGCGCGCTCCCAGGGTCTGGCCGTGGCGTAGTAGATCCGCTGACCATCGACATAGCGACGCATGGATGGATGCTCCGGGTTCGCGTGTGAGCCGTCGCGAAGCGACATCCTGCGAGCAGTCTCAGCGAACGGCACGTCGAGGAAGATCGAGGCGTCCCACTGATCGACAAGCTCATCGCGGTGGAGGAAGAGTCCTTCGACGAGAACCAGCGCATCCGATGCCACGGGCACCGCATCAGCAAGGCGTTCGGTATCTGTCGCAGGGTCGTAGCAGGACGGCCGATACCGAGCAGGCCCGATCTGTCGGAGCGGATCGAGAACGCGCGTCCGAAGAGCCTCGTAGTTGTAGGAGTCACGCCAGAAACCTTCAGGCGAGAAGCGACCGCGCGCATGACGTACCTCGGAACGATTCAGGAAGCCGTCGACATGCACCACGATCACCGGACGATCGCTCAGTCGAGCGGCAAGCCTGGCTGCGAACGTCGTCTTCCCGCTGCCGTCGGGGCCGTCGATCGCAACGAGTACGCGCGAAGTCGGCAGCCGTCGGAGCAGCCAGGACGCGATCTCCTCGATACCCGAACTCACCGATCCAGCACCTCGGTCTCTGATCGCCGCGCTCCTGGCGCGAGTCAGCCCAGGAGTCTGTCCAACGTACGTTGCATGACGTCGCCCAGTGGATGCCGGCGAGGCGTGTAGTAGACGACACCGCCGATCGCCTGCTCCAGGCTGAACCCGCGAGCCCGCAGCCAACTCGCTTCGTCGACCTCGAGATCCGCACCGAACGCCGCTGCACCGGCCGGATCGAGCACGTCCCAGGCCGGGATGAGATCCAGGGCAGGATCCCCAGCGCCGAGGCCGCCCCAATCGAGGACCGCCGCGAGCCGACCATCCGCGACCAACAGGTTGCCCGGGATCAGGTCGCCGTGCACCAAGGACGGCTGCACCGCGTCCTCGGCACCTTCGAGGCACTGCTCCCACAGCCGCCTCACCGCTCGAGCATCGACCAGTCCGTCGGCGTGGTCGAGCCACCACCGCACCTGATCATCGAGCGCACCCAAAGGCCCGCCCCGCTGGCCGGGCTGACGCACCGGAGCATCCATCACCGGGAGGCGGCGGAGCTCGCGTACGACGGCTGCCAGATCGTGCCCGAGCGCGGGGCCGAACCAATCTTGGTGCCGAGCCTCCCAGGCGTCGGCTCCGCCGAGCCAGTGCAGCACCGCCCAGCGATAGGGATAGTGACCGGTCGGCTCTCCTGCGTGCCTGACGCGCGGGACTGCCACGGGTAGTCCACTGAGACGGGGCAGCCAGGCAAGCTCCACCTCGATGCTGCGGGCGGCGCCGGGACGGCGAGGAAGCCGGACGACCAGATCGGTTCCGAGCCGATACAGAGCATTGTCGGAGCCGGTGTTGTTCAGTGCTTCGAGTGGCAACTCGCACAGTTCAGGCGCCTGCTCGCTCAAGAGAGTCTGAACGACCTGTGGGCTGGTATCCGGCTCGTCGTCGTGAAGCGGCGTCGTCACCGAACGAACCTAGCGAGCATCGACTCCGCGTACACCTTCATTTTCGGCCCAGGGCTGACGATCGATCGTCGATGTCGTCAATGGAAACCTGCTTGCCGTCGCGGATCGTCGCCGGAAGTATCCACAGCATGGAGAACGCCCCCGGCCCGCGGCTTGGCGACGCCTTCGGTGAGTTGCTCGTCGCGCAGAGCCGCGACCTGACGACTCCGCAGTACGAGTTGGTCGAGCGGGATGACGGGTTCCTCGGGGTAACAGATGCCCGCATCTACTTCCGCGATGTGGCCGGATGGGGACCCTTGGAATGGCAAGCGTGCGAGCAGGCGCAAGGTCGGGTGCTCGATGTCGGCTGCGGCGCCGGTCGCCACAGCATCGCCATGATCGCCCGCGGGCTCGAGGTGACCGGTCTGGAACCGTCACCGGGTGCCGCACAGATTGCCCGCAGCCGCGGCGTCTCGGTGGTTCAGAGACGACTCGACCAACTGGCCGAAACGGACGGCACCTTCGACACGATCGTGATGCTCGGCAACAACTTGTCGCTTCTTGCCAGCCCTGAGACGGCAACGGCGACCCTGACGAACCTGGCGGCTCATGCCGCACCCGGAGCGATCCTGCTGGGACAGGCGATGGATCCGTACGGCACGAAGGATCCGCTCCATCTCGCGTATCACGAGTGGAACCGCGCACGAGGCCGACCAGGTGGGCAACTCAGAATCCGTGTCCGGTTCCGCGGCACTGTCACCGACTGGTTCGACTACTGGTTCCTGACCGTGGACGAACTCGCCGCGGCGGTTGAGTCCACGCCCTGGGCGCTCAGCCACGTGGAGCATTCCGGACCGGCCTACCTGGCAACCCTCACCCGGCTCCCGGCCATCGCGTCCTAGCCGTCTCGACAAGCCAGCGGTCACACACCAGCAGTCCTGTGCTTGGGTGTGACATGACCAGTTTCGCCGACGAGGCGCCGCCGACTCGGGGACCGTGGTCATACCTCGCATGGCTTGTGCTGCAGCAGCGTCGAAGGGTCGCTCTTGGCGCTCTCCTGGGCAGCGTCTGGATGGTGGGTCTGGTCGTACCGCCCTACCTACTGTCCGAAGCCGTCGACAGCCTTGCCGACGCGGGGCGCGATGCCGTCATCGCATGGTCTGTGGCACTGGTGGTCACCGGAGGGATTCTTGCCTGGTTGGGAATCTGGCGGCATCGCACAATGTCGAAGGTGCGCATGGACGCCGCATTTCGAACGGCGTCAGTGGTCACGACCCAAGCCGTGCGGCTTGGCGCCACCCTGAATCGTCAAAGTCGTGCCGGTGAGGTGGTCGCGATCGGCATCGGCGATGTGTGGACGATCGGACGCAGTCTCACGGTCACTGGACCGGGGGTCGGGGCCGTCTTGGCGTACGTGGTCATCGCGGTGTTGCTATTTCAGGTGTCGGCCTCGCTGGCGGTCGTCGTTCTGTGCGGCGTACCGGTCCTGGCACTGATTCTGGGTCCTACGCTGGGTCTGCTGCGAAATGTCGGTGCCGCGTACCGGAACCAGCAGGGCGCGCTGACGGAGCGAATCGTCGACATCATCGGCGGTCTGAGCGTGCTGAACGGGGTTGGCGGCAAGGAGACGTACGCCGAGCGGTTCCGCCAGGAATCCCAAGAACTCCAGAACCGGGGCTACCGAGTTGGCCACGCGACCAGTCTGATCCAGGCGGCCGGACTGGGCCTGCCTACCCTGTTCTTGGCTGTCGTCGTCTGGCTGGCTGCCCGGCTGGCCATCCAAGGAACGATCTCGATTGGAGACCTGGTCGCCGTCGTGGGGTACGCGGCTGTCCTGATGGTTCCGGTCTCGTCCTTCATCGAGAGTTCTGTCGACATCAGCCGCGCGCTGGTCGCCGGCCGCCGAGTTACCGACTTCTTGTCACTGCAGCGGGACGACGGGCCGCTGCGGGCGTCGGTACCAACACATGGTGACATCGCCGACTCCGTTTCCGGGCTGCAGATCCTGGACGGCCAGTTCACTGTCATCGCCACGGCGCGGCAGGCGGACGCCGTGGCACTGGTGGACCGACTAGCAGGGTTTCGGTCAGGCGCAACCTGGGACGGCCAGTCGATCGACGCGATGGACCCAGCAGCACTCCGCGAACGGCTCCTGGTCGCCGACAACGACGCGTACCTGTTCGCCGGAACCCTAGCCGAGGTCGTCGCTGGTCGACACGCCGTCAACGAGGGCGAAGTGCAGCACGCGCTCCACGTCGCCGCTGCCGACGATCTCGGCGATTCCCTCCCCCAAGGCCGTGCATCGAGGATCGATTCGAAAGGAAACAATCTGTCGGGCGGCCAGCGGCAGCGAGTCCGGCTTGCCCGGGCGATCTTTGCCCGTCCCTCGGTCTTGTTGGCGGTCGACCCCACCTCTGCGGTTGACGCAGCAACCGAAGCAAGCATCGTCGACCGCCTGGCTCGAGCCCGCAAAGGTGCCACGACGGTGGTCACGTCAACGTCCGCGCTGATGTTGGCCGCAGCCGATCAGGTGCATTTCCTGGCCGGCAACCGAGTGGTCGCCAGCGGGACTCACACCGACCTACTGCGCGACGAGCCGTCCTATGCCGCTCTCGTCCTCCGTGGGGCAGTCGGGGACGGTTCGCGCGACTCCGGGGAGGAAGCCCCGTGACAACAACAAGCCTGCTTCCGGTCGCGAAGCCCGCTGACGTCCGCAGCGCGGCAGCCCGGCTCATCCATGCTGATCGGATCGCGTTTGCTCTTGTCGTTGCCACCAGCTGCGCCGCCGCGGCATCCGGCCTGGTGGCCCCTTGGTTAGTGGGACAGATCGTCAACGAGGTCCAAGCAGGCAGCGGTATCGCCGCGATCGACCGCTGGGGCCTCTTGGTCGTCCTGGCTGCGGTCGGACAGTTCGTCATCGGCTATTTCTCGCGATACCTGGGCTATCGCTTTGGCGAACGGACCTCTGCCCGGCTACGCGAGCAGTTGACCGACCGACTGATGCAGATGCCAGCTCGGACGGTCGAACGGGCGAGTACTGGAGACCTGACCTGTCGCGCCACAACCGATGCAGGACTGGTCGCTTTCGTTCTTCGTGATGCCGCACCGGAAGTGCTGTTCGCTCTCATCCAGGGACTGATCATCCTAGTGGCGGTCTTTCTGCTGTCGCCGTTGCTCGGCGCGGTTGCGCTGGTCTCGCTGCTCGCGGTCCCTCTGGTCTTGCGGTGGTATCTGCACCGAGCCGGCCCGGCATACCTGGCGGAAAGCGCGGCCAATGCAGAGGTCGCGGACGTACTGGCTACCACAGCAGCAGGTGCCCGGACCGTCGAAGCGCTCGGACTGCAGGAGCGCCGCGTGGCGTCCTGCGCGGATGTCATCGCCGCGGCCCGATCGGCCATGCTCTCCACACTGCGGCTGCGTACGGTGTTCTTTCCGACCATCGATCTCTCCAGCGCTGTCGCGGTCGGTGCCGTGTTCTGCGCCGGCGGACTGCTCTATCTGAACGATTCCGTCAGCCTCGGCACTGTTGTCGCCGCCACGCTCTATCTCCGCCAGCTCGACGCACCGATCGTCGCGATCCTGACTTGGGTCGAGACACTGCAGAGCAGCCTTGCCTCGTTCGCACGTGTCGAGGGTCTTGCCTCTCAGACCCGGCCAGCCACCACTACCGCATCGACGCCAGTGGACCAGCACATCGTGGTCACCGATGTCTACTACGCCTACGACACCGCTGACGTGCTCAATGACGTCAGCCTCGTTGTGGAGCCCGGTGAACAGCTCGCCGTTGTCGGCACATCCGGTGCCGGCAAGACAACTCTGGGCCGACTCATCGCGGGTATCGATCGGCCTCGCAGGGGATCCGTGACCGTCGGCGGTGCTGTTATTGCCGATCTGCCACCCGAACTGCTCCGCGAGCACGTTCTGCTCGTCACCCAGGAACACCATGTCTTCGCGGACCCTCTCCGCGACAACCTGACGATCGCCAATCCGAACGCCAGCAACGACGAGCTGCTCGCCGCCCTTCGTGTAGTTGGCGCCGACTGGATCGATGACCTGCCGGAGAAGCTGGATACCAGCCTGGCCACACATCAGCTCGGTGGCGCTCAAGCGCAGCAGGTCGCGCTCGCGCGCGTACTCCTCGCCGACCCGCACACTCTGGTCCTCGATGAAGCCACTGCTCTCCTCGACCCGAATGCGGCCCGCCACACTGAACGCGCATTGGCCGCCACCATGAAGGGCCGGACCGTCATTGCCATCGCGCACCGGCTGCACACCGCCCGCGACGCGGACCGCATCGCCGTGATGGATGCCGGCAGTATCACCGAACTCGGCACCCACCAGGAGCTCACGGCAGCCGACGGCACTTACGCAGCGCTTTGGCGCGCCTGGGAAGGACCACCATCGCAAGAGCCCGACTGAAGCCGGAGCGCGAACCACGATTCGCAAGCGTTCCCGCGGGAACATTTCCGGGGGACCCGACTCAGAACGAGTGCCGTTGGCAAGGGGAGTCGGCCGGGTTGCGGCGCAGGTGCGGGCTTTCGATCTCGCCGCATTCACGCGGCCACCTCGATCGCGCAGTTGATCGCGATCAAACACAAGGGTCGACCCGGACAGGCCGTTCCGCACCTGATGGTGCGATGGTCAAGCGTCGATCAGGTCGATGGTTGCGCGGTTGCCCGAGGCACGTGCCAGTCGCGCGTCGGTCGTCAGCAGCGTCGCGCCGAGTAGTTCGGCCAGCGCGACGTATGCGGCGTCGTAGGCTGTCAGGTTGTCGCGCAGCTCCCAGATGCGCCGGGCGAGTAGGGCGTGATCGTGAGGGCTCACGCCGAGATCGTCCAGAAGACTCAGGGCGGTGCCCGCCTGGGCGACCGTGGTGATGCCTGCCGCCACCCGCCTCCGCAGCACCTGCAAGATTTCGACGGTGAGCAGTTGAGGTGCATGCAGTTGGGTGGCAGGGTCGGCGATCCGGTCCCTGATCCGCGGCCCGTGGGGAAGATTCAGCAGCAGTTCCACCGCGGCCGAGGCGTCAAGGACAATCACCGTGCGTCGCGCTCGGCGCGCACGGAGTCCGCAGCGGTCTCGCCGCCGTATTCCTGCGGGGTCAGCGCCGCCAATCGGTCGAGAAGTTCGCTGCGGGTGGGCCGTTCGACCGAGCGGGACAACTCGGCTAGCGCGAGATCCGACAGCGTGACGCCTTCACGCGCGGCACGCTCCTTCAGCCTGCGGTGCAATTCCTCGGGGACGTTGCGCACTTGAATCAAGGACATGCAATCATGATGAACCCATCGAATTTGCATGTCAATAGCGGGGATGTGGCGCCGACCGGCTACGACAAACGCATCGTCTCCGAGCGCTTGTCGTCGTTTTCCATCGGACTTGCGTCAAGTGCAGAGCCTTGCTTTATCTATCAGCAAGTCTTTACGCTTGACGAATGCCGTATGTGCTGACCGTCGATCAGATCTCGTCTCGCCATCGGAGTGATGCTGTGCCGGGGGCGCTTGCCACGATCAAGGATCGGTTTCCCGAGGCCACCGTGACAAGGACGGTCGGGGACGAGTTCCAGGTGCTCTTCGTCGCTGAGCCGGTGTCAGTGGTCGATGCCATCCTGGTTCTCATGCGAGAAGGCGCCTGGCATCTCGGTATCGGCATCGGGCCGGTCGAGGAGCCCATCCCGAGGGACCTCAGAGAAGCCCGAGGTCCGGCGTTCCTCGCTGCTCGCGAGGCCGTCGAGGAGGCCAAGGATCGTGCCAACCATCTCCGATTGATCGCAGCTGATCCGGCCGGGAACGAAGGGGAGGACGCCGAGGTGCTGCTCGATCTGATCCTGA
This sequence comes from Microlunatus sp., assembly GCA_047605905.1. Taxonomy (GTDB): domain Bacteria; phylum Actinomycetota; class Actinomycetes; order Propionibacteriales; family Propionibacteriaceae; genus Microlunatus. Next base: position 9,208 of record JASGEZ010000162.1, read on the forward strand.
CGCTGCGAACCCGACGCAGCGATGCCGGCTGGGCGGCAACTGAGTTGGCCGACGCAGGTCTGACGCAGGCCGCCATCGGCATCGAGCTCGGCATCAGCCGGCAGGCGGTCAACCAGCGCCTGCAGGCGGCACAGTGGTCGCTGGACGCCCGGTCCCGGCCCGTGGCCGCCCGGCTGCTGGACCGCGCCGAGCGGATCGCGACCGGCAGGAGTGCCGCATGACGGGCCCGGCCATCGCACTCCTCGCACTCTGGCTGGTGCTGTCGGTGCTGAGCCTGTGGATCTGGCTACCGACCGGACGTGGGCCAGCGGCCAGCGTACGAGCAACCCGGCCGGCCAGAATCGCCGTGCTGGCCGGTTTGCTGCTGCTGATCGGCGCCAGCGCCGTCTTGTCAGCCGTGTCACCGACTCTCGACGGCCCATGGCGCTGGGTTGCCGGCGCCCTTGGCATCGCCGTCAGCCTGCTCGGCGGCGGTGCCCTGACCACGCTCATCCTGACTTTGGCCGGCAATGCCACTGGCACTACCGCACGAGTGCAGCGCGATGTGCTCCGCGGCGGCGCCTGGATCGGTGCCCTGGAACGACTCGCCGTGTTCGGCACCCTGGTGGCCGGTTGGCCCGAAGGTCTGGCGGTGATCGTGGCGGTCAAGGGACTGGCCCGCTATCCCGAACTCCGCACCGCGTCCACCGCTGGCGGCGGCGCGAGTGAACGGTTCATCATCGGCACTCTGGCCAGTCTGGGGTGGGCCGCGGTCTGTGCCTGGGTCCTGACCGGGCTGCTCTGAGGTCGAACGGGCCTGCTCTAGGGTCGAGAGCGTGACCACCCCGAACCTCGGCGCCCCTAACCTCGGCACCCCAGACCTTGGAACACTGGCTTGGGAGCCAGCGATCGCTCACAGCGATCTGCTGGCCGATCCCGTGTCCCAGGCCGTCACCTCCGCAACCGCGGACCTGCAAGAGCACCTGTTCGTCGCCGAGATCGACCCATCGCTGGCCGACACGGCGGCGTTCTGTGATGCGTACGATGTCGCGCTCGATGCGTCGGCGAACTGTGTCGTGGTCGCCGGACGACGTGGCGAGATCAGTACCACCGCCGCCTGCCTCGTGCTGGCGACCGACCGAGCAGATGTGAACAAGACCATCCGCAAGCGTCTCGACGTCCGCAAGATCTCCTTCGCGCCGATGGACGACGCGGTGACGCAGACACAGATGGAGTACGGCGGCATCACACCCGTGGGTCTCCCCGGCTACTGGCCGATCCTGGTGGACACCCGAGTCATCGCTCAGCCGTGGCTGGTGATCGGCAGCGGTCTGCGCCGCAGCAAGATCGCGATCAGTGGCCAGGCCATCGCCGCCCTGCCCGGTGTGGAAGTGCTCGACCTGACCATCCGTTAGCCGGACGGAGTTCTTTGATGCGGGCTGCCATCGCCCAGCTGGTCCGCTTCGGCTGGCTCGAGGTGCAGTGCTGCCTGTTCGCGATTGCGATCTTCGTCGGTCTCGCGGTCAGCCAGGCGGTACCGCTGCCCATTCCGCGCTACGACGCACTGCTGGCGTACGGGATCGCGGTGACTGTCGTGTTCTTCGTACTCAAGCTCGAGACGGCCCGCGAGGTGGCGGTGATCGTCGCCTTCCACGCGCTCGGCCTGGCACTCGAGCTGTTCAAGGTGCACGTCGGATCCTGGTCCTACCCCGAGGATGCCTGGACGAAGGTCGGGGGTGTGCCGCTCTACTCCGGCTTCATGTACGCGGCCGTCGGCTCCTACATCTGCCAGGCATTCCGCCGCTTCGATCTCCGCGTGAACCGGTTCCCCTGGCTGCCTGCGGTGATCTTGGCGGCAGCGGCGTACGCGAACTTCTTCACCCATCACTGGCTGCCGGACGTGCGGATTCCGATCGCGATCGGCTTCGTCGTCACGCTGTGGCGAAGCCGGGTCAGTTTCACCGTCGGCGCCAAGCGGTACGCGATGCCGCTCAGCCTCTCGTTCCTGCTGATCGGGTTCTTCCTGTGGGTCGCCGAGAACGGTGCGACCTGGCTGGGCGCCTGGCAGTATCCCGATCAAGCCGACTTCTGGCAGGTGGTGCACGTCGGCAAGTGGGGCTCCTGGGCTCTGCTGGTGAGCTTGAGCTTCGTCCTGGTCGCCGCCGTCAAGCTGGGAGAGGGCCGGTTCTACAGCTCACCGCCCCACCAGGTCCACGGTTCGGCGCCCAAGCTCCCAGGTTCGACGCCCACATCCCAGCGATCAACGGACCAGGGAGATGATCGCGATCACGCCGACGGTGACGATCACGGCCCGATAGACGACCGGCGGCAGCTTGCGACCGATCCGAGCACCGACCTGTGCGCCGAGCACCGAGCCGATGGCCAGCGCGATGACGATCGACCAGTCGACCTCGGAGATGATGATGAAGACGATCCCGGCGACCCCGTTGGCGACCATCACCAGCACGTTCTTGAGGCCGTTGATCCGAGCCATGCTCTCGGCCAGCGCGACGCCCATGATCGCCATCACCAGCACCCCCTGGGCGGCGCCGAAGTAGCCGCCGTACATCCCGGTGAAGATGATCGCGGGGAACAGCCAGGCCGGGCCGATGGCCGCCGCCTCACCGGCCCCGAGCCGCTCCCGGCGGGCGGCGATCCGGCGGGTCAGCCAGGGACCGATGATCACCAGGACACAGCCGAGGCCAATCAGCACCGGCACGATCGCCTTGAACGCTGACGGCGGCAGCCAGAGCAGCAACAGCGCTCCGACGATGCTGCCGAGCAGCGACGCGAGCCCGTAGCGGATCACTCGCGGCCGCTGGCCGGCGAGATCCGGTCTGCTGGCCAGCGCCGCGGACAGAGAGCCCGGCGCCAGGCCGATGCTGTTGGAGACGTTCGCGAGCACCGGTGGCACGCCGAACGCCAGCAGAGTGGGAAACGTGATCAAGGTACCGGTCCCCACGACTGCGTTGATCAGCCCGGCACCGCTGCCCGCCAGCGCGACGAGCAGCAGCTCCCACCAGCTCACCGCAGCTGCTGACCCTCCGGCTCGGGCTGGACCTGCGGCCCAGGCTGGGTCTGCGGAGCTCCGGGAATACCGGGAACGGCCTCGGACGGCGCCGGCCCGGTGCCGATGCCGCGCTGTTCGCCCTCACCGGGCAGTCTGAGCGACGCCGGCCTTGGCCGCCCCGCACGCTCCAACTCCTGCGCCTCGGCAATCGCCTGCTGGACGACTCGGGCGGACTCCTTGGCGTCCTCCTCGGCCTGCTTGCTGATCTCCGCCTGGACGTCGACGGGCTCAGGGGCGGCGAACTTGGTCTTGTCTGCCGTCACGGGGATGGCGTCGCCCTGGGCCACACCGCCCGGCATACCGCCGGTCAGCGAGCCGACCGCACCGCCGAGACCCTCCAGCGCCTTGCCGATCTCGCTGGGCACGATCCAGACCTTGTTTGCGTCGCCCCGGGCGATGGTCGGCAGCATCTGCATGTACTGGTACGCCAGCAGCGCCTGGTCCGGCTCGCCGGCATGGATGGCGTTGAAGACCGTGGTGATGGCCTGTGCCTCGCCCTCGGCCCGCAACATCTGCGACTGCCGGTCGGCCTGTGCCCGCAGCACCGCAGCCTCGCGGTCGCCCTGGGCGCGGAGGATGGCCGACTCCTTCTCGCCGCCGGCCGCCAGGATCTGGGACTGCCGCTGGCCCTCGGCGATCAGGATCGCGGCCCGCTTGTCCCGCTCCGCCCGGGCGCCCTTCTCCATCGCGTCGCGGATCGTCGCGGGCGGCTCGACCGTACGCAGCTCGACCCGGTTCACCTTGATGCCCCACTTGCCGGTGGCCTCGTCCAGCACCACCCGCAACTTCTGGTTGATCTCCTCACGGCTGGTCAGGGTCTGCTCCAGATCCAGACCGCCGATGATGTTGCGCAGCGTGGTCATGGTCAGCTGCTCGATGGCCTGGATGTAGTTCTGCGCCTCGTACGCAGCCCGCCGGGCATCGAGGATCTGGTAGTAGATCACCGAGTCGATGTTCACCATCAGGTTGTCCTCGGTGATCACGCCCTGCGGTGGGAACGGCACCACGGCCTCGCGCATGTCCAGGGTGTAGCGGACCCGGTCCAGCACCGGCACCACCAGGTGCGGCCCTGGTTCGAGGATGCGGTGGAACTTGCCCAGCCGCTCGACGACGCCGATCTGTTGCTGGCGGATCACCTTGATCGTCGCGCCCAGGAACAGCGCCACGGCCACGGCGACCGCCACGATGACGATCAGTACTGCCAGATCCATCTCTCACTCACCCACTCGGTTTGCTGTGCAGATCGCGGCGGCGAGTCGTCAGGGCAGCTCGCCGTGCTTGGGATAGACCACGGCGATCGCGCCGTCGATCTCGTAGACCTCGACTTCGTCACCCTTGCCGATGACCTGGCCTGGCGTCATCGTACGAGCCGACCAGCTCAACCCGGCGACCTTGATTTCCCCGCCGTCATAGCTGATCTCGGACATCGCCGTGCCGGTGCTGCCCACCATGGTGTCGGTCGACGACCGATAGCCGGGCATCCGCCGCACCTTCTCGAGCAGCGTCGGCCGCAGCAGCGCGAGGCTGCCGACCGAGACACCGGCCGCGACCAGCAACTGCAGCCACCACAGATCGGGGGCCACCAGCGCGACGCCTGCTCCGGCCAGCGCACCGGCAGCGAGCATGATCAGCACCAGGTCGAGGGACAAGATCTCGGCAACCGCGAGCAGAGCGCAAACACTGAGCCAGATGACCCAGATATGCTCGCCCAGCCAGTCGGTCAAGTTGATCTCCATGTCGCGCCGCCTTTCTGTCCATCGTGCCAGACCGCGGCAATTGATCTGATCAATGTGTGCTGATCAGGCGACCGCCCGAGCTGCCCAGCGACCGTCCGTCCGGGTCAGCGCCAGCGGCAGGTCGAAGGTGGCGGACAGGTTATCGGCAGTCAGTGTCTCTTCGATCGGTCCGGCCGCGACGACCCGGCCCTTCTTGAGCAGCAGCGCGTGCGTGACACCGAGCGGGATCTCCTCGACGTGATGGGTGACCAGCACCGAGGCAGGCGCGTACGGGTCCTGGGCCAGCTCGCCGAGCGTCCGGACCAGCGCCTCACGGCCGGACAGGTCGAGACCCGCGGCCGGCTCGTCGAGCAGCAACAACTCCGGATCGGTCATCAGCGCGCGGGCGATCTGCACCCGCTTGCGCTCCCCCTCGCTGAGGGTGCCGAAGGTGCGATCGACGAGCTGGCCGATGCCGAGCTGAGCGAGCAATTCGTCGGCCCGCTCGTGGTCGAGCTGGTCGTAGTCCTCCCGCCAGCGACCGAGCACCGCATACGAGGCGGAGACGACCACGTCGTGGACCCGTTCGCCGCGCGGAATCCGCTCCGCCAGAGCGGCCGAGGTGATGCCGATCCGGGGCCGCAGCTCGAACACGTCGACCAGACCCAGGATCTCCCCCAGGATCTCGACCAGGCCATCGGTCGGATGAATCTGAGCGCCCAGCACCTGGAGCAGCGTGGTCTTGCCCGCGCCGTTCGGTCCGATCACCACCCACCGATCAGCTTCCTCGATCCGCAGGCTCACCGAATCGAGCAGGGTCGACCCCCCACGGACGATGCTCACGTCGGCCAGGTCAACCACTGCCACCATGCGAGTAAACCTATCGTTCTCGACCGACAGTTTCTCGACCGCCAGTCCTCGACCACCCGCGCTGCGTCACGCCACCCGCTGCCTATGCTTCGCTCGTGACATTGCCTGCCGCGGTGCGACTGGTCAGCTATCTCAACGCTGCCGTGACCGATCCCGGTCTGTGCGAACGCGCGCCCTTCGCGGTCCAGGGCGGCGATGTCGCCCACCACGTGATCGACACGGGTCACCTGATCGGACTGGACCCGTGGCAGGCCGAGCCGCTGGCGGAGGTCTTCGACACCCTGGTGGACCATCCCGGGCGGCCGTGGCTGCTGGCACTGCCGAGCCCGGGTCGGCTTGCTCCGCTGCGCGGGCCGGCCGAGCTGACCCAAGCGGCGCTGGCTGCCGGGGTGGCGGTGGTCGCCGGCGGAGGCGGGCTCGCCCTCGTACCCCATC
>JASGEZ010000163.1:0-5893 GCA_047605905.1 Microlunatus sp.
CAGCCAGCCATGCCAAAGAATCACGACCAGGCTCGCCACGGGTCGACCACAGATAGAGCGAACCCTCGGAGTGATCGATCGTGAAGCCGGCCTGCTCCAGGGCGGGCCGCAACACCGTACGCCGGCGGAGATAGCGCTCGTACTGCTCGGCGACATGGTCCTGATCGTCCAGCAGCACCCGCATCGCCTCCTGGACGGGGCGCGGAACGATCATCCCGGCATGCTTGCGCACCGCCAGCAACTCGCCGACCAGCTCAGCGTCGCCGGCGACGAATCCGGCCCGATAGCCGGCCAGATTGGAGCGCTTGGACAACGAGTGCAAGGCCAGTAAACCGGTATGGTCGCCGCGGCAGACCGACGGATGCAACACCGAGACCGGCTCGGCATCCCAGCCGAACTCGCCGTAGCACTCGTCGGAGGCGACGATCGCACCGCGTTCCCGGGCCCAGGCGACCCTTGCCCGCAACTCTTCGGCGGGGAGGATCTGCCCCGTCGGGTTCCCAGGCGAGTTCAGCCAGACCAGGGCAGGCGTCTCCGACAGCGCGGTCAGATGATCGACAGCAGCAGATCGGCAACCGGCAATACGCGCGCCGACCTCGTACGTCGGGTAGGCCATCGTCGGGAACACGACCAGGTCGTCCGGCCCCAAGCCGAGCAGCGTCGGCAGCCAGGCGACCAGCTCCTTGGTACCGATCACCGGCAGCGTGGCGTCCGGGCTCAGCCCGGTCGCCCCCCACCGACGAGTGAGATAGCCGGCGATCGACTCGCGCACCGCTGCCGTACCCGAGGTCTGCGGATAACCGGGGCTGTCGGCGGCCCCGGCCAACGCCCGCCGACCGATCTCCGGGGTCGGGTCGACGGGGGTGCCGACCGACAGGTCGACGATCCCTTCCGGATGGGCAGCGGCCGTGGCCTTGGCCGCAGCCAAGGAATCCCACGGAAAGTCCGGCAGGCTGGTCGCCAACCGACGACGCCCGCCGACGCTCGAGGCGGCCCGGCTCACTCGTCGCCCTGCGGCGGCAGGGCCTCGATCAGCGGATGGTCCTTGTCGATGACGCCCATCTTGGCCGCGCCACCGGGCGAGCCGAGATCGTTGAAGAAATCGACATTGGCGTTGTAGTACTCGCTCCACTCCTCGGGCGTGTCGTCTTCGTAGAAGATCGCCTCGACAGGGCAGACCGGCTCGCACGCACCGCAGTCCACGCACTCGTCCGGGTGGATGTAGAGCATCCGCTTGCCCTCGTAGATGCAGTCGACCGGACACTCCTCCACGCAGGCGCGGTCTTTGACATCCACACAGGGCTGCGCGATGACGTACGTCACGAGAGTTCTCTCCTCAGTATCTGAGCGTGACCGCTGGGGGTCGGGCCGACCGGGTTTCTGGCGCCCGGCCGATGCGGTCACACGACTGTGGTCCTAGTATCTCGCTTCCGGTTGTCGTCGGAAGTTGGTCTCGGCGTGATGGACATCGCACTCGATCGTGCTCGCGTGGGTGAGCGCTGGGTGCTGCGTTGCCGGCAGCCCGACGGGTCGGCGACCGATGTCACCGGTTGGCTGGTCTCGGTGTCCGCCGACGCTGTCGTCATCGAACCGGTGGGCCAGGCGCCACGCACGATCGGGCGTGCCACCATCATCCTCGCCAAGCGGGTGCCGGCTGCTGCCGGTGGACCGGATCCCCGCCGTACGCCGGCCGAAGATCTGGCGCGTTCGACGCTGGCCGGCTGGGTCGCCGACAGTGAGCCGCTGGGCGAATGGACCCTGCGCACGGGCGGCGGATTCACCTCCCGGGCCAACTCGGCGCTGGCGATCGGGGACCCCGGCCTACCACTGCCCCAGGCTGCCGAACGGGTGATCGCGTACGCCGGTGCACACGCCATCACTCCCCGAGCCCAGGTGATCGTGGGCTCTGCCGTGGACCGCGGGCTGATGGAGCTGGGCTGGACGCCGGTGCACGTCATCGCCGATGTGCTGGTGGTCCGACTCACCACCCTGCTCGGCGACGAACTGCCCGATCCTCGGGTTGAGGTGACTCAGGAGCTGGATTCCAGCTGGCTAGCGGCCTTCGGACGCAGTCGACCCACTGATGCCGATCCGGGAGTGGTGCGACAGATCCTGACCGGCCGGCCCACCGTGGGATTCGCGGCCGTCCGCGCTTCAGGTGACGGGGAGGGCCGCATCGCCATCGCCCGCGGTCACGTCGACGGGTTCTGGCTTGGGCTGATGGCGATCTGGACCGAACCCGAGCACCGCCGGCTGGGCTTGGCCACCGCGATGATGCATGCCCTCGGACATTGGGCCGCCCGGCGGGGTGCCCGCTATGCCTATCTGCAGGTCGCCGAGCAGAACCAGGCCGCCCAGCAGGCGTACGCCCGGCTCGGCTTCGTCCAGCACCACAGCTACCGCTACTTGGCACCCTCAACGCCAGAGCTGCTCGGGTTTGTCGGTGTTGCTCGATCTACAGATCGTGCTGATCCGACAAACCCGAGCAACTTCTCGTCTGAGAACTGAGCTGCTCAGACCTACCGCTTGCAGGTGATCCGATCGGTGGGTGCGTAGCGCCAGAAGAACTTCTCGGTCTTGACGACCTTGCCATCGTTGCTGAAGATCCGCGAGTAGTTCACGTCGAAGCCCTGGACAGGAGCCTGGGCCTCGCACTTGGGGCTGTCATCGGTGATGTCGCGCCCGGTGGTGAAGTTCGACCTGGCCAGTTTCGAGGAGGTGATCTTGTCGTAGGTCTTGGTCGACCACATCTTCACCGTGATCGAGCCCTTCGAGCCGGGCGTCGACTTCTTCACGTACGCCTGCACCAGCACGCCGTACTTGGTGTTGTTCTGGAACTTCAGGTCCAGAGTCGGCCAGGCGACCGTGGCCTCACGGCCGGGTGGGTAGCGATCGATGTAGAGGGTGTGCGGCTGATGCTGGATGTCCTTCAGACCGGCGAAGAACATGGCATTGAAGGTGGTCGTGGCACTCTGCGAGACGCCGCCGCCGAGTTCCTTCTTGAACTTGCCGCCCTGAATGATGTAGCCCTCCACAAATCCATTGGCCGCGGTCCGCTCGCCGACGATGCCATTCAGCGAGAAGGTTTCCCCCGGCTTCAGCACCGTGTTGTTGATCCGCTCTGCCGCCCGGCTGATGTTCACGTTGCGGTAGTAGGCGTACGGGAAGTAGGTCGTGAACTCGCCCGTGACCCGCTTGATGCCGAGCTTCTCGGCATCGGCGGTCGAGAAGGCGGCCTTGGCGCCGGTCAACTCGACCTGGGTCCGGCGCTCCTTGCCGGTCTTGGTCAGCACCGGCTCCACCGCGGCGGCCAGATCCGCCGTCTTCACGGTCGTGCCGTTCACCGCCGGAATCACCTTCGGCTTGCCCTTGACCAGCCGTACGGTCGCGTCCCTCGGCTTCTTCAGCTCGACCTTGGACAATACCGGCGCGGCCGCCGAGCGCAGCTTCTCAGGATCCAGCTGAGCCTTCACCGTGCCGTCGGCCGCCACGACATCGATCGAGTTGCCGATCATGGCCGGAGTGAGGGTGAACGAACCGGCAGCTCCTGCCTTCACAGTCACCGGATCCGATACCGCGGGCTTCACGTACGAGCTGACCACCTGGGCGACCTCGGCGGTGGTGATGTCCGGTTCGGTGATCGTCGCCGGCAACTTCACAGCCTCGGTGGCGGAACCGAGGTACGCCGCCTCGATCACACCGGCCGCCTTCTCCTGGTCCACCGTCACCCCGTCCCGGCCCTTGGTCTGCTCGACCTTGGCGCCGTCCAAGGCGAGCTTGGCATTCGTCGGCTTGCGGTCCAGTTCGCCGACCAGCGCGGTCACCGCGGCAGTCAGCTTCTGCTGATCGGTCACCACTACAGGGTCGGTGTCGGACCCGCCGGTCAGCACCTGCCAGATGTGACCCGGGTTCAGGCTGCGCCCGCCGCCGGCCGCGGAGATGCTCGCCGGGTAATCCACACTCAATCCGGCATCGGCGGGCTTGATCACGGCCTTCCGGTCACCGGCAGCCACGGTGATGGGCGCGGTAGCGCGCTCACCGAGCTGATCCTGCAACTGCTGAGCAGCCTGTTCCGTCGTCAGTCCACCGACCGCGATACCTGCGATCTGAGCGTCCCTGGGCAGCTTGTCGCCCGCCATCAGATAGCCGATCAGATACACCGCACCCAGCAGCACCACGACCGCACCCGCGGCCACAGCCACCGCCCGGCTCGTCTTCTTTCCCTCCGCCGGCGGCACCGCGACGGCCGCCGCGCCCGAGTCCGCGGCAGCCGCAGCGACCGCGAAGTCAAGGGTCTCGTCCGCCGCCGGTGAGTTCTCCGGGTCGGACTGCTGCGCCGGATCGGGCGGCAGCGGACCCCGGATCAGGGTCGCGTCGGGATCGAGCGGCCCGTCATCGGATCCGTGAGGCGGCTGAGCACCACCGGGCTGAGCATGATCGAACGGCCCATTCGGCGGCGGGGACTGGCTGGTCACGGACAAACCTCACTGGGCCGGCCACACTCCGACGACCACCGCGAGGCCGGTCGGGCTCAGCTCGACCCCTTCGATCATGCGGGCGGGGGGGCATAGCAACACAGGTTGAACAGCGATCCAGGATTCAGTGAGCTGGGACATCGCTGAACGAGCTTCGATAGTACGTGAGCGGCTCCCGTACCGGCGAGTCATCGCCGCCGCCACCCGTCTCGGGCAGCGGACCGGTGTGAGCAACTTCACCCACGACGATGGTGTGATCGCCAGCCTCGTGCAGCGCCACCGTACGGCAATCGAGCCAGGCCAGGCAGCCATCCAGCACCGGCGCCGACGAGTACGGAGCATCAGTCGCCACCACCCCGGAGAACTGGGTTTGGTACGCCCTACCGGGGGCCGCGAAACGGCGGCCGAGGTCTCCTTGATCGGCGGCCAGGATCGAGACGGCCCAGCTGCCGGCTCGGGTCACCGGGTCGTGGCAGCGAGACTGGCGGCCGACGGAGACCAGCACCAGCGGCGGCGCCAGCGACACCGACGCCAGCGAGGTGATCGTCATCGCATACACCTGATCCTCCAGCCGGCATGCCAGGACAGCAATGCCAGTGGCCCAATGACCCAGCGCATGCCGGAAAGCCTCCGGCGCCACCCGGGGCGGCGGCCCCACCCCTTCGAGGGGCTCAGTCTGCGACATCGAGTCCGGCGAACACATCGTCTGCCCAACCGCCCGCCGGGTAGCCGACCCCGGCGGCCAGCAGGTAGTACTCGTGCGCCCACATCGCCTCACCCAGCACCTCGATGCCGGCGAAGAACTGTCCGTCGGGGGTGATCTGAGTGGCGTGCGCCTTCATCGCGTCCATCTTGCGGCCCACCCACGCAGCGCCCTGGATCTCGACGGCGATCGCGTCGTCGGAGGCGACCATCGGTCCGAGCGGGCCGTCGGGATCCAGTCCACCGAAGGTCGTCGTGTCTCCGGCTGCACGGAGCGCCCGCAGCCCTTCCCGCAGCCGCGATTCGCTCATCGAGGTCCACAGCACCCGGTCGACCTGCCAGGCGGCGCCGAGATCGGGCCGATAGTGCGGCATCCCCGCGAGCTGGTAGGCATACATAGCCACTCGATGCGCCTGGATGTGGTCGGGGTGCCCGTAGCCGCCGACCTCGTTGTAGGTGATCAGCACCTGCGGCCGCCGGTAGCGGATCAGCGTGACCAGTTCGTTCGCCGCCTCCAGCAGATCGGTGGTCCAGAAGATGCCTTCCCGGAGCACGTCACGTGCGGTGGCGCGACCGTCGGCAGCCCAGGCCATACCGGAATCCCGGAAGCGGTGATCGCCGCCCAGCCGGACGTAGTCGCTGACCCCCAGGATGTCCATCGCCGCCTTGAGTTCGATCAGCCGATGCTCCCCCAGCATGTCGCTGTGCTCGGCGGC
>JASGEZ010000164.1:0-6071 GCA_047605905.1 Microlunatus sp.
AGCACCGTCAGCTTGTCGAAGCGCCGCTCGGGCGGAATCGGCAGCGTGTTGGTGACGATGATCTCCTCGAAGGCCGAGTTCTGCAATCGCTCGACGGCAGGTCCGGACAACACCGGATGGGTTGCGGCACCGATCACCTTGGCCGCGCCGCGCGCCATCAGCGCATCGGCAGCCTGGCAGATCGTCCCCGCGGTGTCGATCATGTCGTCGACCAGCAGACACACCTTGCCCTCGACGTCGCCGACCACCTCGTGCACGGCCACCTTGTTGGCCACGTCCGGGTCCCGCCGCTTGTGGATGATGGCCAGCGCACTGTTGAGCCGGTCGCTCCACATGTCGGCCACCCGAACCCGACCGGCGTCCGGAGAGACCACGGTCATTGTGGAGGTGTCGTACTTGGCGATGATGTAGTCGGCCAGCGTCGGCAACGCCCACAAGTGATCGACCGGCCCGTTGAAGAAACCCTGAATCTGAGCCGCGTGCAAATCGACCGACATCAACCGGTTGGCACCAGCGGTCTTGAACAGGTCCGCGATCAGCCGAGCAGAGATCGGCTCCCGACCGCGATGCTTCTTGTCCTGTCGTGCGTACGGATAGAAGGGCGCGACGACGGTGATGCGCTTGGCCGAGGCTCGCTTCAGCGCATCGACCATGATCAGCTGCTCCATCAGCCACTCGTTGACCGGCGCGGCATGGCTCTGGATCACGAAGGCATCGGAGCCACGGACCGACTCCTCGAAGCGCACGTAGGTCTCGGAGTTGGCGTAGTTCAACGCGCGGGTCGGCACCAGATCCACCCGCATCAAGGCGGCCACCTCGTCCGCGAGTTCGGGATAGGCCCGACCCGAGAAGAGCATCAGGTGCTTGTCGTTGGGTTTCTTGACACCACTCACGTGTGACTCGGTCATCTCCGCCTGTTCCGTCGCGCTCGATCCGCCGTGGTCGTCATCGACCGTCCGATTCCTTCGCCCCCGGAGTCTCCTCCGACGTCCCTGCCGCGCCGTCGAGCGCTTCCTGTGCGGCGGCGGCGACCTTCGTACCGGCCCGCTTGCGCAACACCCAGCCAGGGATATTGCGCTGCCGGCCTCGCGCCACACCGAGATCACCGGGACCGACATCCCCGGTGATGGTCGACCCCGCGGCAACGAACGCGCCGTCACCCACCACCACCGGCGCGGCCAGGACGGAGTTGCTGCCGACGAAACTGTAGTCACCAATGAGCGTGGTCGACTTGTTCACCCCGTCATAGTTGGCGAAGATCACACCGGCGCCGATATTCGTACCCCGGCCGATCTCGGCATCGCCCACGTAGGTCTGGTGCGGCACCTTCGCACCGTCGGCGATCTGGGCGTTCTTGGTCTCCACGAACGTGCCGATCTTGCCTTTGACTCCGAGCCGGGTGCCGGGCCGGAGCCTGGCGTACGGGCCGACGTTGGCGCCGGGGCCGATCACGCTGAGTTCCGCATCGGTACGGACGATCGTGGCACCCTCCCCCACCTCGACGTCCTTCAAGGTCACCTCGGGACCGATCGTGGCCCCTTCGGCAACCGAGGTTGCCCCCTCCAGCGACGTACCGGGGAGCAGGGTGACGTCCGGTGCCAGATCGACCGAGGAGTGCACCCAGGTGGTCGCCGGGTCGATGATCGTGACGCCGGCCCGCATCCAGTCGAGCAGGATGCGCCGGTTCATCTCGGCGTTCATCGCCGCCAGCTGCACGCGGTCGTTGATCCCCTCGGTCTGCCAGTGGTCGGCGATCCGGTGGGCCGCGACCGCGCCGCCGACCGAGCGCGCGTACGCCAGGACGTCGGTCAGATAGAGCTCGCCCTGGTCGTTGTCGGTGTCGAGCTGGCCGAGACCGGCTTCCAGGATCGCGGAATCGAAGACGTAGATACCGGAATTGATCTCGGTGATGGCGCGGATCTCGTCGTCCGCGTCGCGGTGCTCCACGATCTTGGCGACGTGGCCGTCGGCATCGCGGACGATCCGGCCGTAGCCGGTCGGATCGGCGATGGTGGCGGTGAGCACGGTGACCGAAGCCTGCTGGGCCCGATGCTCGGCGAGCAGGTCGAGCAGGGTGTCACTGGTCAGCATCGGTACGTCGCCGTAGGTGACCACGATCTCCGGCGGCAGGTGGTCCAGGTCGGCGAGGGCCGCGAAGGCGCACTGGACGGCATAGCCGGTGCCGTATCCGTCCTCGCCCTGGACGGCGATCCGAACGTGCGGGGCGATCTCGTCGAGATGAGCCTGCACCTGGTCGCGTTGGTGGCCGACCACGACCACGACCTCTTCCGGACCGATCTCGGTCGCCGCCGACAGCGCGTAGCTCAGCAGCGAATGACCGGCGATCTCGTGCAGCAGCTTGGACCGCTTGGACTTCATCCGGGTGCCGCCGCCAGCCGCGAGCACGATCACCATCGGTGGAGTGGGGGAAGACTCCGGGGGTGGTGGGATGGGGGAAGACTGAGACGTCGATGAATCAGCGGAATCTGGCAGGTCGGTGGTCAGACCGGACAACAGCGCTCCTCGGTGCGGGTGCGAACCTCTCCGCTGGCACACGTTACCGGCTGTTCAGTTGCCATACTGCCGCCGGCCCGATCCCGGCGGCTCACTCCCGCGTACTCCCAGCGATTTCTGTCGAGCTCTCCACACCAGATGTGGCTAGCTCGACAGAATTTTCTCGCCGTGGGAGCCCACGATCTCCAACGGCACCTGGATTGTTCAATGGCGCGCGCTCGGGGTCAGCGGCGCTCGAGCCAGGCGAGGACGGCGAGCACCCGGCGATTGTCGCCGCCGGCATCGGGCAGATCGATCTTGGCGAAGATGTTGCCGATGTGCTTCTCCACCGCACCTGGGGAGACCACGAGGCGTCCGGCGATGGCGGCATTGCTGCGGCCCTCCGCCATCAACGCCAGCACCTCACGCTCCCGCGGGGTGAGCCGGTCCAGCGGATCGGCCCGACGCAGCACCAGCAACTGGGCGACGACATCGGGATCCAGCACGGTGCCGCCACCGCGGATCGTGGTGAGCGCATCGGTGAGCACCTCCAGCGAGGCCACCCGGTCCTTCAGCAAATAGCCGACGCCACCCCGTCCGTCGGCGAGCAACGCTTCGGCGTACGACTTCTCCACGTACGCCGACAGCAGCAGCACCGAGATTGCCGGGTCGGCCCGCCGGATCTCGATCGCGGCGCGCAGTCCGTCATCGGTCATCGTCGGTGGCATCCGGATGTCCACCACTGCCGCCTCCGGTCGGTGCTCAGCCGCCGCTGCGACCAGCGAGGGCGCGTCCCCGACGGCCGCGACGACCGTGTGACCGGCCTCATCCAGCAGCCGCAGCAATCCCTCCCGCAACAGCACCGAGTCTTCGGCCACCACCACCCGCATAGGACCTGAGTATTCCGCGCTTTCTCCCGACTTGTCAGACGCTGTGGTCGCTATAGCGACCGTGCAGTCTGACAAGTCGGCAGGAGGGCTCGGTTTCAGCGAACTAAAGGCTGGAGGGGATGGTGGCGGTGATCTGGGTCGGGCCGCCGGCCGGCGACGTGATGGTCAGGCTGCCGTCGACCCCGGCGAGCCGATCGGCCAGGCCGGCCAGTCCGTGTCCGCGGGACAGCGACGCGCCGCCTACTCCGTTGTCGGTGACGACCGCGACCACGACTCCACCGAGCGGATGGATCTCCACACTGCACCGGGTGGCGCCGCTGTGCTTCTCCATGTTGGTCAGCGCCTCGGCGACGGCGAAGTACGCAGCATTCTGGGCCGCGTCGGAGAGGCGTACGTCGCCGACGTCGACGCTGGTCGGCACCGAGTTGCGGGCAGCCAGCGCCGTGATCGCGGCCGGCAGACCCTGCTCGGCCAGGATCGGCGGCGCAATACCGCGCGACAGCTGACGGATCTCGCTCAGCGCCTCCTGGGTCTGCTCGTAGGCCTCGTCGAGCAGCCGCTGCGCCTGCTCCGGATCGGTAGCCAGCCGGCGTTGCGCACTGGAGATGTCCATCCCGAGCCGAACCAGTCGCTGCTGCGGACCGTCGTGCAGATCGCGTTCCAGCTTGCGAAGGGTATGCGTCTCAGCGTCTCCGGCGGCGGTGCGACTGGTGGTCAGGTGGGACACCTGGGCCCGCAACGCTGAGCTCTCGTCCACCAACAGCCCACGAGCCACCGCCGCGTGCAGCCGTACCAGGCCTTGCAGCACAGCCGGCGTCGACAAGATCAAGATCAGACCCAGCGCCGAGTTGAAGAAGACGTCGGCGAAACGACCCGGGAACCCGAGCAGATACGGCAGACCCTGGTTGTCCTCGGGCAGATAGCGGCTCCAGAACCAATAGAGGACGCCGCCCAGTCCGCCGAACACCCAGCTCACCGCGACCGAGAAGCTGAACGTACTCAGCACGAAGCCGACCACGGTGTAGATCAGATCGCGCCAGGACTGCGGATCTCGCAGCCGGCTCAGCACCCGGAAGCCACCACCCGTCGACGACGGGTAGACGGTGGCCGGCAGATCCACCCCGGCGTACGCCAGCAGTCCCTTGGTGGCCCGGGCCGTCGCACCGGCTGCGACCAGGGCGCCGACCAGGATGAACAGCCCGATCACGATGACCACCAGGCTCACCCCGAGGCTGAACAGCGTCACGCCGATGATGAAGGCGGCGAGCGAGACGAAGAAGAGACCGCAGATCGCCAGGAAGTTCCGGCCGGCATTGCGCAGCATCAGCGAGGTCCTGTCGTCCTGCGGCTCGGGTCCATGATCGAGATCGGCTCCAGGTGTGGGCTCGTACAGGAAGTTCGGGGCGTTGTGCTCTCCGTAGGGAACCGAATATGCCCCGTCGGAGTACGAACTGTAGGACTGCGCCCGGTAAGGATGCGGGTCGTACGACTGTGTTTGGCTCATGTCTCAACGGTCCCGGGAATCGCCTCGACGCACGATCAGGCTACCCGGCGAATCGTCGGTGGGGATATCCCCACCTGCCGTACCCGTGAGCCCGGAGCGCTGGCCCCGCGGAGAGCGTTCTGGTTCGAATACCGGGCCTGAGCCGGGAGATTGACCAAAAGAGCAGTCGATGCTGACCGCGCCGGCCGTCGTGCTCAGAATCCTCGCGAACGATGTGCTCCCCGGGTAGGAGTCGAACCTACGTCGCTAATCCTGATTCAAAGTCAGGCGGGCCCTGCCGGCAGACCAACCGGGGATCGGCTGTTCCGCGTCTGCTTTGGGAGCAGGCGCGCTCGGCGGGGACCAGCGTACGCATCGCGGGCCAACCGCGCATCCTGAGCCCGACCGCTCGGCTCGATCGGCAAGACTGTGCCCATGGCCACCAGATCTCGTGACCACGGCGTTTTTCCCAACCACGGCGAGACCACCCGTGCCCGACAACCCGCGCGGGTGCGAATGCGCGGCACCGAACGGCGCGAGCAACTGATCGCGATCGCCCGGCCGCTGTTCGCGGAGAAGGGATTCGAAGGCACCTCCGTGGAGGAGATCGCGGCCAGCGCCGAGGTTAGCAAGCCGGTGATCTACGAGCATTTCGGAGGCAAGGAAGGCCTGTACGCGGTCGTCGTCGATCGTGAGGTCAGCTATCTCCTGACGGCGATCGAGGACTCCCTGGCCACCGGAGGTCGCTCCCGCGAACTGGTCGAGCAGGCCGCGCTGGCGTTGCTGGACTATGTCGAAACGCACACCGACGGTTTCCGGATCCTGGTGCGTGACTCCTCGGTCGCCAGTTCCTCGGGGTCTTTCGCCAGCCTGCTGAGCGATATCGCCTCGCAGGTCGAAGGTCTGCTGGTGACCGAGTTCAAGCGTCACGGACTCGAGGCCCGGACCGCGCCGATGTATGCCCAGATGCTGGTTGGGATGATCGCCCTGACCGGCCAGTGGTGGCTGAACGCCCGCAAGCCGAAGAAGTCGGAGGTGGCCGCCCACCTGGTCAACCTGGCCTGGAACGGGCTCGCTCACCTCGACCCAAAGCCCCGCCTGGTCACCGAGAGCTGACCGCTCCACCCATCCCCCACCCATCCCCCACCCAGCCCCCACCCAGCCCCGAAGTTGCTCGGGTTTGTCGGCTTTGCTCGGTCTGCAGA
>JASGEZ010000165.1:0-13059 GCA_047605905.1 Microlunatus sp.
CGCGGCAACTACATCCGCGAACTCCCCGGCTGGACCATTCGACTCCTCGACCCCGACGACCACACCGTCATCACCATCACCCCCACCGGCCACCGATACGTCTCCAACCCACCCGAACCACCGTGACCGTCTCGGAACGGATGGTTGGCGGGTCAGCGCCTGGATCCCTGCGAACTGTGAAGGATCTTGTGCGAGGTCACGCCAAATCCTTCACAGTCCTCCGGACCCCCAGCCGGTGTCGATGTCAGAAGGACTCTTCCGGCAGCTCCATCAGAGCCAGGTCGGTGTTCTGGGCAATCTCGGCTTCGGCGGCGAGCTTCGGCAGAACGGTCCGCGCGAACCAGCGGGCTGAGGCAACCTTGCCCTCGTAGAACGCCTTCTCCGACGGCTCCAGCTCGCCGGTGAGCTTGGCCAACGCCACCTCGGCGCCCCGCAGTAGCAGCCAGGCGCAGATCACGTCACCCATCGCCATCAGCAGCCGAGTGGTGTTCAGCCCCACCTTGTAGATGTTGCGGACGTCGCCTTCGGGTGCCTTCGGATGAGCCGACTCCAAGGTGTCGATCATGGTCGTCACGATCTCGCCGACGTGCTCCAGGCCCTGCTCCAGCAGGTCCCGCTCTTCCTTCAATTGCCCGTCTTCGTCGGAGGCTCGCGAGCCGACCGTGTCGGGCTGTGGCGAGAGCCAGGCGCCGATCTGCATCGACAGATCGGTCAGCGCCTGCCCCTGGTCCTTGACGATCTTGCGGAAGAACAGATCCTGGCCCTGGATGGCGGTCGTGCCCTCGTACAGAGTGTCGATCTTGGCGTCGCGAACGTATTGCTCCAGCGGATAGTCCTGCAGGAACCCGGAGCCGCCGAACGTCTGCAACGACTCGGTGCCCAGGGTGACCCAGGAGCGCTCGGAACCATAGCCCTTCACGATCGGCAGCAGCAGGTCGTTCAGTCGCTCCGCCTCTTCGTCGACCTCACCCGACAGCCGGGCGGTCCAGGTCCGGTCCTGCACGCTGGCGGTGTAGAGCACCAAGGCGCGCAGCCCTTCGGCGTACGCCTTCTGGGTCATCAGCGAGCGGCGTACGTCCGGGTGATGGGTGATGGTCACCCGCGGTGCGGTCCGCTCGCCGCCCGAGGCCAGATCGGCACCCTGCACCCGGGTCTTGGCGTACTCCAACGCATTCAGATAGCCGGTCGACAGCGTCGCGATGGCCTTGGTGCCGACCAGCATCCGGGCGTGCTCGATCACCTGGAACATCTGTGCGATGCCGTCGTGCACCTCACCGAGCAGCCAGCCCTTGGCCGGCGTACCCCCAGAATCCCCGGTCGAGGCGCCGAAGGTGAGTTCGCAGGTGGTGGAGACCTTGATCCCCATCTTCTTCTCGACATTGGTCGCGTAGACACCGTTGCGTTCTCCGGTCAGCTCGCCGGTCTGCAGATCGAAGTCGTACTTGGGCACGATGAACAGCGACAGCCCCTTGGTGCCGGGACCGCCGACCCCCTCGACACCGACCGGGCGGGCCAGCACCAAGTGGATGATGTTCTCGGTCATGTCCTGCTCACCCGAGGTGATGAACCGCTTGACGCCCTCGATGTGCCAGGTGCCGTCGGCCTGCGGGATCGCACGGGTCACTCCGGCACCGACATCGGAGCCGGCGTCCGGCTCGGTCAACACCATGGTGGCGCCCCATTGGCGTTCCACCATGAGTTCGGCGATCCGTTTGTCACGCTCGGTGCCGTTGTACCAGAGCACGGTCGCGAACTTCGGCCCTGCCGAGTACATGAACAGCGCTGGGTTGGCGCCCAGGTTCAACTCGTTGGCCGCCCATTGCACCGACGGGGGAGTGGGCTGCCCGCCCAGTTCGGCGGGCAGTTCGAGGTTGTAGAAGCCGGCCTCCATCAGTGCGGCGAACGACTGCTTGAAGGACTCCGGCAGAGCCACCGATTTGCTCGCCGGATCGTAAATCGGCGGATGACGATCGCCGTCGGCGTAGGAGGCGGCCAGCTTGGTCGAGGCCAGATGCTCGATCTCGCTCAGCACCGCGACCGCGGTGTCATGGTCCATGTCCTCGTACGGACCCTGTCCCAGCACCTCGTCGCGGTCCAAGACCTCGAACAGGTTGAAGAAGATGTCTCGCAGATTCGACTTGTAGTGGCTCATCGTGGACCCCCTCGGCACAAGTTACTACTCGGTAACTTTCAGTATGCTACTGGCGAGTAACTTCCTCAAGATGGGTGGGCTGAGAGTTGGTCAACCCCGGGCGACGTTGATCCCCAGTTGTGCAGCCAGCGCGCCGGACAGGTCGTAGAGCTGCTCATTGCTGATCGTGCAGCCGGTCAGATCGAGTTCGTCGATCGCGCAATGCTGCACCAGGACGTCGGACCAGACGCTCCCGCGGGCATTCAGGTAGGAGATCTTGCTGTCGGAGAACACCAGCTGATCGAGTTTGGCTTCGTACGCCTCCACCGCGCCCAACCGGGAGCGAGTCAGCCGGCTCTGGCGCCAGAGGCTGCGCGGAGCCCTGAGGTGGGCCGCCTCGATCTCGGTCAGGTTGGGCACGTGACCGAGGTAGGCGGGCTGGACCGAACGACCGGCTGTCGGTGCGACCGAGTAGCGTCGCGGTCGTGAGTGACATCCAAGCCCAGGCCAGTCGGGTCGAGCATCGGTTCTACGGCGACCTCGCGCCCTGGTGGCCGCTGATTTCGCCGCCGGAGGACTACGCCGAGGAAGCGGTCTTCGCTGCTGATCTGTTGGCGGACGGCGGTCGTACGCAGTCTGTGCTCGAACTCGGCAGTGGGGGCGGGCATCTGGCCAGTCATCTGGCAGGCCGGTTCACTCTCACGCTGGTCGACTTGTCCGAGCCGATGCTGGCCGTCTCCCGGGCGCTCAACCCGACGGCCACGCATCATCAGGGCGATATGCGTACGGTCCGGCTCGGCGAGCAGTTCGATGCCGTGCTGATCCACGACGCGATCGACTACATGACAACCGAGGACGACTTGCGGGCCGCGATCGAGACGGCGTACGCGCATGTCCGGCCGGGTGGACTCGCGGTGTTGGTGCCCGACGATGTGGCCGAGGTGTTCGCGCAGCGGACCGAGCATGGTGGTGTCGATGCCGCCGACGGTCGTGCGGCTCGCTATCTGGAGTGGTCGTGGGATCCTGACCCGAGTGACTCCTGGACGATCACGAACTACACCTTCGTGTTGCGCGACGCTGACGGCAGGGTCGAGACCGCCCACGAGACGCACCGGCTCGGGCTCTTCCCGCGAGACACCTGGCTGACACTGCTGACCGAGGCCGGCTTCACCGCCAGTGCCCACAACGAACTGCCGGTCGGTGACCATCACCCTCGGACCTGGTTCGTGGGCCGCAAAGCCAACGCGTGATCCAGGACCGGGCTGTCGGTCCAAGACCGGCTGGGGCCGGGATTGACGGTGGCCATAATAACGTATTATTTTCCTCGTGTGTCAGAAGACGTTGTCGATGAGGTCGTACTCTCGCTGAGCTGTCCGGACCGTCCGGGGATCGTGCATGCGGTCACCGGCTGGGTGTTGGAGCACGGTGGCGACATCGTCGACAGCCAGCAGTTCGGCGACCGCGCGAGTGGTCGCTTCTTCATGCGGGTCGACACCCGCTTCGCCGAGCCCGCTAGCCTCGCCGCCCTGCAGTCGCACTTCGTCCCGGTTGCCGACGAGCTGGGAATGGAGTGGTCGCTGACCAGCGCCGATCACCGGTTGCGGGTGATGATCATGGTGTCGCGATTCGGGCATTGCTTGAACGATCTGCTGTTCCGCTGGCGCGCGGGCCAGTTGCCCATCGAGATTCCCCTGATCGTGTCGAATCATCCTGATCTCGAGCCGTTGGCCACGACCTACGACGTCCCGTTCGTGCATCTGCCGATCACGAAGGACACCAAGCCGGAGGCCGAGGCCCGACTGCTGAGCCTGGTCGAGGAGAACGACATCGAGCTGGTCGTGCTGGCGCGCTACATGCAGATCCTGTCCGACGATCTGTGCCGGCAGCTCTCCGGTCGGGCGATCAACATCCACCACTCGTTCCTGCCCGGTTTCAAAGGTGCGAAGCCCTACCACCAGGCGTACGAGCGGGGCGTCAAGCTCGTCGGTGCCACCGCGCACTATGTCACCGCCGATCTCGACGAAGGCCCGATCATCGAGCAGGAGGTGCACCGGGTCAGCCACGCGCTGTCGGCCGATGATCTGGTGGTGGCCGGCCGGGATGCTGAGTGCATCGCCCTGGCTCGTGCGGTCCAGTGGCATGCCGAACGGCGAGTTCTGCTCAACGGCAACCGCACCGTCGTCTTCCGCTAGTCGATCAGCCGCACAGCTCGATCGGCCGCAGCGTCGCCACCGAAAGAAGCACATGGACCGTCTCGCCGAACGCCGCGCCACGATCATGGCCGCCACGGAGCAACTGCTTGCGGTGCACGGATTCGATGCCATGAGGCTGCGCGATGTCGCTCAGCAGGCCGGAGTCTCGATCGGGCTCATCCAGCACTACTTCGGCACGCGAGACGACCTGCTGTTCGAGACGATGCGGACGGCGGGCCGGCGCCGTGCCGAGCAGTGGGTCGGTCTTGCCACCAGTGCGACGAGCGCCGGAGACAAGCTCGCTGCCCTGCTCGACGGAGCGATCAGCGATCCCCATCGCTGCGTGATTTGGCTGGAGACCTGTGCGGCGTCGAGTCGGCATCCCGAGTTGCGGCGCGATGTGCAGCTGACTCAGGACACCTGGCGGGAGACGATCGGGGCGATCGTCGACGAAGGGCTGGCGGCGGGTGAGTTCGTGCCGGTCGTGCCGGTGGAGGATCTCGTGGTGCTGCTTGTCAGCCTGATCGACGGCCTGATGCTCGCCACCGTCACCCAGAGTGCCGACGAAGGCGGTCAGACCGAGCGGACTCGGTTGCTGCGTCAGACCGCCGGGCGATTGCTCGGGTTGTCAGCTGAGCGTGAATGGCTCTGACCGCGGTGCTGGCAACTTTTGGGCAGCTGACCACACCGATCTTGTCGTCACCTGGTCCACCGCTAGCGTTGCGTTGGTACGTCACCGCCGTGACCAGGAGGCATCCCCATCGTGAATGATCGCGCCGCCATACCAGCCAAGGACATCCCCTCGGTGAGGGACGATGAGGACGCCGTCCCGCACGAACCGAGCGACATCAGCTACGACGAGCAGTTCTATCCGGCCCGTCCCCGACGGCTCCGCCCGCGGGCTCGACTGCGGCTGTTCGCCCGCCGACCCAAGGAGCAGATCGGCAAACCGAGCGGGGACAACGAGCACTACGTGTCCTGGCTGGTCGACCAGTCGATGCTCGCCGACGCGACCGAGTTCGCGCGCAAGTTCGCCGGTCAGGGCAGCATGTGGCAGAACCCGTTCGCCAATCCCGATCCGCGGGCGGCGATCGAGAAGACCTCGGTGTGGTTCACGGCGTACCCGATTTCGATGATCACCAAGCCCGGTACGTCCTTCCTCGGCACGATCGGCGATCCCGACTTGTGGGAGGCGTTCCAAGCCATTGGGATCGACGGTCTGCACACGGGCCCGGTGAAGAGGGCCGGCGGCCTCGACGGATGGAACGCAACCCCCAGCGTCGACGGTCACTTCGACCGGATCAGCACCCAGATCGACGACCTGTTCGGCACCGAGGACGAGTTCCGTTCCATGTGTGAGGTCGCGACAGCCCACGACGGCACCGTGATCGACGACATCGTGCCTGGTCACACGGGCAAAGGCGCGGACTTCCGGCTGGCGGAGATGAAGGTCGGCGACTATCCGGGCATCTTCCACATGGTCGAGATCCCCGAAGCCGACTGGAAGCTGCTGCCCCGGGTGCCGCGCGGTCGCGATTCGGTCAATCTGGATGCCGACGCCGAGGCCAAGCTGCAGCAGGCCGGCTACATCATCGGTCGGCTACAACGGGTGATCTTCTACGACCCCGGGATCAAGGACACCAACTGGAGTGCGACCGCGCCGGTCCTCGGGCCGGACGGTGTTGAGCGGCGCTGGGTCTACCTGCACTACTTCAAGGAGGGGCAGCCATCGATCAACTGGCTCGACCCCTCCTTTGCGGGGATGCGGCTGGTGATCGGTGACGCGCTGCACTCCCTTGGGGACCTGGGCAGCGGAGCGTTACGGCTGGATGCCAACGGTTTCCTCGGCGTGGAGCGGGTCGCTGACGACTCTCCGGCCTGGTCGGAGGGACATCCGCTGTCGGAGGCGGCCAATCAGCTGATTGCCAGCATGGTGCGCAAGGTGGGCGGCTTCACCTTCCAGGAGCTGAATCTGTCTATCGACGACATCGCCCGCAGCTCCGCTCGTGGGGCAGACCTGTCGTACGACTTCGTCACCCGCCCTGCCTATCACCACGCCCTGGCGACCGCCGACACCGAGTTCCTACGGTTGACCATGCACTTGGCGTCCGATCTCGGGGTCGAGCCCGTCTCGCTGGTGCACGCACTGCAGAACCACGACGAGATGACGTACGAGTTGGTGCACTTCGCGGCCGTACACGCGGGTGAGTCGTTCACGTTCCGTGGAGAGAAGATCGTCGGGGGCGAACTCGCCGAGCTCATCCGCAGTGAGCTGATCGAGCGGCTGACGGGCGAGGCCGGCCCCTACAACGCGACCTTCACCCAGAACGGCATCGCCTCCACCACCGCGACGATCATTGCTGCGTCGCTGGGTTTCACCGAGATCGACGAGCTGTCGGACGACCAGGTGGAGCAGATCAAGACCGCTCATCTGCTGCTGGCCATGTTCAATGCCTGGCAGCCGGGGGTTTTCGCCTTGTCCGGTTGGGATCTGGTGGGGGCGCTCACGCTCGACCGCAAGCAGGTCTCCGCGTTGGTGGCCTCCGGTGATACGCGCTGGATCCACCGGTCCGCGTACGACCTGATGGACTACCGCCCCGACGCCACCGAGTCGACCTCGAAGATGCCGCGGGGTCGGAGCCTGTACGGCACGCTGCCCGACCAGTTGGCCGATCCGCACTCCTTCGCCTCCAGGCTGGCCGGCATCCTGCGGGTTCGCAACCAGTTCGGGCTGGCCACCGGGACCCAGCTCGACGTGCCGCGGGTTTCACATCGCGCCATGCTGGTGATGGTCCACCAGCTCGACATCGGCAAGCAGATCACGGTGCTCAACTTCGCTGCTGAGCCCATCTCCGGCACCGTACGGTCCAAGCACCTGCCGCCGGGTTCGGTGGTGGTCGACATGACCACCGGCATTCAGGTGGGAGAGGTCGACGATCTGCACAGCTTTGCCATCTCGCTCGACCCGCACGAAGGACTGACCTTGCTGGTCGGTGAGCCGTAGCCCGTCGAAAAGCAGCGGTCTCTGCGTGATTTGATCAAGGTCATGCGCGCAGTCGGATACAGGGAAGCGGGCGGCCCCGAGGTGCTCGCCGACGTCACGATCGACGAGCCGGTGCCCGGCCCCGGGGATCTGTTGGTCGAGGTCCAGGCCGTGTCGGTCAACCCCGTCGACACCAAGATCAGAGTGCGGCAGAGTCCGCCGGCGGGCGGTGTTCAGATCCTCGGTTGGGACGCGGTTGGAACGGTTCGCGCGGTCGGGTCGCAGGTAACGACGTTCGAGCCGGGCGACCGGGTCTGGTACGCGGGTGCCGTCACCCGGCAAGGCTGTAACAGTGAGTTACACGTCGTCGACGAGCGGCTTGTCGCCCGCGCTCCCGGCAGTCTCGACGATGGCGATGCGGCTGCGTTGCCGCTGACCACGATCACCGCCTGGGAACTGCTGTTCGACCGGTTCCGCGTGCCGCGCGGTGGCGGTGAAGGTCGGACGCTGCTGGTGATCGGCGCGGCCGGGGGAGTCGGCTCGATCTTGGTGCAACTGGCGGCCAAGCTCACCGGACTGACCGTGATCGGCACCGCCTCCCGGCCTGAGACCCGCGACTGGGTGGCGGCGATGGGTGCCGATCACGTGGTGAACCATCACGAGCTGGCGGCGGGTCTCGCGGCCGCCGGTTTCGAATCGGTCGACTACATCGCGTCCCTCACCCAGACCACGCAGCATCTGCCCACGTACGTGGACATCGTCGCTCCGCAGGGCAGCATCGGGGTCATCGACGATCTGGACTCCTTCGACATCATGCCGTTCAAGTCGAAGTCGGTGTCGGTGCACTGGGAGTCGATGTTCACCCGGTCGACCTTCGACACCCCTGACATCACCGCTCAGCACGATCTGCTGACCGAGGTGGCGGCCCTCGTCGATGCGGGCGTGCTGCGGACCACCCGACAGCGCTCCGCTGGTCCGATCAACGCGGACAACGTCCGCGCGGCGCATGAATTCCAGCAGAGTGGCACCGCCATCGGCAAGACCGTGCTCGTGGGTTGGCCGGCCTTCGAAGTCTGAATCTCAGCACATTCTGGTGCCGCAGGTCGATAGCAGATCGCAGACGTGAAAAGCTTGAGCGCATGCACACTTCGTGGGGCCTGACGTTCGACTGCGCCAATCCGCCGAAGCTGGCTGCGTTCTGGGCAGATGCTCTCGGATATGTGGAGGCGGAGCCGCCGGACGGCTACGAAACCTGGACCGCCTGGTACAAAGACAACGGCGTGCCGAAGAAGGAATGGAACGACGCCGCCTACCTCGCCGACCCCGCCGACCAGGGCCCGACCCTGTCATTCCTGAAGGTGTCGGAGCCGAAGGTAGCCAAGAACCGGGTGCACCTGGACCTCAAGGTCGGTGGCGGCCGCCATCAGTCGCCCAAGAAGCGTCGCTCCCGGATCGAGAAGGCGGTCGAGCGACTGACCAAGGCCGGCGCGAAGGTCGTCCGAGAGGTCGAGCAGGACGGGAACCTGGACCACGTGATCATGACCGATCCGGAGGGCAACGAGTTCTGCGTCGTATGACGCTGTGTCAGTGGATGGCGTCCAGGATTTCGTGAATCTGGTCCAGACCGAATGGGTCGTCGGTGAACTCCCGTACCCGGCCCTCGGCCACCTGACGTGCCTCGTCGTCGGTGGCGGTCAGCCATTGGCCGGCGGCTAGCTCGACCAGGTGGTGGAACACGGCGATCGGCATGGTGAAGTCGCCGACTTTCGTTGGGCGAGCTGGTCCGCCTGCTTCTCGGTACGCCGTCACCTGGCCCTGGTAACCCCGATCGACCGGACCCTCCAGTCGAGCCGGCAAAGGCAGCCCGAACTGGTCAGCCAACCAAGCTGCCGTGATCCCACTCATGGGCCGACTATGGCAGCTAGGTCGGCATCGGGCTCACTTCTTGGAGCTACGACGGATTGACTGGCGACTACCGGATGCATCAATTGGGGCGAACCATCCGGTAGTCGCCAGTCATCCACCTACAGGCCGCAACTCGGCGCAGGCGGCGCGGGCCGCGAGTAGCGACGACAACACTGTCGGTGGCTTGGGCCACGATGGGGAGATGGAGGTTTCACGCGAGCAGGTCATCAGGCATCGGATCGCCGCGCAGCAGTTGGATCGTGAGCCGGACAGCGGGCGGGCGAGCACCGATGCCGCGATTCTGGATCTCGGAGTGCAGGACTCCGGTCGTGACGGCGCGAGCTGGGCGCTGGTCAACCGCGGTGTGCCCATCGCCTCACCACAAGCACTGGCAACCGATGACGACCTCGCGCTGGTCTGGTCACTGCGGGTCTCGCCGCACTACTACCGGCGCTCTGAGCTGGTCGAGGTGATGACCGCGATCTCGCCCTTCGACGATGCCGATCTGAACAAGCGACTGATCGGTGCGGGCAAGCCGCTGACCGAAGCCGGTATCTCGCCGCGCGACGGGTTGGCGGAGATCGCCCGGCAGATACGCGCGGTGGTCAGCGACCCGATGGTCAAAGGTGAGGTGTCGACCGCGCTCACCGAGCGGTTGGCCGACCCTTATCTACGGGAGTGCCGACCCTGCAAGGCGGTCCATGCGTGGGAGTCGACCTTTCGGATGGCCGGTCTGTTCGGGGGACTCGAGCTCGAGCCGAACACTTCGCCTCCGATGCTGCGTCGGATCCCGGACTGGCCGCTCCGACCGGCCGGCGTCGCATCGGATCCGACGGTCGCGCCGGAGCATCTGCAAGTGGTCAGGGCCTACCTGCGGCTCCTCGGACCGGCAATGCCGAGCGAGGTCGCGGGCTTCCTCGACGGCGCCGTGTCGGCGATCAAACAGCATTGGCCGGAGGACGCCACCGAGGTGAAGGTCGAGGGCAAGAAGAAGTGGGTCCTGGGCGACCTGCTGGAGCCGCGACCGGTGGTGCGGTTGCTCGGACCGTACGATCTGCTGGGCCAGGGCAAGGACCGCGAGTTGCTGGTCCCGGACGCCGATCAGCGCAAGCAACTGTGGCCGATCCTCGGCCGGCCTGGTCCAGTGCTCGCCAACGGCGAGATCGTCGGCTGGTGGCGGCCCCGCGCCAAGGGCAAGAAGCTCGATCTGGAGGTGGAGCTGTGGCGGCCGACGGCAGTTACCAAAGCCGACCTCGGCGAGCAGGCGGAGCGACTGGCCCAGCATCGCGGCCTGCAGCTGGGCTCACTCAACTCGGCAGCGTGATGCCCTCCCACACCACCTCGTCGGGCGACTTGTCGGTTCGCAGTCCCTTCCACACCGGGTGCCGCAGCCGACCTGGCCCGGTGAGCTCGCCGTAGACGACCTCGCCGACCAGTTCGGGCTCGACCCAGTGGGCATCGCGGGCGTCCTCGCGCGGCACATCGTGCAGCGGACTCTCCCGACGCGTCAACCCGGTGAGCAGCTTGTCCATCTCGTCGAGTTGGCGGTCGTTGAACCCTGAGCCGACCCGGCCGACGTAGCGAAGTCCTGCGCCGTCGGGCACACCGAGCAGCAGCGACCCCAGGCCACCGTCCCGTCTGCCCTGACCGGGTCGCCAGCCGCCGATCACCACCTCCTGCGTCAGCTGGAACTTGATCTTGCGCCAGGTGTGACTGCGCCGACCGGGTTGGTAGACCGAGCCGTGGCGTTTGGCGACCACGCCTTCCATCCGCAGTGCTCGGCTGGTCTCCAGCGCTGCGTCGAGGTCGCCGTCGAAGGTCGGCGGCACCTGGATCCGACCGCCGACCGGCTGGGGGAGCAGCTCGTCGAGCAACTCGCGGCGGCGTTCGTAGGGCTCGCGGACCAAGGATCGCCCGTTCAATTCCAGCCGGTCGAATACCATCAACTGCGCCGGCCAGGCAGCGACCGCGCGCTGGATGTCGATCGGCCGGGTCAGATTCATCCTGTTCTGCAGCAGCCCGAAGGTCGGGCGGCCGTTGTCGTCGGTCACCACGATCTCGGCGTCGAGGATTGCTGTCTCGACATCGATCGTGGCCAGCGCAGCCACCAGATCGGGATAGGCGGCGGTGTCGTCACGGCCGCGCCGGCCGGTCATCCGAACCTGATGCGCGGCCAGGGAAACGATCGAGCGGATCCCGTCCCACTTCATCTCGTACGCGTACTCGTCCTGCCGTGGCCTGATCTCCTCAGGAGTGGCAGAGCTGGCCAGCATCGGCGCGACCTCATCCGGGAAGGGCACCTCGTGCCCGCCGTACGTCGGCTTCTCCTTCATCAGATGGATCAGCCAGTTCCGCTCCGGCTTGTTGCTGCCGCTGCCGGTGTGGATGAGGGCATACGAGCGGGCTTGCCCGCCGAGGCCGCCCTTCGGCCGGCCGTGCAGGGTGACGATCACCTCCTTGCCGTCACGCCACTTGTGCAACTCATAGCTGCCGGAGTCCCAGATCTCGACCTGCCCGCCGCCGTACTCACCGCGCGGGATGTCGCCGGCGAAGGTCGCATACTCCAGCGGATGGTCCTCGGTCTGCACGGCGAGGTGGTTGGTGCCGGTGTCGGTCGGTGGGCCCTTCGGGATGGCCCAGCTGACCAGTACGCCGTCGTGCTCCAGCCGGAAGTCGTAGTGCAGGCGCCGGGCGTGGTGCTCCTGGATCACGAAGGTGTTGCCCGATCCGCCGCTGGGTGGTGCGGCCGGCACCGGCTCGGGAGTCTTGGCCGGATCGCGCATGCTGCGGTAGGTCGCCAGCCGGTCCGTGGCCGCCTGGTCTGACGTCGCAAGACCGGCCAGCGGATCCGGTCGGGTACGGGCTCGCTCGAGCACCTCGGTGTAATCGAGCTGGGCGAGATCGGGATCGGCGAGCTCCTCCCAGGTGCGGGGCGCGGCGACCCAAGGATGCAGCCGGCCGCGCAGTGAGTAGGGCGAGACCGTCGTCTTGGCGCCGTTGTTCTGGCTCCAGTCGATGAACACCTTGCCCGCCCGGAGCGTACGCTTCATGGTCGCGGTGACCTCGTCAGGATGGTCGGCTTCCAGCGCCTGAGCCAGCTCGAGGGCGACCTCAGTGGCCTGCTCGCAGCTGAGACTGCCGTCCAGCGGCGCGTAGAGATGGATGCCCTTGCTGCCGGAGGTGACCGGAACTGACGCATGCCCGATGTCGTCGAGGATCTGTTTGGCCCACCGGGCGACCTCGGCGCACTGAGCGAGGCCGACCCCCTCGCCGGGGTCGAGGTCGAGGACCAGCCGGTCCGGGTTGCGCGGCTCTCCGTTCTTGCCGAACCGCCACTGCGGTACGTGGATCTCCAGGGCGGCGAGCTGGCCCAGCCAGGTGAGCGTAGCCAGGTCGTTGACCACCGGATAGTCGTTGTCGTGATCGCGATGGGCGATGGTGAAGCGACTCACCCAATCCGGCGTGCCGCGCGCCAGGTTCTTGTTGAAGAAGACCGTCGGGTTGTCGGTGCCGTCGCCGACCCCATCCGGCCAGCGTTTGCGCGTTGCCGGGCGGTCGATCAGATGCGGCAACATCATGGCGGCGATCTCGGCGTAGTAGCCGATCACCTCGGCCTTCGTGGTGCCGGTCAGCGGATAGAGGACCTTGTCGAGATTGGTCAGCTTGACCGGATGACCGTCGACGGTCACCGTCTGTTCGCTGCCCTCGGCCATAGCCAGACCCTAGGGAACCACTGATCAAAGAGCTATCTGAGCGTGGCGGTCGGGCGGGCTCGATCCTGGCGGCGCCGGGTCGTGGGAGGGCATCGAAACCTGGCTCACTGCCCCGGGTTCGGGGCCTGTGGGCCG
>JASGEZ010000166.1:0-3132 GCA_047605905.1 Microlunatus sp.
CACGATCGACGTCGCGTACCGCTATTTCGCCACCCCGGCCCGGAAGTTCATCCTGGCCGACTGCCCCGGTCACGTGCAGTACACCCGCAACACCGTCACCGGGTCCTCCACCGCCGACGTGATCGTGCTGCTCGTGGATGCCCGCAAGGGCGTGGTCGAGCAGACCCGCCGCCACCTCGCCGTGGCCTCGCTCCTGCGGGTGCCGCACGTCGTGCTGGCCGTCAACAAGATCGATCTGGTCGACTATTCGCAGGAGCGGTTCAACCAGATCGCGGCAGAGTTCGCGCTGCTGGCGCGCAGCCTCAATGTGTTCGACATCCACTGCATCCCGGTGTCGGCGACGGAGGGCGACAACGTCGCGATCCGCTCCGAGCGGATGCCCTGGTACGACGGCCCGACCGTTCTCGGCTACCTGGAGAACGTCGACATCACTCCACTGGCGACCTTTGCGGACTTCCGGTTTCCCGTCCAGCAAGTGATTCGCCCGCAGACCGCCGAGCTGGCCCCTTGGGCCGCGCAGACCCCGACGCTGACCGCCGACTACCGCGGCTACGCCGGGCAGATCGCCTCCGGCACCGTACGGGCCGGGGACGAGATCATCGTGCTCCCCCGCGGCTCGCACGCCACGGTCGAGGCGATCGACACGGCCGACGGTCCACTGGAGCTGGCCGTCGCCGGGCAGTCGGTGATCCTCCGGCTCGACTCCGACATCGACATCTCCCGCGGCGATCTGATCGTCGGTCCGGACGCGCCGCCGGCCGCTGTGAAGGAGATCACCGCAACGGTGTCGTGGCTGACTGATCGGGAGCTGACGGTCGGCGCCCGGGTGCTGATCCAGCACGGCACCAGCATCACGAAGGGGCTGATTCGAGCCATCGAGGCTAAACTCGACCTCGGCGAGGACGGCGAGCATCCGGTGTGGATCGACACCGATGTCTTGGCGCTCAACGACATCGCGCGGCTTCGGATAGCTCTGGCCAGCCCGCTGCCGATCGATGCCTACAGGGAGCACCGAGGCACCGGCGCCTTCATCATCGTCGATGCGCAAGACGGCTGGACGCTGGGCGCCGGGATGGCCGGCCCACCCGCATTCAGCGTCGAGCACCGGTCGGCTCCGGACGAGTTCGACGAGTTCGACGCCCCCGAGTTGAACAGCACCCCGAACAACCCAGACGAGAACGCAGGTAAGGAATGACCGCCCCCTCATTGATTCTGGTCGGCTACGGCAGCGACGACCCACGGGTCGCGCAGGTCAGCCATGACATTCGAGCGGGGGTGCTGGCGGTCCGACCCGAACTCGACGTGCACGTCGCTTTCGTCGGTCAAGGCAGTCCGACCGGACTGCAGGTCACCGCGAAGCTCGCCAAGCGCGGCGTCGAAGAGGCCGTCATCGTGCCGTTGCTGCTCTCGGATGCCTTCCACGCGCACGCCGAGTTCCCCAGTCTGCTCGCCCAGATCGCCGCCGCGGGCGGCATCAAGGTCACCGCATCGCGCCCGGTCGGCCCCGAGGCGCAGCTGTTGTCCGTCGTCGACCGGCGACTGCGCGACGCGCTGCGAGCACGGCGGGCCAGCGAGCTGGATGGTCTGGTGTTCGCCGCCATGGGCAGCACGGACGTCCGGAGCAATGCCATCATCACCCGGCGGGCGCGTCAGTGGGCGACCCACCACCGGCTGCCCTGCCTGACCGCCTTCGGCGCGGTGTCCGGGCCGTCGGCGGCCGAGGCCGTCCGGACGATGCGCAGCCAGGGCCGGCGCCATGTTGCCGTGGGCAGCTGGTTCCTGTCGGCCACGCCGTTGTTCGTCCGGGAAGCTACCAGCGCCCTGGCCGCCGGAGCAGTCGCCGTGTCCGACCCACTCGGCGCCGGCCCCGAGATCGCCGAAGTCGTGCTCAGCCGCTATGTGGTGGCGGCGATGGAACTCGTCGATCTGGAGCCCGAGGAAGGCGCCGAGAGCGAGGAAGCCCCGGTCCGGCACCTCAGCGTCGTTTCGGCCTAACCCCGGCCTAACCCGGCCTAACCCGGAAGGCCGTGCTCGCCCGGCACCAGGCGAGCACGGCCATTCAGTTCAACTCAGCCGGGTCACTCAGCTGGGCAGCTTCTCATGGAACAGCTGCAGGTCGGACGGCTGCCGGAGCAGCGGCTCCAACTCGGCGTTTCCGCGCTGGTTGTGCTCGGAGGCCATGTGCGCATCCCAGGCTGCGCGGGAGGTGAACTTCTCGATCATCACCCAGATGTCGCGAGTGTCGTCGGTGCCCTGCGTCAGGTGCATGAACTCGCAGCCTTCCTCCTGCTGCGAGGCCGCGCGCATCTTGTGCAGCTGAGCCTCCGCCTCTGCAAGCTTGTCGGTCTTCGGATAGATCGTCACCACCAGGAACAGCGGGTTCGGATTGGCCATCTCTTGCCTTCCTCACTTGGTCTTGCTCGGTTACGTCGGCTGCCGAATCGCAGCGACAAGCATCGGGGTCTTACGAATGGTGCTGCTACATGGCGGCGAGGCGTTGCTTCTCCGTGGCCACGTCGAAGTCGGCCTTCGGCCAGGTCAGGCCCAGCGCACCCAGGTGTTCGTACAAGAGGGCCGCAACGGCCCAGTCGCGATACCACTTACGGCCCGCCGGGATCACGTACCAGGGCGCGGCGTCGGTGTTGCAGCGTTCGAGAGCATCGGCGTACGCGGCCTGGTAGTCCGGCCATTTGGCGCGAACGTCGAGATCCCCCGGGTTGTACTTCCAGTGCTTGGTGGGATCGTCCAGCCGTGCTTGCAGGCGCGCCCGCTGATCCTCCGGTGTGATGTGCAGATAGCACTTGATGATCGTGGTGCCGGCATCGGCGAGCTTCTGCTCCCAGTTGTTGATCAAGCTGTAACGGCGTGACCAGACCTGTTTGGTGGTCAGCTCATTGACGCGGACGATCAGCACATCTTCGTACTGCGAGCGGTCGAAGATGCCGACCATCCCGGGGCCGGGGAGGGCGTTCGTGATCCGCCACAAGAACGGGTGACTGCGCTCCTCGGCGGTAGGCGCTTTGAACGAGGTGATCTTGACTCCCTGTGGATCGACCAGACCGATGGCATGGCGGATGATGCCGCCCTTGCCGGACGTGTCCATCCCCTGCAGGATCACCAGGACGTTCGTCG
>JASGEZ010000167.1:0-6769 GCA_047605905.1 Microlunatus sp.
GGCGCCAGCGGCTCGAGGCGCAGCAGGTGCTCGGCGGCCAGCCGCAGACTGGCCCGAGACGTCGCCAGCACGCGGACGCCCGGGCACTCGGCCAGCAGCCGGTCGACCAGCGACGCCACCGCCGCCGCGACGTGCTCGCAGTTGTCCAGTACGAGCAGCAGCTCGCGATCGCGCAGCCGGTCGAACAACTGCTGTCGAGCGTCGGTGCGACCCATCGGCAGCTGCAGCACGGTGCAGACGGCAGCAGCCACATCGTCGTCGGGCTCGAGCCGGCCGAGTTCGACCGCGACCACCCCGTCGCCGTACGCGTCGGCAGATCGTCGGGCCACCCGGAACGCGAGT
Source organism: Microlunatus sp. (assembly GCA_047605905.1). Lineage (GTDB taxonomy): Bacteria > Actinomycetota > Actinomycetes > Propionibacteriales > Propionibacteriaceae > Microlunatus. Next base: position 343 of record JASGEZ010000167.1, read on the forward strand.
GTCGTCTTGCCCAGACCGCCCGGTCCGACCACGGTGACCAATCGGGTCGCTCGCAGCGTCGCGGAGAGGACGCGCTCGTCCGCGGCCCGCCCGATCATCTCGACCGGCAGCGGCAGGCCGACCAGCCGACCGTCGGAGCGAGGCCGCAACAACGCGCGTTGCTGCTCGTTGGCGAACGAGGACGGCTCCAGACCCAGATCGTCGCGGAGCCGTCGTCGCAGGTCGGCGTACACCGCCAGCGCCTCCGCCGTCCGTCCGGCGGCTTCGAGCGACCGCATCAGCAGGACGGTCGGCCGCTCGTCGTAGGGACGCTCGACGACCAGCGCGGCCAGCCGCTCGTGCGCCTGGTCCAGCTGACCGGACTCGAGTTCGGCCTCGGCCAGGTCACCGGCAACCGCCGCTCGCTGTTCGGTCAGAGCCACCGCCTCGGCGCGACAGAAGTCCTCGTCGGCGAACCCTCCGTACGCGGGTCCGTGCCACAGTCGGAGTGCCCGCTCGAGCAGCTCGACCCGATCCTCCGAGGTCCGCGCGACCCGGGCCCGGGACCGCAATCCGCCGAAGTGCGCCGCGTCGAGGTCGGCCGAGCCCGCCACGAAGACGTATCCGTCGGGCCGGGTCAGCACCTCCGGTCCGCCGCCGGCGGAGCGCAGCGCCGACCGCAGCCGTGAGACGAGGGTCTGCACGGCGTTGCCGGGGTGTTCCGGCACCGCCTCGGCCCAGACCACGTCGGCCAGCCAGTCGACGGTCGCGACCTCCCCGGCCCGGACGACCAGGGCGGCCAACAGTCGACGGACCCGCGGGGCCAGCGGGACCGGGGTGCCGGCGTCGTCGACCAGTTCGACAGGGCCGAGCACGCAGACCGTGGCCACCGTCGAACGCTCCGGCGTCCGTTACTTCTTGTCGGCCTTGGTGGGCTCGGCGGTGGACAGCGCGGCGACGAAGGCCTCCTGCGGGACCTCGACCCGGCCGACCATCTTCATCCGCTTCTTGCCCTCCTTCTGCTTCTCGATCAGCTTGCGCTTACGGGTGATGTCACCGCCGTAGCACTTGGCGAGCACGTCCTTGCGGATGGCGCGGATGGTCTCCCGGGCGATCACGCGGGAACCGATCGCTGCCTGCACCGGCACCTCGAACTGTTGCCGGGGGATCAGCTCCTTGAGCTTGCCGACCATCAACAGCCCGTAGGAGTACGCCTTGTCCTTGTGCACGATCGCGGAGAACGCATCGACCGGGTCGCCGTGCAGCAGGATGTCGACCTTGACCAGATCGGCCTGCTCCTCCCCGGACGGCTCGTAGTCGAGGCTGGCGTACCCCTTGGTCCGCGACTTCAGCGCGTCGAAGAAGTCGAAGACGATCTCGGCCAGCGGCAGCGTGTAGCGGATCTCGACCCGGTCCTCGGACAGATAGTCCAGCCCCTGCTGGATGCCGCGCCGGTTCTGGCACAACTCGAGGATGGTGCCGATGTACTCCGCCGGCGACAGGATCGTCGCCTTCACCGTCGGCTCGTAGACGGCGGCGATCTTGCCGTCGGTCGGATACTCGCTCGGATTGGTGACGGTCAGCTCGCGGCCGTCCTCCATCTCCAGCCGGTAGACCACGTTCGGGGCGGTCGAGATCAGGTCGAGATTGAACTCCCGCTCCAGCCGTTCCCGGACGATCTCCATGTGCAACAGCCCGAGAAAGCCGATCCGGAAACCGAAGCCGAGCGCCCCGGAGGTCTCCGGCTCGTAGACCAGCGCGGCATCGTTGAGTTGCAGTTTGTCCAGCGCCTCGCGCAGATCGGGATAGTCGGCACCGTCGATCGGATAGAGACCGGCGTAGACCATCGGGTTCGGGTGCCGGTAACCGCCCAGATCCTGGGTGGCGGGCTTGGCGGCCGAGGTGACTGTGTCGCCGACCCGGGACTGCCGCACCTCCTTCACGCCGGTGATCAGGTAGCCCACCTCGCCGACCCCGAGGGCGGCGGCCTTGGTCGGCTCGGGCGAGATGACGCCGACCTCGAGGGTCTCGTGGGTGGCCTTCGTCGACATCATCAGTACGCGTTCGCGATGGGACAGCTCGCCGTCGACCACCCGTACGTAGGTGACCACGCCGCGGTAGGTGTCGTAGACGGAGTCGAAGATCAGCGCGCGGGCCGGGGCTGTTGCATTGCCCTCGGGGGCCGGGATCTGGGCGACGATCTCGTCCAGCAGGTCAGCGACACCTTCGCCGGTCTTGGCACTGACCTTGAGCACGTCGGACGGGTCGCAGCCGATGATGCCGGCCAGCTCGGCGGCGTACTTCTCCGGCTGAGCACTCGGCAGGTCGATCTTGTTCAGCACCGGGATGATGTGCAGATCGGCCTCGATGGCCAGGTAGAGGTTGGCCAGTGTCTGCGCCTCGATCCCCTGGGCCGCGTCGACCAGCAGGATCGCGCCCTCGCAAGCAGCCAGCGACCGCGACACCTCGTAGGTGAAGTCGACGTGACCAGGGGTGTCGATCATGTTGAGGACGTACGTGGCGTCGTTCCCGCCCGCCTCGTCGGTCATCGCGGACCGCCACGGCATCCGGACCGCCTGCGACTTGATGGTGATGCCGCGCTCGCGCTCGATATCCATCCGGTCCAGGTATTGCGCGCGCATCGAGCGGGCGTCGACCACCCCGGTCAGCTGCAGCATCCGGTCGGCCAGGGTGGACTTGCCGTGGTCGATGTGGGCGATGATGCAGAAGTTGCGGATGATCGCCGGGTCGGTCCGTCCGGGCTGAGGTGCGCCGGTACGGCTGCGGCCGGGCGAGAGCGAGGTCACGAGCAGGTCTCCAGGGTGGTGCGGGGCGGTCGTACAGTCGAGGGCCCATCATTCCACCCCGCGCCGTCCTACCCCGAACCCTCGCCCACCCGGACTTTTGTCGAGCTATCCACATCTGATGGGGATAGCTCGACAGAAGTCCGCCGTTCGTGCGCCTGGCCGGCCGCTGAGCTACGGCTGAGCCGGGAGTACGTGGTCCTTCACCTTGTCGGTGCTCAGGCAGAGCGAGCAGACGACGTCGTCGTGAGTGGCACAGGCGACCATGTCCGGCCGCTCGAACTCCTGCCGGCAGACGTGGCAGGTGAGGACCGCGTCCGAGGGGTTGCCGTCGGCGTCGTACATCGGCAGCTCGATCCCGTCGTCGACACGACGCAGGTAGTAGCGCCCCTGGGTGGCGATGGCGATGATCGGCGGCAGGACGAAGGCGAGGCCGATGGCGACCAGCGGCGAGTACGGCTGGATCGTCGCGCCGAGCAGCCCGAAGAACACCGCGATCGACACACCGGCCGAGACCAGCATGGAGACGAAACCGACGGGGTTGATCGCGTACAGCATGCCGCGCCGGAACTCCGGCTTCTTCGGCGACAGCTTCAGCACGTACTTGTTGATCGCGATGTCGGTGGCGACCACGACGATCCAAGACATCCCGCAGTTCGCGTAGAAACCGAGGATCGTGTTGAGGAAGTCGAACATGTTCGCCTCCATCAAGATCAACGCCAGCGCCAGGTTGAGAGCGAGGAACACGACCCGGCCCGGGTAGCGCTTGGTGATCCGGGTGTACGAGTTCGTCCAGGCCAGCGAGCCGGAGTACGCGTTGGTGACGTTGATCTTGACCTGGCTGATCACCACCAGCACCACCGCCAGACCGAGCGCGATCGGCGCAGGCAGGAAGTCGCGGTAGATCTCCAGGAACTGGTGCACGGGCTCGTTCGCCACCGTGGCACCGTCGGCCACGTTCGCGATGATGTAGACGGCGAGGAACAGACCGATGACCTGCTTGATCGCACCGAAGATCACCCAGCCCGGGCCGGCCAGAATCATCGAGGTCCACCAGCGGCGCTTGTTCTCAGCGGTCCGCGGCGGCATGAAACGGAGATAGTCGATCTGCTCGGCGATCTGGGCGATCAGCGACAGACAAACACCCGCGGCCAGCATGACCGAGCCGAGGCTGGCCGCACCGTTGCCCTTCTCCCCTTGATAGGCGAAGAAGGTCTCGATCGAGGCTGGGTGGGAGACCAGCAGGTACGCGAACGGCAGCACCATCAAGACCAACCACAGCGGAGTGGTCCACAACTGCAATTTCGAGAGCACCTTCATCCCGTAGATCACCAGCGGGAAGATGATGATCGTCGAGACGGCGTACCCGACCCACTGGGGTACACCGAGACCGAGGTAGAGCCCCTGGGCCATGATCGAGCCCTCGAGCGCGAAGAAGATGAAGGTGAACGTCGCGAAGATGACATTGGTGACAACAGACCCGTAGTAGCCGAAGCCGGCCCCGCGGGTGATCAGGTCGAGATCGAGGTTGTAGCGGGCCGCGTAGTAGGCGAGCGGAAACGAGGTCAAGAAGATCACCACGGCGAAGACGGCGATCCCCCACAACGCGTTGGTGGTGCCGTAGGCCATCCCGATGTTGGCGCCGATGGCGAAGTCGGCGAGGTACGCAATGCCGCCCAACGCGGAGATCGCGACCACGCCCGGGGTCCAGCGCCGGTAGTGCCGCGGGGCGAACCGCAGCGTGTAGTCCTCCAGGGTCTCCTTCGTGGCCTCTTTGCCGACCAGTACGTGATGCTCGTGGATCGCGGGCGCATCGGTGCTGACGCTCGCCGAGAGTGCTTCGTCGGTGGTTGCTTCGGGCATGGCAGGCTCCTCCGAGTCGCGCCTGGTCAGGTGGCAGCGGCTCCACCTGACATCCTCAGCCGGCGAAATCTCCAACCCGTGTCAAATTCGTTCCGATCTCGTTTCAGCTTTTTCTCAGTCTTTCGGACGAGTTCAGGAACCAGTGAGCACGGGAGTTTGGCGGGCAGTTGCGGGACTGCTAGAGTTGGCGGTCGCGTCCGCACGCGAGCGCACCCGAGTCAGACCATTGCAGGCACCACTTACGAGAGATCTTCCGAGGCTAACCCCGTGGCGAATATCAAGTCCCAGATCAAGCGGATCACCACCAACGAGAAGTCCCGCCAGCGCAACAAGGCGGTCAAGTCCGCGCTGCGTACGCACACTCGTCGGTTCCGCGAGGCTGCCGCCGCCGGTGACGTCGAGAAGGCCCAGGAGTACGCCCGCAGCGCGAACCGCGCGCTCGACAAGGCCGCCTCCAAGGGCGTCATCCACAAGAACCAGGCGGCGAACCGCAAGTCGGCCATCGCCGCCCAGGCTGCCAAGCTGGGCTGACCCCGCCCCTTTCCTGCGACCACGGTTGCAGGGCAGCCTCCGACTGCCAGGCGGTGTGATCCACCGCAATCAAGTCCGTATCGCGTCCCGATCACCTCGAGGTGATCGGGACGCTGTGCGTTACGGGTAGTAGGACGTCCTACTACCCCGCTTCGGAAGCGCCCACGGTCCCTCAGGACCGACGACAGCCGGCGACGGCGAGGACGAGCTGCTCGAGGGCGAACTCGGCGTCATCCGCTGCACCCTTCACCGCCGCGTCGGCCGTCGCGACCACCTGGAGTGCCCGGGCCAGTCCACGCTGATCCCAGCCGCGGGCCTGAGAGCGCATCGACTTCAGCTTCCAAGGCGGCACGCCGACCTCCCGGGCCAGGTCGCCCTCCCGCAGGCCCGACGGCGCGCCGACCAGCTTGCCCAGCCCTCGGACTCCCGACGCGAAAGCACTGGTGACCAGCACCGGAGCGACCCCGGTGGACAGTGCCCAGCGCAGCTGCTCCATCGCCACCCCGGTGCGGCCGGACAGGGTTGCATCGGCGACCGCGAAACTGGTGACCTCGGCGCGACCGCCAAAATAGCGTCGGACCTGAGCAGCCGTGATCGCCCCGTTCTCGCTGTCGGCCAGCAGCTGGGCGACAGCCGCCGCCAGCGCCCGCAGATCGTGGCCGACCGCCTCGACCAGCAACTGCGGCGACTCGGCGTCTGCCGAACCGCCGAGCCGCCGGACCTCCCGGCTGACGAACTGCGGCAGCTCCCAGGTCTTGATCGCCGGGCAGTCGATCAGCTCGGGTTTGGTGGCCTTGACCGTATCGACCAGCTTCTTGTTCCGGGCCGCACCGTTGTGCACCAGGATCAGGCCGAGATCATCGTCGACAGCCTTCACCAGCCCCGAGACCTGGGCGATGAGATCGCTGGGCAGCTCCGCGAGATCGTCCAGCACCACCGCGCGCTTGGCCGAGAACAGCGACGGGCTGGTCAACTCGACCAGCTGGCCGGGGTCTAGCTGCGGACCGGATGCGCGGTCGATCTCGACCTCCGCACACTCGGCGCGGGCCCGATCCAGGACGGCGGCGATCGCCCGCTCGGCAAGCAGTCGCTCGGGACCGAGGACCAAGGTCACCGCTCCGTACGGGGAGGTCGTCACAGAACTGCGTTTCGCGCCGGCCACGCAGTCAGCATGCCAGTCGGCCCCGACACTCACCAACAACGCCGAGTTGTCAGATTCTGTGGTCGCTCGGGCGACCACAGAATCTGAC
>JASGEZ010000168.1:0-2517 GCA_047605905.1 Microlunatus sp.
GCATGACCCGCAGCCGGGCGGAAACTGTTTCCGCCCGCGAAAATGCAATATCGGCCTGCTTCATAATCGCATCGATCGCGCAAAAATCGGCGGCCCGCCAAAATCCGCAGGTTCTTCGAGGCGTCCAAACGCGCACCCCCGTCGGAACCGGGATCATCGCAGCGCCTTCAACACCGCAGACACCAGCGAGGGAGGCGCCGACGCGCAAATCCTGATCCGTCCACTGCCCGTCAATTCAACCACGATCGCTTCACGGACCGGAGGCACTTCCACAACCAACGCCTCCTTCGGAGCCACGACATCCGGCAGGACCAACGCCGGAATGAAGCCATCCGCCGGTATGGGGCCCAGCCGCCCGGTCTCCGCGGCTCTTCGCCAGTCGTTCAACTGCGATCGCGTGATGCCATGCTTGCGAGCCGTCGCAGATCCCATGCGTCGACCCGAATAACTCTCCGCCACGATCTCAAGCTTCGCCTTGTCGCTGAAGCGCCGACGCCCGCCTGCCTCGATAATTTCCAGCCTGCTGATTGGTCTGTCCGTATAGATGTCCATACAGACGATTCAAAACATTTGCCCCCTGCTTCACAAGGCGGCCTCGGTCGTAGGCGTACGAAGGGAAATAGGTGGCCGGATTTTAATCCGCCCGCAGCAGGACTATCCCGCCGCTACCGTGGTAGACTTTCTCACCGCCGCTCTCAGGTTCCGTCGCCATAGCCGAGCCCTTCCACCAACCAGCCGCGGAAATACTCGAAATCGACCGTCGCCTCCAGAACCTCCAGCGGATCGCCGATTTTGCTCAGCCTCTCAAGATGCTCCGACAGCCCGAATAGCGACCGCTGCTCCATCAGCCCGCCTCCAAATCATGACGGGCACATGGAATCACGAAATCAGAAATCTCGCGAGGTAAATACGGGTGTCCAGCTCAAGCCGCATGCCGAAACGGAACCTGCGTAATGCCTCTGCGCAAACGCGAAAGGAAGGTTAGCGAATCGTCGGCGATCATCCGTCACGATCGCGACGGCAGGATCTGAACTGATGGAAAAGTCGAATCCATCTCAATAATGGTGACTGTCGCGGATTATCAAATTTATACCGCCGGAACGCCGCCTTGGGCCGCTCGAATCTCTTTATTCAATTTCTAAAATCAGAAGCCTCTTTCACCGTTCGCCAGATCAAGGATGTAACGCAGCACGCACAGACACGTTCAACCAGAAAATAACATTCCATCCTGCAATTCTTTTCGAATTTCAGCGTCGATCGTATCATCGCTCAGCTCAAAGGTGCCGGAGGCCCGAATTGCCTGCCTTAGATTGATCTTGGGCCCAAGATAATCCATGATCAGCCTCGATGCATATATTTTCTTGCCGGCGTCTTTTCCGACGCCTAGCAGCATTCCTTGAATTGAAGATACAGGCCGCCTGGAGGATGGATACAGAACGCATAAGGTGAAATTATTTTTATATCTCCCCATCGCTTCGACAAGGTAAATACGCTCATCTTGCCAAAAAACGAGACCATTACTCCTAAACACAGTCCGACGGAGAGGCCTTAAATTATTGATATTAATACTCTTGGAAAAAATATAGTCTCCAGATTTAAATATATATGTCACATCTCGAACAATTTTATTATTATAAGTTGGCGAACGGAGATAGCAGCTATACCAACCAAGATATGGATCGAGCTCCAAAGAAGAAGTTTTTAATACATTATTCTGCTTGCGCAACAACACCGCAAGTTCAGTTGGCAAGCGCTCCTGAAGCTGCCTGCTAAACACAATTCTCCTAAATTCCTCGTGCGACAAAGTCAATTCCGCTTCATCCACGCCGAAAAAATCTGAAATTCGACGTAGATTATAGAGGGACGGCATCATCTTTCCTAAAAGATATTTATTAAACTGCTGTCTATTTATATCGATCCTTCTGCAAATCTCTGAAACGGACGTATAGAATCCCGAGAGATCACGGAGATTCATAGCCAGATTCTCCATCAACTCCGCTTGATTTCTCTTTTTAAATTCCGACAAGATTGCACCCATTGCTACCTTCCTGTTCAAGTAGGGCGATCATTTCCTCGTGGTGATACACCCTGCCCGAGGTTCCGAATTCCATGAAATCGTCAGCGAGAAGCTGTTCGACGGCTAATCGCGAGCTGCGCACTTCATTGCGATGAAGAGATTCTTCGAGCGAGCGGATTTCATACAGAAGATCAGACGAAGTCATCATTCCACTCCAGCCAAATTGTCCGTCTAGCGTTGGTCGAGCCATCGCAACAAACCCCAGTTTGATGTGACGCTGAAAGGCGGATCGCAAAAATCCCGGAATAGCCGCCAAATCTCATAAATACCCGTACAGAAACCTATAGCCTACAAACTCCCTGCCGTCTAAGTTGAACGCCTCGAATTACCGGTTAAGGCGGACTTGAAGGAACATGTTTGCGGAACGACGGGGCCCATGACGCGTCGACGATACTGGATTTCGGCGGTGGTGAAGCCTCAGCCTGGCATCGCGTCATGCC
>JASGEZ010000169.1:0-40193 GCA_047605905.1 Microlunatus sp.
CCGGCGCGGCTGGGCCCATTCGGTCGGCGAGCGTGAGCCCGGGGTCGCCTCGGTCTCGGCACCCGTCCGCTCCCCCTCCGGCAAGGTGATCGCTGCGGTGAGCGTCTCCGGTCCGATCGAGCGTCTGTCCCGGCAGCCCGGCCGGCTGCATGCCCCGGCCGTGATCGCCGCCGCCGAACGCCTGAGCGAGGTTCTCCGCCGCAACGGCGGCGAATAGTCTGCCGACTTGTCAGACTCGGTGGTCGCTCGGGCGACCACAGGATCTGACAACTCAGTGAGAAACTAGCCTGCGATGAGCACCGTCGATGAGATGCATCGCCCGGCGAGGGTCGATCTGGCGATCATGCGCTGGCGGGCCGGCCGCGCGGTGCGGCAAGGTGACTGTCCAGCCGTCCTCGCCTACACCGGCTACGGTTCCCCCAGGTGGGTCCGGCTGCTGTGCCGGGTCGTCTACGCCAAGGAAGGCATCATCTTCGGCGATCCGACCGGATCGCGCGGCTGGCGTTCCTTCACCGCCGTACCGGTCGAGAACGGCCAGGTGCAGATCGAACTCGACGGCGTGACCCACACTGTCGTGGCTGACCGCGGCGGAGTCGTCGATGTGGTGATCGAGCAGGACATCGCGCCGGGGCGACACACCGTCACGATGACCGCACACGACTCGCACCCGGCCCGGGCCGATGTGTTCATCGTCGGTGACGACGAGCAGTTCGGGATCATCTCCGACATCGACGACACGGTCATGGTGACCGCGCTCCCCCGACCCTTGCTGGCAGCCTGGCACACCTTCGTGGTGAATGAGCACGCCCGGGCCGCGACCCCCGGCATGCCGGTGTTGTACGAGCGGCTGTCCACCAGCCACCAGGCACCGCCGGTGTTCTATCTCTCCACGGGCGCTTGGAACACCGCGCCCACCTTGACCCGCTTCCTGTCCAGCAATCTCTATCCGCCGGGTCCGCTGCTGCTGACCGACTGGGGTCCGACCAAGGACCGCTGGTTCCGCAGCGGCAAGGAGCACAAACGGGCCAATCTGGACCGCTGGGTCACCGAGTTCCCGCAGATCAAATGGCTGCTGTTCGGCGATGACGGTCAGCATGACGAAATGCTCTACCGCGAGTTCGCCGAGGCGCACCCCAATCACGTGGTCGCGATCTGCATCCGCCAGCTGACCCCAGGTGAGGCGGTCCTGGCCGGCAGTTCGCTGCGCGGCTCGCCGAGACATCCCGGCGGCGAGGTCCCCTGGCTCTATGCCTACGACGGCGCCGGGCTAGGACGTCAGCTGGAAGAGCTCGGTCTGCTGGAACCCTGATCGAGCGGGTGCCGACCGATCGCGTGAATCACAGCACCGAGCGGTACCTCGAGCGCCAGTGATACGAGGGCTATCGAACGCACCATTTCGGGCAGTTTGGCACTACCGTGTCATCTAGAGTTCACCCATAGTTCACCTCCATTGTGGAGTTCGACGGTGGTGAACGGGATCGAAAAGAGGTGGCGCATGCTGCGGATGTTCTTGGACCAGCGGCGGGAGCGCTGGGGCGGTTCACTCTGGCTGATGCCGTTGATCCAGACCCTGGCTGCCCTGTCTCTCGGCATGGCGCTCGATCACGAGTCGAAGAGTGTCGACGCGTGGCTCAGCCCCGTGCTCTTCCACGGCGGAGCCGAAGAGGCCCGTCGGGTTTTGATCACCGTCGCCACGGCCACGATCGGCGTGTTCGCCGTGGTCGTCGGACTCACCCTCGTGGCACTCCAGATCGCCGCGAATCGCTATTCGCCGCGGCTGGTCCGCACGATCCTGCGGGACAAGCCCACCCAGTTCGTGCTCGGTCTGTTCATCGCCACGTTCGCCTACAACGCCGCCGGTCTCTACACGGTCGGCACCTCGGGCAACGACCAGGACTATCCACGGCTCGCGGTCACGGTGGGGCTGGTGCTGCTGTTCCTCTGTATCGCCGCCCTGGTGTACTACGTCGATCGGGTGGCCCACACCATCCAGATCCACTCGATCCTGAAACGAGTCAGCGCCGAATCCCGCAAGGCGATCAAACGGCACCCGGCCGGGGTGGGGCGCGAGGCCGGACAGATTCCGGTCGACGACCCCCGGTACGAGCCGCCGCCCACCGCGATCAAAATCGTCGCCGAGCAGTCAGGGCATGTACAACGGCTCCGCACGGCCGATCTGGTCCATGCCGCGGATGCCCATAAGATGACCATCAAGATGGTGCCGGGCATCGGCAGTCATGTGGTGTGCGGCAGCACGCTCGCGTGGGCCTGGTCCCCGACCGACAGTGCGACGCCGACTCAGATCAGCTCGCTGGGCAAGGCGATCAACCACGCGGTGACGATCGGGCGCGCCCGCAGCGGCTACGGCGATGTCGCGCTGAGCGCCAGCGAGATGGTCGACATCGCGCTGGTGTCGCTGCACATCTTCGACTATCACACCGTCGAGCAGTCAGCAGGCGAGTTGACCATTCTGCTCAGCCGGATCGCCGGCCTTCCCTTGGGCGACGAGGTCTTCTCCTCGGATTCCGGCGCCGGACACGTGGTCGTACCCGCGCCGTACTTCAGCGACTATCTCGAGCTTGCCTGTGGCGAGATCCGCCGCAAGGGATCCTCGGAACCGGTGGTGCTCCTGGCGCTGGCTCGACTGCTGCGCATCGTGGGCGTTATCGCCGGCTCGGAACGACTCGACGCGGTTTATCAGCAGTTCGACCTCATCCGGTCCAGCGCGGAGCGCTCGATCTCGGAGAAGCACGACCTCCAGCGGGTGCTCGACGGAATCGACGAAGCCCGGCAAGCGATCCAGCGGGCCAAGCAGGCGGCGTACACCACCGATCCCGATCAGATCCTGATGCACGTCTGATCGAAGGATCAGCACTCGATCACATTCACGGCCAGGCCGCCGCGCGAGGTCTCCTTGTACTTGATCTTCATGTCGGCACCGGTCTCGCGCATGGTCTTGATCGCCTTGTCCAGCGAGACCTTGTGACTGCCGTCGCCGTGCAGGGCGATCCGGGCGGCGTTGATGGCCTTGTTGCTGGCGATGGCATTGCGTTCGATGCAGGGGATCTGCACCAGTCCGCCGACCGGATCGCAGGTCAGGCCGAGATTGTGCTCGATGCCGATCTCCGCGGCGTTCTCCACCTGCGCCGGGCTGCCGCCGAGCACCTCGCACAATCCTCCGGCCGCCATCGCGCAGGCCGAACCGACCTCGCCCTGGCAGCCGACTTCGGCCCCGGAGATCGAGGCGTTCTCCTTGAACAAGATCCCGACCGCCGCCGCGGTCAGCAGGAAGCGTACGACGCCGTCCTCATCGGCGCCCGGCACGAACATGTCGTAGTAGTGCAGCACCGCAGGCACGATCCCGGCCGCGCCGTTGGTCGGCGCGGTGACGACCCGGCCACCGGAAGCGTTCTCCTCGTTGACGGCCAGCGCGAACAGATTCACCCAGTCCATCGCCCGGATCGGATCGGTCTGGTTGGCCGCAGCCTCCAGATCGCGGAGCAGCTTCGGCGCCCGGCGCGGCACCCGCAGACCACCGGGTAGCACAGGGTCGGTCCGCGTGCAGCCGTTGTGGACACACTCCTTCATCACTGCCCAGATGCGCAGCAACTCGGTACGCAGCTGCTCCTCGGTCCGCCAGGAAAGCTCGTTGGCCAGCATCACGTCGCTGACCCGCAGCTGCTCACGGCGGCAGATCGCCAGCAACTCGGCGCCGGAAGCGAACGGATAGCGCACCGGGGTCGCGTCCTCGATGATCTTGTCGACCCCGACCGCGCGCTCGTCGACGACGAAACCGCCGCCCACGGAGTAGTAGGTGCTCTCCCGCAGCAGTGCTCTTGCGCTGGTGAACGCCCTGAAGATCATTCCGTTCGGGTGCGCGGGCAGACTCCGCTTACGGTGCATGATCACGTCGTCGGAACGGGAGAAGCCGATCGTGTGGCCACCCCCCAACGTGAGCCGACCGCCGGCTGCGGCATCGGCCACCTGCTGGTCGGCGGTGTCGGTATCGACCGTCTCGGGCCGATTGCCCTGCAGCCCGAGGATCACCGCCTTGTCCGAACCGTGGCCGTGTCCGGTGGCACCGAGCGAGCCGAACAACTCGGCCTGCACCCGGTGCACCTGACTCAGCAGACCGTCGGCAGCCAGCCCTTCGGTGAACAGAACTGCCGCCCGCATCGGACCCACGGTGTGTGAGGACGAGGGTCCGATACCGATCGAGAACATGTCCAAGACGCTGAGCGCCATCAGACCACCATCGCCGATTCAGAGCTCCAACGGTTCGATCATCAACACAGCTCCGGCGCCCGATACTCCACCATCGCGTCCAGCAGCCAGCGACCGAGGAAGTCTGCGAAGGAGGATCGCGGCAGGATCCGGTACGACTCCGCACCGGTCTTCCAGATGATCGACGGCACGGGGCCGAGTGCGGTGACGTACGCCGAGCCGTCGGCGAAAGCGCGCGGATGCAGGTCCAGGCCGCAACCCTTCTCCAGCACCTCGCGGGCCGACGGACCGCTCAGCACGAAGGTGGTCCGGTTCGCCGACAGATCCGTCGCCGAGCCCGGACCGTCGGCCACGGCCTCGACCAGCGTGCTGGTCAGCACGGCGGGATCGCCCTCGGAGACCACCAGGAACTCGTCGGGGGCGAGCCACAGCACCGCGAGGCCCTCCCCCTGGCTGACCGAGCCACAGGACGGCGGCAAGGAGGTGCCCAGCTGCGCCTCGACCCGGAAGGCGACCTCGGACCCGCGCACGACCCGGACGCCGACCATGGTCTGGAACGGCAGCTCGCGAAGACTCACCCCACGCGCCCCGGTCACCTCCGCGGCCTCGAACCGATCGCTCAGGTGGGCGGCCGGGCTGATCCGGCGCTCCACCAGCTCCTGCCCAGCCGACTCGTACGTTGCGGCGGACTCAACCACTGCTGACTCAGCCATCGCGGCGATTCCCTTCGGGGTCGTAGAGCACGGTCTCACCGACGGTTACCTCGACCAGCTGGTCACCGACGACCGTGGTCAACGTCTGGCCGATCCGGTTGCGGCCGTCCTTGATCAACGCTAGCGCGAACGATCGGCCGAGTGCGGCGCTGTGATAGCTGGAGGTCACGTGCCCCAGCATCGGCACCGGACCGGCGCTCCGATCCAGCGAGGTGGTGTGCTCGATCAGCTGCGCACCCTCCGGCAGCCGGAATCCGGTGTCGGTCGGCAGCACCGAGACCAGATGCTTGCGATCTGACCGAACGGTGTCGGCGCGGCTGAAGGACCGCTTGCCGATGAACTCCTTGACCTTCGAGACCACCCATTCCATCCCCAGGTCCTGCGGGGTGACACTGCCGTCGGTGTCCTGCCCGACGATCGGGAAGCCCTTCTCGGCGCGCAGCACGTGCATGGTCTCGGTGCCGTACGGAGTGATGTCGAACTCCTGGCCGGCGGCGAAGACGTCCTCCCACACCGGCTGCCCGTACCAGCCCGAGACGTTGATCTCGAACGCCAGCTCGCCGGAGAAGGAGATCCGGCAGATCCGGGCCGGGATGCCGGAGGCGAGCGTGGTCTCGCGGAACTTCATGAAGGCGAATGCCTCGTTGGACACGTCGAGCTCCGGCGCGACCTTGGCGATCACCGCCCGGGACTTCGGCCCGACGACCGCGATCGTGGTCCACTGCTCGGTGACCGAGGTCATGAAGACATCGAGGGTCGGCCACTCGGTCTGGTGCCACTCCTCCAGCCAGTCCAGCACCCGCGCGGCCCCGCCGGTGGTGGTGGTCATGAAGTAGCCGCGCTCGTTCAGCCGCAGCGTGACGCCGTCGTCGAACGTCATCCCGTCCGGCGTGCACATCAATCCGTAGCGGGCCGAGCCCGGCGCCAGCTTCTTGAACGCGTTGGTGTAGATGCGGTTGAGGAACTCGCCCGCATCGGCACCCCAGAGCTCGATCTTGCCCAGGGTGGTGGCGTCCATCATGCCGACCGAGGTGCGCACCGCGGCACACTCCCGGAGCACGGCCTCGTCCAGCGACTCGCCGTTGCGCGGGTAGTACCAGGGTCGCAGCCACTGGCCGACCAGCTCGAACTCCGCTCCGTTGGCGACATGCCACGGGTGGATGGAGGTGAGCCGGGCCGGATCGAACAGCTCACCGCGGTCGCGACCGGCCAGCGCGGCGAACGCCACAGGGGCGTACGGCGCCCGGTACGTGGTGGTGCCGATCTGCCCCGGGGTCGCGTCGCTGCATGCTCCCCCGCCCACCGACCCCCGGCCGTTCAGGGCTGCGGCGATCACGCCGATGGCATTGACTGCGGAAGTCTTGCCCTGGTCGTTGGCCGTGCTGATCGAGGTGTAGCGCTTGATGTGCTCCACGCCGCGCATCCCCGCGCCGGTGGCCCGCAGCACATCGGCGACGGTCTGATCGCGCTGCAGGTCGACGAAGTGAGTCCTGAGCTGGGCCAGGTCGCTGTCCTGGTCGTGCACCAGCCACAGCGGCTGGGTCACGCCGGCGGAGTCGATGCCGTCCCGGGCCGCGCCGATGATCTGCTGTCCGGCCACCTCACCGGTCGGTACGAAGGCGACCAGGTCGTCGTCCCAGCGCAGCTTGCCCTGCCGCTGGCTGTGCAGATGCACCGCCGGGCTCCAGCCGCCCGAGACCGCGACCAGGTCGCAGTCGACGGTGGTCGGCGGGCCGGCGTACGCGCCGTCGCCGTCGTTCTGGGCGAGCAGAGTGATCTGTGCGATCAGGGCCGAGGTGACCCGCGGGTCCCCGGTCGTGCCGACCACGGTGGACCGCAACCGGACCGGTACGCCGGCCGCCGCGGTCTCGGCCGCGACGGCGGACAGTTCGGCGCGGGCGTCGGCAACGAGCGGGACCGCGATGCCCGCGGCCAGCAGTTCGCCGACCAGCGGATAGACGCTGTCGTTGGTGGTCGCGATCACGACCTGCGAGCCCGCCGCGACGCCGTATCGGTTGAGGTAGGTCCGCACGGCCGAGGCGAGCATGACACCTGGACGGTCGTTGTCGGCGAAGACCAACGGCCGCTCGTGGGCGCCGGTGGCGACGATCACCTGCTGCGCACGGACGTGCCACAGCCGCTGCCGGGAGACCCCGGCCAGTGCCGGATCGGCCGCGGCCGCACCGAGGTGATCGGTCCGGTTCTGCAGGGCCACCACGTAGTTGGCGTCGTAGCTGCCGAAGGCGTTCGTCCTGGTGAGCACGGTGACCTCGGCGCCGAACCGGAGCTCGGCCTCGACACTCGACACCCAGTCCGCGGCGTGCTGTCCCTCGACCACGGCATTCGGGTCGGACAGCAGCGAGCCACCGAGCTCGGGCTGGTCGTCGATCAGAATCACCCGAGCGCCGGTGCGAGCCGCGTTCCGGGCGGCCGCGAGACCGGCCGGCCCGCCGCCGATGACCAGCACGTCGGTGTGGACGTACTTCTTGTCATAGACGCTGGTGTCCTCGGCAGGGTCGAGGGTGCCGATCCCGGAGAGATAGGTCGCCTCCAGCCCGTCCACGAGTTCGACGATGGTGGCCGGCACCATCGGCTCGACCACGCTCTGGCCGGGACGGCGCAGGTTGACGAGCGCGTTCGGCTCCTCCACCCCGGCGGCCAGGATGCCGCGCGGCCGGGACAGATAGATCGAGGAGCCGGTCTCGATCACCCCGGCGGCCAGCAGCGCCGAAGCGAGCGTGTCACCGGGATGCCCGACATAGCTGGTGCCGTCGACGGTGAAGGTCAGCTCGGTCGAGCGGTCGACCCGACCACCGGCGGCGAGCCGACGGCTTCCTAGGGTGCTCACTGGCGTTCTCCCGAGAGATCAGGTCGTGGGTCATCGAGGCGGTAGACCTTCTCGATGCGGTAGGTGACGGTGTCCCGGACGACGTTGAACCACTTCCGGCAGCCGCCGGAGTGCACCCATCGTTCGGCGAACAGGCCCTTGGGGTTCTCCCGGTAGAACAGAAAACGGGCCCACTCCTCGTCGGACAGCGCGTTCGGGTCCTCGGGATAGGGCACGTGGGCCTGGCCGCCGTAGTGGTATTCCACCTCGTCGCGCGGGCCGCAGTTCGGGCAGTCGATCGAAATCATGGTCTGCGTCCTCTCCTGACGTCCGACTCAGTGCGCGACGCCGG
The DNA here is from genome assembly GCA_047605905.1 of Microlunatus sp. Taxonomy (GTDB): domain Bacteria; phylum Actinomycetota; class Actinomycetes; order Propionibacteriales; family Propionibacteriaceae; genus Microlunatus. Next base: position 8,117 of record JASGEZ010000169.1, read on the forward strand.
CGGCGCCGTGCTCGTCGATGAGGGCCCCGCTGACGAACCGGTCCAGCGAGAACGAAGCGTTGAGCGGATGCGGTTCGCCGGTGGCGATGGTGTGGGCGAAGGTCCAGCCGGACCCCGGGGTTGCCTTGAACCCGCCGGTCCCCCAGCCGCAGTTGACGTACAAGTTGTCCACCGGGGTCTTGCCGACGATCGGCGAAGCATCCAGCGTGACGTCGACGATGCCGCCCCAGGTGCGCAGCAGATGGGCCCTGGCGAAGATCGGGAACAACTCGACCGCCGCGGCCATCTGATGCTCGATGACGTGGAAGCCACCGCGCTGGCCGTAGCCGTTGTAGGAGTCGATGCCCGCACCCATCACCAGCTCACCCTTGTGTGCTTGGGAGACGTAGACGTGCACGTGGTTGGACATCACCACGGTCGGATGCACCGGCTGGTGCAGCTCGGAGACCAGCGCCTGCAGCGGATGCGACTGGATCGGCAGGTCGAAGCCGGCCAGTTTGGCCAGCACACTGGAGTGTCCGGCTGCCGCCAGACCGACCCGCCCGGCTGCGATCCGGCCGCGGCTGGTCTCGACGCCGACCACCCGGTCGCCGTCGGAGACGAAGCCGGTGACCTCGCAGTTCTGGATCAGATCGACACCCAGGGCGTCGGCCTGCCGGGCAAAGGCCCAGGCGACGTGATCGTGCTTGGCGATGCCGCCGCGAGGCTGGTACGTCGCGCCCAGCACCGGATAGCGGATGTTGTCGCTGACGTTGATGATCGGGCAGAGTTGTTTGACCTGCTGCGGATCCAGCCACTCGGCATCGATCCCGTTCAGCTGGTTCGCGCTCACCCGGCGGACCGAGTCCCGGACGTCCTGCAGCGTGTGGGCGAGGTTCATCACGCCGCGCTGGCTGAACAGGAAGTCGTAGTCGAGTTCGGCGGGCAGCCCCTCCCACAGCTTCATGGAGTGCTCGTAGATCGCCGAGGTCTCGTCCCACAAGTAGTTGGACCGGATGATCGCGGTGTTGCGCGCCATGTTCCCGCCGGCCAGCCAGCCGCGCTCCAGCACCGCGACATTGGTGATGCCGTGGTTCTTCGCCAGGTAGTAGGCGGTCGCGAGTCCGTGACCGCCGGCCCCGACAATCACCACGTCGTACGCCGGCTTGGGGTCAGGATTACGCCACAAGAAGTCGGGATGCTCCGGCAGTGCCTCCGCCATCACCGTGTTCCCTTGCTGGTCTTGGAGGCGAGACTCGGATGGAGAGGAAGCCGCTGTGCCAATGCCGTCACCCGCTCACTCAACTGCGTCCGCACCTCCTCGTCAAAACTGGGCTTGACTCTCGACCCTCAACCCCATTTAGTATGCCAGTAATATATCAAATGACCACGAGTAGTATCTCTTTCCGGAGCAGGCAATGGCAACTCCCGAGAGGCTCTGCCCATGACCCCACTCGACCATCTTCATCCCGAAGAACGCGGTCCGGTGACCTCTTTGGCCAACCTCGCCTATCAGCAGATCAAGGATCAGCTGATCCTGCTCGACATCAGGCCCGGCGACCCCATCAACGACGTCGCCCTCGCCGCCGAGTTGGGTGTCGGACGGACCCCGGTACGCGAGGCGTTGAAGCGACTGGAGACCGACCATCTGGTCGTGTCCTACCCACGCCGAGGCACGTTTGCGACGGTCGTCGACGTCACCGAGCTGAGCGCCATCTCCGACCTCCGGCAACTGCTGGAGCCACATGCCGCTCGCCGGGCTGCGGAACGGGCGACGGCCGCCGAGCGAGCGGAGATGCGCGAGACCGCAGCCGCGGTGCACAAGCTCCGAGTCGCCGACGGCGATCGCACCACATTCATCAACGTGGACTCGGCGATCCACAAGCTGATCTATCGCGCGACCGGCAACCCGCATCTGGCAGACGTACTGATCCGCTACGACAACCTCGCCACCCGGATCTGGTGCCTGGCGATCGACAAGCTCCCCGACCTGGCCGAGCACATCCGGAGCCACTCCACCCTCCTGGAAGCTGTCGCCGACGGCGACGGCGACACCGCCGCTCACCTCGCCCTGGAACACGTCGTCAGCTTCGAACAAGCAATCCGCCGAGTCCTGTAGCCAGCCGCCATCGGATTCACGGAAGCGGCGCCGGCAGCGACCCACCCGAGACCAAGGAGTAGTTGACGATGGAGCAGAGCTACGACTACGTGATCGTGGGCGGTGGTTCCGCCGGTTCGGCCGTCGCCAACCGACTCAGCGCAGACCCGGGAACGTCCGTCCTGGTCCTGGAGGCAGGGCGGAGCGACTTCCGGATCGACCCGCTCGTCCACATGCCCGCGGCACTGCCGTTCCCGATCGGCAACCGGTTCTACGACTGGAAGTACGAGTCGGAGCCCGAGCCACATCTGGGCAGCCGGCGCGTCTACCACGCCCGAGGCAAGCTGCTGGGCGGCTCGAGTTCGATCAACGGCATGATCTTCCAGCGCGGCAACCCCCTCGACTACGAGCGCTGGGCCGCCGATCCGGGGATGGAGACCTGGGACTACGCGCACGTGCTCCCCTACTTCAAGCGGATGGAGAACTGTCTGGCTGGAGCCGATGCGTGGCGCGGCGGTTCCGGACCGCTGACCCTGACGAGAGGGCCGGCCACCTCGCCGCTCTTCGGTGCCTTCCTGGAAGCCACCCGGCAAGCCGGCTATCCGCCGACCGATGACGTCAACGGTTACCGGCAGGAGGGTTTCGCCCCCTTCGATCGCAACGTCCACCGGGGCCGCCGGCTCAGCGCCGCACGTGCCTACCTGCACCCGGTCGGCAACCGGAAGAACCTGACGATCCACACGCTCTCCACGGTCACCGGCATCCGGCTGCAGGGCAACCGCGCAGTCGGTGTCGACTACCTCCGGGCACGCAAGCTGAAACGCTCGGTCCGGGCCGGCGAGGTCATCTTGTGCGGAGGCACGTTCAACTCGCCGCAGCTGCTTCAGCTCGCCGGGATCGGCAACGCCGAGGAGTTGCGTGCACTCGGCATCCAGCCGACGGTCGACCTGCCCGGCGTCGGCGAGAACATGCAGGACCACCTCGAGGTCTACCTCCAGCACGAGTGCAAGCAGCCCGTGTCCATCGGGCCCTGGTTCCACTACTGGAAGGCGCCACGGATCGGCGCCGAATGGCTCTTCCTACGGTCCGGCGTCGGCGCCTCCAACCACTTCGAGGCCGGCGGCTTCATCCGCAGCAACGATCAGGTCGCCTACCCCAACCTGATGTTCCACTTCCTGCCGATCGCTGTCCGGTACGACGGCTCGAAGTCGGCCGCCGAACATGGCTACCAGGTGCACATCGGCCCGATGTACTCCGATGTCCGCGGTCACCTCAAGGTCCGCTCGACCGACCCGCTCGAACACCCCGCACTGCAGTTCAACTATCTGTCGACCGAGAGCGATCGGCGCGAGTGGATCGAGATGATCCGTGCCGCACGCGACATCCTCGGCCAGCCGGCGCTGGCGGCGTTCGATGCCGGTGAGATCTCGCCCGGGCCGAGGGTGGAGACCGATCAAGAGATCCTCGACTGGGTGGCCAAGGACGCAGAGACGGCGCTCCATCCGTCCTGCACCGCGAAGATGGGCACCGACGAGATGAGTGTCGTCGACCCGCAGACGATGCGCGTGCACGGCACCGAAGGGCTGCGAGTCGTCGACGCCTCGGTCTTTCCCTATGTCACCAACGGCAATATCTATGCACCGACGATGATGGTGGCCGAAAAGGCGTCCGACCTGATCGCAGGCAACACTCCCCTCGCCCCACTCACCGAGGTGCCGTTCTATCGTCACGGTGCAGGCATGCCGCTGTATCCACCTGGGGACCCGCGCAACAAGGCAGCTCCGGGAACCGTCAGGGAGTGAGGAACGGCTCGAGGCTCAGCGGTCGGGCGCAGGCGGCGAACCGACCGAGACCAACTGGATGATCACCGACTTCGAGGTAGGCGTGTTGCTGCCCAGCGCCGTCGAATCGAGGGGCACCAGCGGGTTGGTCTCCGGATAGTACGCCGCTGCCGTCCCCACCGGCGTCTGGTAGCCCACGAGTCTGAAAGAAGCGGCGCGGCGCACGTGCTCATCACCCGGCCAGTGGGTGACCAGGTCGACCAGATCGCCCTCCTCGAAACCGAGACGGGCGATGTCTGCCGGATTGACCAGGACGACCCGGCGGCCGCCGTTGATCCCGCGATACCGGTCACTCAAGCCGTAGATCGTGGTGTTGTACTGATCATGACTACGCATCGTCTGTAGGACGAGATGGTTTGGCGGGACCTGCAAGGCCCGGATGTCCGAGGTGGCGAACTCCGCCCGTCCCGACGCGGTGCCGAACCGGCGGGCATCCCGCGGCGGATGCGGCATGACGAAGCCGCCGGGTCGGCTGACCTGCGCCTCGTAGTTCTCACAGCCATGGACTACCCGAGAGATGTGGCCACGGATGACCGAGTAGTCGTCGCGCATGGCGGCCCAGTCGATGCCGTGCCGATCGCCGAGGGTCGCCTCTGCGATGCCGGTGACGATCGCCACCTCCGACCGCAGCTGTGGGCTGGCAGGTTGCAGCGGCCCGCGCGAGGCATGCACGCTACACATCGAGTCCTCGACGGTGACGAACTGTGGGCCGGTAGCCTGCATGTCGATCTCGGTTCGGCCCAGCGTGGGCAAGATCAACGCGGTCTGCCCGCATACCAGGTGTGAGCGGTTGAGCTTGGTCGAGATCTGGACGGTCAGCGACGCCTTCCGCATGGCGGCGGCCGTGACGTCGGTGTCGGGTGCTGCCTGGACGAAATTGCCGCCGAGTCCGATGAAGACCTTGGCTTTGCCGTCTCGCAGGGCCCGGATGGCGTCGACCGTGTCGTAGCCGTGCTCGCGCGGCGGGTCGAACCCGAACTCGGCTTGCAGAGCGTCGAGGAAGTGCTTCGGCGGCCGCTCCCAGATACCCATGGTCCGGTCGCCCTGCACGTTGGAATGCCCACGTACAGGCAGCAGACCCGCGCCGCGCTTGCCGATGTTGCCCTGCAGGAAGGCCAGGTTACAGACCTCCTTGATCACGGCGACGGAATTGTGGTGCTGAGTGAGGCCCATCGCCCAGCAGTAGACGGTGCCGGCGGAGTCGGCGATCATCCTTGCCGCCTCGGTGATCAGCTCGCGGCTCAGCCCTGTGGTCTCGAGCACGAAGTCCCAGTCGAGGTCGCGGATATGGTCACGCCACGCCTCGAAACCGGTGGTGTACTGCGCGATGAACTCCTCGTCGAGCGCTCCCCACTGCAGTAGCAGATGACCGAAGGCCTGGAACAGCGCCAGGTCTCCGTTGATCTTCACCGGCAGATGGAGATCGGAGAGGTCAGTGCCGTGACCGACGACCCCGCGAGGCAGCTGCGGATTGCGGAAGTTCGTCGACCCGGCCTCTCGGAGCGGATTGATGGTGAGGATCTTTGCGCCCTTGCGCTTCGCGATCTCCAGCGCACTGAGCATCCGCGGGTGGTTGGTTCCCGGGTTCTGACCCGCCATCACGATCAGCTTGGCGTTGTAGACGTCGCTCAGCGTGACCGAGGCCTTGCCGATGCCGATGCTCTCGGCCAGCGCCACACTGGTGGACTCGTGGCACATATTCGAGCAGTCCGGCAGGTTGTTCGTGCCGAAGGCCCGGACCAGCAGCTGGTACGCGAAGGCGGCCTCGTTGGAGGTCCGGCCGGAGGTGTAGAAGAGCGCTTGGTGCGGACTGTCCAGAGCCCGCAGCTCGGCGGCGATGAGGGCGTACGCGGCGTCCCAGTCGATCGGCTCGTAGTGAGACGAGCCCGGCCGTTTGATCATGGGATGGGTGATCCGACCTTGCTGACCCAGCCAGTGCTCGCTGCGAGCATCGAGATCGACGATCCGGTGCTCGGCGAAGAACTCTGGCGTCGCCCGCACGGTCGTCGCCTCCTCCGCGACGGCCTTTGCCCCGTTCTCACAGAACTCTGCCTTGTGCCGGTGCTCGGGGTCAGGATCCGGCCAGGCGCAGCTCATGCAGTCGAAGCCGTCCACCTGATTGAGCCTGATCAGGGTCTGCGCGGTGCGCACGGCTCCCATGTGGTGGAGCGCGCGCCGCATCGACACGGCGACGGCCTTTGCCCCGGCCGCATGGTCTTCCGGCGGCGAGACGGTCAGCTTCTCCTCGTCAACATGGTCTGGATGTGCTGGGTAATGACGCTTGGCCATCCGGAACTCTCGCTTTCTCATGGTGAGGATTTCGCCGCCGGCCGCCGCAACCCGCGCCGGAGTCTCGAAGGTGTTCCACGAAGACTGCCATAGTCAGGTCACCACGGCGGAGCGGAGGACGTCGCCGCGATGCATCTCGGCGCCGCTGACACGATGTACGCCAACCAGGGTGATCGGCAAATCACGGTGGACAGCGGCCGATGAGTTTGTGACGGTGGAGGCATGGCTAGTCGCGTATCCAACGTCTGTTTCGATGCTCACGATCCCTACGCCCAGACCATGTGGTGGGCGAAGGTACTCGACGACTTCACCGTCGACGACTCCTGGGAGATGAAGCCGGAGGACGACGAGTGTGGGCTGGTGGGACCGGAGGACCGGTTCCTGCTCTTCCTTCGCGTCCCCGAGCCCAAGACGGTCAAGAACCGCATGCACATCTGCCTGCGCCCGACCGACCGCAGCCGCGACGACGAGATCGAGCGAGTCGTCGCCCTCGGCGCCACCCAGGTCAACGATCTCCGCGACGGCGAGCGCGGCTGGATGGTGCTGGCCGATCCGGAGGGCAACGAGTTCTGCATCCTCACGCCGTACCGTCCGGGCAGCGATCCGGACGACAACGGTCAGGGTGACTGAGAATCGGCGAGTCGACCAAGTCGGAGATCGCCTACGCCATCCAGCACAGCATCCTTGTCCGCTACCTGACTCAGGAGCGAGACAGGTAGCGGACGAATGCCTATCCAGGCGGCTCATGTCCCGCTCGCGTCGAACCGCCTTCGCTCATGGCAAGGAGACAGCGGGTGTGCGACGCCTCGTCCTGGGACTTCTGCGCCACCTTCAGCTGCTGCGATCAGCTGATCGGAGAGTGTTGGCGAAGGGCCTGGTGATCGACATAGATCACGTGCCGACCGGAGCGACGGCGATTGGCCGTACGCACGGGTTGGCATGGACACTGCTCCGATCCGAGCAGATGTCCTTCCTCTTCCAGCGGGACGAAGTGGATCTGCTCGCCACAATCGACGATCTCGAAGTCCGGCCAAACCCCGGCCGCTCGCACCTCGCGCACCTTCCGCAGATGTTGAAGAACGGCAATCACGACCATGATCGCGGCCCCGAGCACGATGACGACGCAGCAGATCAGCCAAATCAGAGTTGGTGACGTGCCCATCGCGGTTCCTCCCTGCCTCCAAGGATGTACCCGCGATTCGGACCCCTCAAGCAGTGCCAGGGATCCCTAGCGGCCTCTCAGGAAACGGGGACCAACGACCCGGCAACCGACTCGATGTGCATGCCTCAACCTGCCTTGACACCCCACCAGTCCCATCACGACCGGCTCAGCTGAGGGAGCTGAGCACCGCCTGCCCACGGGAGGTGAGATGGGGATGGCTGGGAACCAGCGGATTGAACGCGATGAGTCCACGAAGCACGAGCATCATGATGGTCCAGCACACCGAATGCCCTTCGACGGTGCAGACACCTCCATACGACGGGTCCCGGTTGACCCGATCACCACGGACGGCCATCAGCACCCACATCTGGCGCGTACTCAACTGCGGCTCGGCTTGAGCTACGGCGATCATCGGCTGACCACCCGGCGTTCGGGTCGGTCGACTCCGGTGCGCCCATTGGCTACGAACATCGTCGACATACTCCTCGGTCTACCCCCCACGCTCGCGTATTGCACCCGCTCCTCCGCGAGTCCTCGGCGTGCCATGACCCGCCGGCCACACTCGGGAGCGATCCTGTGCGCAAGCCCGACTTGGTAAAGATTACAAGACGAAATGCGAAACTACAGGTAAACAGAAGGTGAACGACTCTGCGTCGGCCTGATCCGCTGTGAGTCCAGTCACGTTGCGGCAGCGGACGGCGTCGGCCCAGTTCACCCTGGGGGCAGCGGATGACCCGGCACGGCCGGACTCCGTGACATCGAGAACCAGTGGAGTCCGCGACCGCCCGCTCGGGGGTTCGGGTAGTCGCGGACTCCGGATCCGGGGGCCGCTGCTCAGCGCGGCCTACTTAGTCCAGCTTACGTAAGTATCGTGCCTCAACGCAACTCGGCTCGGTCAGGCTGTCAGGGTCGCAGCCAGGTCCTGGCCGGCCTGGCGGAGCCAGGTCTCCGGCGAGGCGATCGCGGCTTCGGACGAGCCGGCCAGTTCGCTCAGCGACACCAAGGCGGCGAATCGGTCGAGTTCCGAGGTCCGATCGATTCGGCCCGCAACCAAGCCGACCCGTACGCCGAGAGCGTGAGCGGTCCTGGTGACCAGGTCGGGAGCCTTGCCCGATGCCGACTGGCCGTCATAGCTGCCCTCGCCGGTGATCACCAGATCGGCATCTCGGATCACGGCGGGCAGGTCGATCAGTTCGCTGACCGCGACGGCGCCGGGCACCAGCGGCGCACCCCAGGTGAGCAGGGCGAACCCGACGCCACCCGCGGCACCCGCGCCGGGCGTGTCGGGACCAGGCGTGTCGGGATCGGCGGGGATCAGCTCAGCGAGCCGGACGAGAGCCGCGTCGACCTCGGCGATGTCAGCCCCAACCAGTCCCTTCTGCGGTCCGAAAACGGCGGCCGCGCCCCGCGGTCCGGTGAGCGGGTTCGTGACGTCGGACAAGACCACCACCCCGGCTTCGGGCATCCTGTGGAGGCCGGACAGTTCCGCGGTCGCCACCCGGCTCAGGCCGGCGGCCCCGTCCGGTACCGGCTCACCGGCAGCATCGACGAACCTGGCCCCCAGCTCGGTCAGCAGGCCGATCCCGGCATCGGTGGATGCACTGGATCCGATCCCGAGAATGAGCCGCGAGATGCCGTGGTCCAGCGCTGCGGCAATGGCTCGTCCGAAACCTCGGGTGTGTGCGCTCCACGGCCGTCGCTCGGAACCGAGCAGCTCGATTCCCGAGGTGCTCGCCAGCTCGACCACCGCCGTACCCTTGGCCGCCTCCCCGGTAGCGGGCAGCAGCAACCAACTGCTCTCGATGGGTGCGTCGTCCGGCCCCGGCACCGTCACCGGCATCCGTCGTGCTCCCGGCACGGCGGCCTCGAAGGCATCCAGGGTGCCCTCGCCGCCGTCGGCCATCGGTTTGAGGATCAGCTCGTCGCCGGGGCGGACCTCGGCCCAGCCGGCGGCGAGCGTACGTGCCACTCGGTCGGCGGCGATGCTGCCCTTGAAGCTGTCGGGTGCCAGGACCACCGACCAGGGTCTCCGGTCGGTTGCCGATGAGGTCACGGGTCGGGAGTCTAGTGTCAGCACGCAGACTCCGGCCGACGTGAAAGCCTCACGGTCCGCGGAGTTTCGCACCTTGTCAGGATGGGATGGTGAACACGGAGCGATTCCCCACCGCAGCGACCGCCGGCGCTGGCACCGAGGGATTGCGGCAGGTCCTGATCGTGAGCGGCTCCGGCCGGTACGCAGATCCGTGGCATCCGTTCGCGGCGACCAGTGCCCTGCTCGCTGAACTGCTGGCTTCGGCTGGCTTCACGGTCACTGTGGACGACGACCTGGACAGCGCGATGACCAGGCTGGATGGCGTATCCCTACTGGTGGTGAATGCCGGCGATCCCTGGCGCGACGCTCCACCTGAACCGGCGCCTGCCGAGTCCATCGCCGGCTTCCGCCAAGCCGTCCAGGACGGGGTCGCAATTCTGGCCCTGCACACCGCACCTGCGACCATGCGCGGCTACCCGGACTGGGCACCGGCCATCGGCGCGGTCTGGTTGCCGGGCATCTCCGGCCATCCGCCCATTGGATCCGTGGACATCTCGATCCACGACCGACGATTCGGCGGCACGGACTCCTTTCGCGTGATTGACGAGCGCTATTGCCACCTTCAGCCGATCGGGCGCTCCGCGGTCGTGGCTACCCATCAGATCGACGGCGCAACCCATCCCACAGCCTGGATCCGTACGGTCGGCAGCTTGCGGGTTGCTGTCGACCTGCTGGGTCACAACGATCACTCGTACGCAAGTGAGGGGCATCGGGCCTTGATAGTCGCGCTCGCCCGCTGGGCAACCGGGGTCGACAGCCACGACTGACCGGTTAGTCCCGGTTTGTCCCACGTCTCGGTGGCTGTAGCTACCGCGAAGTCGGAATCCGGTTGGCTATCGACCGCAGTTCAGCACGCGAAGTCGTCCCGGTCTTGGCCAGCATGTTGCTGACATGCGACTCGACTGTCCGCACCGAGATCATCAGCCGCTCGGCGATCTCGGCATTGGTCGCCCCGGCGGCGAGCAAGGCGTGGATCTCGCACTCCCGGGCAGTCAGACCGAGCCGGGCGAGGTACGGCGGCACTGCACCCCCACCGGTCCTCGGCACCTTGACACCGAGCTCGACCATGGTCTTTCGGACCCGCCGTTGCAGCACGTACTCCCCCGCCGCGTCGCAGAAGGCGTCCGCCTCGCGAAGCCAACCGGTCGACAGCTCCTCGTCGATCCGGAACAACGTCGGCGCCATCATCGTGTGCAATACCTGACGCAGGAAGTCGCATCCGGACAGATAGCCCTCGGCCTGGCCCAGCGATGCTTGGTACGACCGGATCTGATCCGGCTCGCACCGGGACACAGCTCGGCTGAGCTGCCCGTACGTCCAGGCGGCCCGGTTGATGCCATGTCCCAGCCGATCGGCCGCACCGAACGCCTCGTCGGGATCGGCGCCCTGCAGCACCCAGAGCAGTCGCCCGACACCCCACCACGGGATGACCTTCACCATGCCGTCCATGTATTGCAGGCTGTCCATCAGCAACCGACGAGCGTTCTCGTCATCGCCGTTCAGCCAGGCCCGGTTGCCGAGCACATAGCGGACATACGACGGCACCGCCGATTGCCCCGCCAGCTCGACGGTCTCCGCGACCGCACGGTCCACCGCCTCAGCAGTCACCACCTCATTGCTGCCCGGAAGTGTGTGTCCCTCGGTCCAGACCAAACAGTCCGCGATCCGCGTCCGGGCGTCGACGTGCGCGCCGACGAGGCCGAGTTGCCTGGCCTGCGTCTCGGCCCGGGCGAAGAACGGATAGGCGGCCCGATAGCCCTGGTTCCCGACGGTGACCTCGCCGATTCGGGTGTCGATCGTCGCCAGCATGCCCGCCATGCCTGGGGCTCACACTCCTACGAGAAGGGCGTCTATTTGGCCGAGGTCAGCGACGAGGCGACCGCTTACAGCGGGCCAAGGACACCGTGCTACTTCGCCACCCTCGTCGCGCTGTGCCCGACGCCTGAGCTGCTTCCCGCCGAGCGCCAATGGATCCGGGAGCTGCACGCCGACCTACAGCCGCACGCGATCTACGCGGGGAGCTATGTCAACGTATCCCCCGAGCCCGATCTCGCCGGCATCCACGATGTCTACGGCAGCAAGCTCGCCCGACTCCGGGCGATCAAGACCGCCTACGACCCGGGGAACGTGTTCCACCGCAACGCCAACATCCCGCCGGTTCCACCGGGACCTCCCGGTTCGTGATCTGACTCATCGGCAGATTCGCGCGCCGACCAGCGGCGACGCGCTTCGAATCTGGCCCAGATCTCCCGGTCCCTGCTGATATATCACCCTTCGGTTGGCGGCGACCCGGCAGTACCGTTGAGAAGAACCACCACGGGAACGGGCCACGAGACCGTAGGAGGAACGATGCTCAACAGAGAGCAGGTCGACAAGCTGTTCGACCACGAGGTGTACAGCTCCAAGGGCGAACGCATCGGCCGAGTCAGACGGGTCTATGCCGACGACATCACGGGTGAACCGGACTGGATGACGGTATCGACGGGGCTCTTCGGAACCAGAGAGACGTACGTGCTGCTGACCGAGGCCGAGTTCGAGGGCAACCGGGTGACGGTCCCCTACACCAAGGACTTCGTCAAGCACGCACCGAACGTGCCACCGGAGGAGCACCTGTCGCCGGCGGAGGAAAAGGAGTTGTACGGGTACTACAGCCACCCGGACCTCACCCCTTGAGGTCTGCGGACTGGCGCACTTATCCGACCAACCTGTTCGCTGCCACCAGCCAGGCCGCCGTCTGGGTGTGATCGTCGAGATCACGTCGTTCTCAGTCAGTCGACGGCTTCTGGTGGCATGCTCACGTGCCCATTCAAAAGGACGGTGTATACACAGGTTGAGATATGTGCCAAAATCTCCCTCATAGGTGCTCGATCTCGATGGGTTCTGCATACATAGTCCGGAGATCGTAGCCATCGCCCTGTAGGAGCGGTCCCTACCGACGGGAGAGACGTGGTCGTGAAGCGTGCCAGTGACCGCGCCTACGCCACCCTCAAGGCAGAGATCGTCGAGTGGGACCTCCCGCCCGGGACCGTTCTAGGTGAGGTCGAACAGGCTGCCCGGCTAGGGGTCTCCCGGACGCCGGTACGCGAGGCGCTGGCCCGGCTGGCGGCCGACGGCCTGGTCGGACCGCACGCCGGTCGCGGCGTCGTCGTCACCCCGGTGTCGATCGACGACGTCGTGCTGATGTACGAGTTGCGCACGGCACTGGAGACGCAGGCCGCTCGACTGGCGGCAGCCCGGCGCGACCCGAAGCCCTTTGCCGAACTCGAGTCGGAACTCTCCCGGATCACGGAGCTGCTCGCCTCCGACGACGATGCGCACCACGGCTATTACGAGCTCGTGGCCCGCTTCGACTCGGCTATCGATGCCGCCGTCGGCAATGCCTATCTGGTGAGTAGTCTGCGCAGCCTGCGCGCGCACGTCGCCCGGGCGCGCCGGCTCGCTCGTCGGTCGGAAGCGCGGCTGATCCTGGCCGCGGCCGAGCACCTGGCGATCGTGCGCGCCATCATCGACGGCGACGGCGAACTGGCCGCGCACGCCACCCATGTCCACCTGAGCAATGCGCTGCGTGGCATCCGCGACGCCGCCCTGCCCTCGAACCAAGCAGCCTGAGAACTAAGGAACCGATGAGCACGACGAGCAATATCCCGAGCGCCCGCCACCACGTTCGCACCTACCGCAGCAACGAGGAGTTGCCCCGGGAGCAGCAGCTGGCCTGGAAGATCGCCGAGGTCGCGACCGATCCGGTCGAGGTGCAGCCCGAGGTCGCCGACATGATCATCAACCGGGTGATCGACAACGCCGCGGTGGCGGCCGCCTCGCTCACCCGGACGCCACCGAGCTCGGCCCGGGCCCAGGCGCTGTCGCACCCGGTGTCGGTGAACGGTGCCGGAGCCGCCGTGGTCGGCACCGATCGGCGGACCAGCCCCGAGTGGGCCGCCTGGGCGCACGGCGTGGCAGTCCGCGAGCTGGACTACCACGACACCTTCCTGGCCGCCGAATACTCCCACCCCGGCGACAACATCCCGCCGATCCTCGCGGTCGCCCAGCACGTCGGAGCGGACGGAGCGGCGCTGCTGCGCGGCCTGGCCACCGGATACGAGATCCAGGTCGACCTCGTGCGCGCGATCAGCCTGCACAAGCACAAGATCGACCACGTCGCCCATCTCGGCCCGTCCGCCGCGGCCGGCATCGGCACCCTGCTCGGTCTCGACACCGCGGTGATCTATCAGGCGATCGGTCAGGCCCTGCACACCACCACCGCCACCCGGCAGTCGCGCAAGGGCGCGATCTCGTCCTGGAAGGCGTACGCCCCCGCGTTCGCCGGCAAGCTGGCGATCGAGGCCGTCGACCGGACGCTGCGCGGGGAGACCTCGCCCAACCCGATCTACGAGGGTGAGGACGGCGTGATCGCCTGGCTGCTCGACGGACCGTACGGCTCGTACGAGGTCCCCCTGCCGGCACCGGGCGAACCGAAGCGCGGCATCCTCGACACCTATACCAAGGAGCATTCGGCGGAATACCAGGCGCAGGCCTGGATCGACCTCGCCCGGCGCCTCGGCAACGAGCGGCCGGAGCTGCGCGATCCGACGAACATCACCTCGATCGTGCTGCACACCTCGCACCACACCCACTATGTGATCGGCTCGGGCGCCGGCGACCCGCAGAAGTACGACCCGACGGCATCGCGGGAGACGCTCGACCACTCGATCGCCTACATCTTCGCGGTGGCCCTGCAGGACGGCGGCTGGCACCACGTCGACTCCTACACCCCCGAACGCGCCGGCCGGCCGGACACGGTCGCCCTCTGGCACCTGATCACCACGGCCGAGGATCCCGAGTGGACCCGCCGCTATCACTCCGAGGACCCCGACGAGAAAGCCTTCGGCGGCCGTGTCGAGATCACCCTGACCGACGGATCGACGGTGGTCGAGGAGATCGCGATCGCCGACGCGCACCCGCTCGGTGCGCGGCCGTTCGCCCGGGCCGACTATGTGCGAAAGTTCCGGCTGCTGGCCGAAGCCGCCCTGGCGCCCGCGGAGATCGAGCGGTTCCTCACCCTGGCGGAGCGGCTGCCCGAGCTCACCGCGGTCGAGGTACAGGCGCTGAACATCGTTGCCAGGCCCGGCCTGCTGGCCACCGCGCCCGCGCCACGGGGCCTGTTCTGATGGGGTCGCCCGTTCTGATGAGGAGCCTGTTCTGATGCTGTACGCACGCACCTCCGCCGCGGAGAAACGCCGGCTGTTCCGGGAGCGGCTCGCCTCGGGTGAGCTGCTCCGAATTCCGGGCGCGTTCAACCCGCTGAGCGCCAAGCTGATCGAACGCAAGGGTTTCGACGGCGTCTACATCTCCGGCGCCGTGCTGAGTGCCGATCTCGGTCTGCCGGACATCGGGCTGACCACCCTCACCGAGGTGGCCGGCCGCGGCCAGCAGATCGCGCGGATGACCGAACTGCCCGCGATCATCGACGCCGACACCGGATTCGGCGAGCCGATGAACATCGCCCGCACCATCCAGACCCTCGAGGACGCCGGGCTCGCCGGCACCCACATCGAGGACCAGATCAATCCCAAGCGGTGCGGCCACCTGGACGGCAAGTCGGTGGTCGACGCCGACACCGCGATCAGGCGGATCCGGGCGGCCGTCGACGCCCGTCGCGACCCGAACTTCCTGATCATGGCCCGGACCGACATCCGCGCCATCGACGGGCTGCCGGCCGCGATCGACCGGGCCAAGGCACTGGTGGACGCCGGCGCCGACGCCATCTTCCCCGAGGCCATGGCCACCCTGGAGGAGTTCGCGGCCGTCCGGGCTGCGGTCGACGTACCGATCCTGGCCAACATGACCGAGTTCGGGAAGTCCGAGCTGTTCTCGGTCGAGCAGTTGCGTGACGTCGGCATCAATATCGTGATCTGGCCGGTCTCGCTGCTGCGGATGGCCATGGGGGCGGCCGATCGGGCGCTCGATACTCTGCTCGACGAGGGGCACCTGACCAGCCGGCTCCCTGAGATGCAGCACCGCGCCGACCTCTACCACCTGATCGACTACGCCAGCTACAACCACTTCGACACATCTGTCTTCAACTTCCACCTCGAGCATTAGGAGAGTCACCGATGACCGACATCAAGAAGGGCCTCGCCGGGGTCACCGTCGACTACACCGCGGTCTCGAAGGTCAACCCCGAGACGAACTCGCTGCTGTATCGCGGCTATCCCGTCCAAGAGCTCGCCGCGACCCAGCCGTTCGAGGCCGTCGCCTATCTGCTGTGGCACGGCGATCTGCCGACCGACGACGAGTTGGCCGCGCTGCGCGCCATCGAGCGGGCACACCGGGCGCTGACCCCGGAGGTGAAGGCGGCCATCGATCTGCTGCCTACCGGCGCGCATCCGATGGACGAGGTGCGGACAGCGGTGAGCGTGATCGGCGCTCTGGAGACCGCCGGCATCACCAATGTGCTGGATGCCGTCGGCACCCCGGCGGAGAACCTGGACCGCTCGGTCCGGCTGTTCGCCGCCCTGCCGGCGATCGTCGCGTACGGGCAGCGCCGTCGTCGTGGACTCGAGGTGATCGAGCCGCGCGACGACCTCGACTATGCCGCGAACCTGCTCTGGATCACCTTCGGCGAGGAGCCGGACCCGGTGGTCGTCGACGCGGTCAACCGCTCGATGATCCTCTACGCCGAGCACTCGTTCAACGCCTCGACCTTCACCGCGCGGGTGGTGACGTCGACCCTCAGCGATCTGTACTCGGCCGTGGTCGCCGCGATCGGTGCGCTCAAGGGTCCCCTGCACGGTGGCGCCAACGAGGCTGTGCTGCACATCCTGCACGAGATCGGCGATGCCGCGAATGTGGTGCCCTGGCTGGACGAGGCACTGGGCCAGAAGCGCAAGATCATGGGCTTCGGGCACCGCGTCTACAAGCGCGGCGACTCGCGGGTGCCGACCATGAAGGCAGCCCTCGACACCCTGATCGCGCACTACGACCGTCCCGATGTCGCGGAGCTGTACGAGACACTCGAGCGCGAGTTCGTCTCCCGCAAGGGGATCTATCCGAACCTGGACTACCCCTCCGGCCCGGCATACGACCTGATCGGGTTCGACATACTCACCTTCACCCCGCTGTTCGTCGCCTCCCGAATCACCGGCTGGACCGCACACATCATCGAGCAGCAGACCTCCAACGCGTTGATCCGCCCGCTTTCGGAGTACAACGGTCCGGACGAACGGCACGTCCCCGGCTACGTACCCGATGACGCCGCCCTGGCCGTCGCGGAACGTCCGGAGGAGGCCGCCGGCTGACTGCCCTGACTTCGCGGTGGCTGCAGCTGCCGCGAAGTCGTGCGTGGGCCGGAGCGCTGATCAGTGCCGCCCGCGAGTTGCCCGGGCCGCGAGCATGGTGCCGCCGCCGATGACCAGGACGGTGCCGGCCAGCAGCGGCATCAGACCCGGACCACCGGTGTTCGACAGTGGACCACCCGGATCGCCCGACGGTCGGGCAGTCGCAGTCGACTTCGGAGATTTCGACGTGGTCGGCTTCGGTGTGGTCGATTCGGCCGTTGGCGTCGTGGGCTCGGTCGTCGGTTCCGCGGGTTCGGCCGTCGCAGTCGTCGGTTCCGCCGTCGCAGTCGTCGGTTCCGCCGTCGGCGGTTCGGCCGTCGGCGTCGGCGGTTCGCTCGTCGGCGTCGGCGTCGGCCGGTTGTCGATGGTGTAGCTGACCTCCGCACAGGACGAGGGTCCGATCAGCCCGACGGCCTGAATGTTCACAGCGCAGTTGCTGAAGGTCCCGAGGTCGTTCGCCACCACAGCGACGCTGATCTCACAGTCCGACGAGCCGTCCGCCAATGACCCGACGGCCGAGATCGTCGTCGCCCCCGGGTCGGCGGCCACCGTCGTCGAGAGACAGTCGGTATCCACCGCGGCATCGTCGGCGATCACCAGACCATCGGGGAGCGTGTCGGACAGCGCCCAGCCGCTTTTCGCACCCCGCTCGACGGTGTTCTCGATGGAGAAGGTCAAGACGCTGCGCTCCCCCGTCGTCAGCCCGGTCGACGGCGCGAACGACTTGCTCAACACGGGTGTCACGTCGTAGACAGCCAGATTGTCGATGCCGCTGTCGTTCCCGGCGCCGGCGGTCTCGGTGTTCAGGACCCGGAACCGGAGGGTGGACCCGGTCGCCTGGTAGGCACCTTCGACGAAGTAGCGGCCCAGGTGGTTCGAGGCTCCTCGCTTGTCGGTGAGCACCTGCTGGTACACCACGCAAGGGTCGATCGCGTCCTCGTTCAACACCCCGACGGTGTCGTCATCGTCGACGAGCGCAAGGAAGTACGACGCCCCACGATCGAGGCATGACCGGGCGGCGACGTCGAACGACGACGTGTAGTAGTGGCCCGGAGTGACATCGAAACCGTTGACCCCCGAGAGGACAATCTGCTGACCGGCCGGGACGTTCCCGGCAGTGTAGGAACTCAGCGCGTGGTTGGTGACCGGGTCTGCCGGATCCCCGCCGAGACTCACCCGGAACGTACCGAGGGCCCAGGACAGATCCTTCAGATCTGCGGTCGCCGATGCGTCGGGGCAGGTCGGCAGAGTCGTGGCAGTGAGTTCGGAGGACTGGACGGTGCCGTTGCAGGTCACCAGCCAGGCGGGATCCGCGGTGTAGGTCTGGTTGCCCGGCGCCTCACCGGTGTAGTCGACCAGCGAGGTCGAGCCGGTGCCCTGACCATGCTCGAAGCCTTCGTTGAATACGAGCCGATCGGCCAGCAGGTCCACCGGGAAGACGCGGTAGTCAGCCCGGTCGTTGGCCGGGTTGGCATCCGCGACCACCGAGCCGGTCCGGAACACCGCCGTCGAGGGCGCCAAGCCCGACGGCAACGAGACAGCGAGCCGGGGAAGCACCAGCGACACACCCTGCGCCAGCTCACGAGCGGCCAGCAGGTTGCAGCGCACCTCGGTGGCCGACTCGACCGTGCACACACCTGCCAAGGTGCCGCTGCCGCCGAACGAGGTCGTGCTGCCGATCGACTCCGTGAAGGTCGCACCCGACAGCGCCTCGACCAGGAAGCCGGACGTCGGTCCGGACAAACAGACGGGTTCCAGGCATCTGTACGCCACCTGCGGCGTCCGGTCCGCCTCGTCGAACATCAGCACCCGCTTCGGCATCGCCGCCCAGTCGCCGTTGTCCGCGGGGCTCGGGTCCCGTAGCACGATCTCGGTGGTGCTGTTGCTGACGTCGTCATCGACCAGTGCCGACAGCGTCACCAACGGCGTACCTGCCGTTGCACCCGCCGCGACAACGACACCAGGCCGGGCAAGTCGAATGACGGTCCCTTCATCGACGAAAGTCGGGAGATCCAGGGCACAGTAGATCTGGGTTGTCGACCGCACCGTGCAAGCGCCCGCGAGTACACCGGTGCCGAAAGTGATCTTGCTGCTGATCGCATTCGTGAACGTGGTTCCGCCCAGCGCCGCCAGCTCGAAGCCCGAGGCGGGCGTCAACCCGCACCGTGACGTCGCGCAGGTGAAGGCAATCTGAGGCAGGGTTGCGAAGGCAGGGGAATATTCGACCGTGGTCGCGCTCTGCCAGTCGGTCTCGCCGTTGCGAACAATGGTCACGGTGTCGTTGGCCGTGCTGGTGTTTCCGCTCTTCGTCGTGTCCGTCCAGGTCGCCTGCAGCACCGGCGCCAACTCGGCGATGCCGTCGGGCACTGTCACCTCGAACGGGCTGGCAGTGCGCATGACCAGGGCAGTCGTCGACGACGAGATCGGCGTGCTGGTGGTGACACGACAGGTCACGGTGGTCGAGTTGGTGATCGTGCACGAGCCTCGCGCAGCACCCGTGCCGATCACCCAGGGCACCGCCGTGCCACTGGCTCCCACGAATGCCGCCCCGCCCTGCGCCACGACGGTGACCCTGGCGGTGCTCGTCACGATGCAGGTTCCCGCGCCACATTCGAGCGTGGGCGTGAACCTCCCCGTTCCCGACACCACGTCGAGCGGCACCGTCGAGATCTTCCACCCGACATCGCCGGACGCGGCGTATGCAGGGGTCGTCAGGCGAACCTGCACCGCTCCAGTGAGCAGCACGCCGATCAGAAGCAAGAGCACGCTCCGGCGCCAGGGTCGCGTCCGGCCAGAATTCGGCCAGGAATGGAACGGCCGACTTGGAAACGCGCTCACGCTGTCCCGCCTTCATCTCTCGGTCAACTCGACAAGTCTCAGCCGGTTCGAAGAAGTTTCGGGCACCGCCATAGTCAAATCATTCGGTCGACCACAGAAAATAGCGATTGTCGACGCTGCGCGCAATTCGCGGTCCAAGCGCACCCGACCTTTATGCAAATAAATAGTTATGCTATGGATATTCTCATGGGTATGCCGGTGGCTCGGCCCACTCGTCGCAACCCGGACCGACCCGACGCAGTGATCGGCCCGACCTGATCCGATCGACCTACTCGAGAATCGAGGAACCGAACCGATGAGTGCAGCTCACGGCGCGAAACCGAACCTGTTCCAACAACCGAAGGCCGTCTGGGCCGTTGCCTTCGCCTGTGTCATTTCCTTCATGGGAATCGGTCTGGTCGACCCCATTCTTCCCGCCCTCGCGCAGGGCCTGAAGGCGACTCCGGCCCAGGTGTCGCTGCTGTTCACCAGCTATCTGGTCGTCACCGCCATTGCCATGCTCGGCGTCGGCTGGGTGTCCAGCCGGATCGGCTCGAAGCTGTCGCTGATCGTCGGGCTCGCCCTGATCGTGATCTTCGCCGCACTGGCCGGCATGGCCGGATCGGTGGCCGGTGTGATCGGCTTCCGCGGCGGCTGGGGACTGGGCAATGCGCTGTTCATCGCGACCAGCCTCGCCGTCATCGTCGCCTCGGCCAGCGGCGGCTTCGGCGGGGCGATCATCCTGTACGAGGCCGCACTCGGAGTTGGCATCGCGACCGGGCCGTTGCTCGGCGGCTTCCTCGGCTCGATCAGCTGGCGTGGTCCCTTCTTCGGTGTCGCGGTGCTGATGGGGCTGGCGTTGATCGCGACGTTGCTGTTCGTGCCCGACATTCCCAAACCCGAGAAGAAGATCTCCCTCAGCGCACCGCTGAAAGCACTGCGGCATCGGGGCCTGGCCACGATGGGCATCGTCGCGCTGCTCTACAACTGGGGCTTCTTCACCATGCTCGGCTACGCGCCGTACCCGATGCACCTGGAGGCGATGCAGCTGGGACTGGTGTTCACCGGCTGGGGCCTGCTGGTCGCCGTCTTTGCGGTCTTCCTCGCACCACGTCTGCAGCGCCGGTTCGGCACCGTGCCCGTGCTGTACGCCAATCTGGCCAGCCTGGCCGTGCTGATGACGGTGATCGCGGTCGGGATCAAGTCTCCGGCCACCGTGGTCGCGGCCGTCGTCCTCAGCGGCGCCTGCATCGGCATCAACAACACCTTGACCACCCAGGCCGTGATGCTGGTCGCTCCGGTCGAGCGGTCCGTCGCCTCGTCCGCGTACGGCTTCGTCCGCTTCATCGGCGGCGGCCTGGCGCCCTTCGTGGCCGGCAAGATCGCCGAGTCGACGAGCGAGAGCATGGCCTTCATCGTCGGCGCGATCGCTTTCGTGATCGCGATCCCGGTGCTCGCCTCCGGCCACAAGCTGGTGTCCGCAGCAGAACAGGCCGAGGAGGAGATCGAGACGGTCGCCACCTCCGAAATCGAGGTCGTGCACGCGACCGAGACGGAGTCATCGGTACGTCCCGTCGTGGTCGCCGTCAGCGCCCGAGCAGCGGCACCGGCCATCGTCGACGAGGCGGCTGCCGTCGCGCTCCGGCTGGGCGCTCCGCTGGAGATCGTGCACGTCCGAGCCACCACGATCATCCAGGAGCTGGCGATCACCCCGGAGTCGGAGGCCGACGCCGTCGAGGAGATCCGGCAACAGGTGCGGCGGCTGGATGGCAGCGGCCTGATCGTCCGCGGCGTCGTCCTGCACAGCATCGGCGACCGGGCCGACACCGCCACCACCCTGGCGAAGCATGCCCTCGCGGTCGATGCCAGCACTTTCGTGATCAGCCGGGCCGGCGGTGACTACCTCGCCAAGCATCTGCTCGGTGCGCTCGACCAGTCGTCTTTGAAACTGATCATGGTCGAGTCCGACCAGCGGGGCCTGGCCAACGGAGGAGCCGGCCAGTAGCGGTGCTGGCCGAGGTTTCACACCTGGGCAGCCGAGCCCCGCTCGACTGGCCCGGCACTCTGCGATAACTTCGGCTCCGAAACAACACTGATCTCGGGGGTGATCGGCGAAGGAGAGCCGTGGCAGAACCCCCCAAGACCGCCGCCATCGAGAGATCACCGGCGGACGCACATGTCCGACGCGCGAGGTTGGCCCCCGACTCAGCCCTGCGAGGCTGGGCCGTCGACCTTCGACCGCTCACCATCGAATCCAACTGGTCCAAGTTCTGGGCCCGCGCCGGTGTCGTGTCGTCGATCACAGTGCTGCTGGCGTACGTGACCTGGCGGATCCTCTTCACCCTGCCACCCAGCGGCTGGAACCTGATCGCGGCGTGGTTGCTGATCGCCTTCGAACTGTTCCCGGTCATCGGCCTGTTCATCCGCGCCGTGACACTGTGGAACATCGACTGCCGCGCCCCCGCTCCGGTGACCGAAACGGGACCAGGCACGCGCACGGCCGTACTGATTCCGACCTACAACGAACCCGTCGAGGTGATCGCACCGACTATCGCCGCGGCCTGCGCGCTCGAACCCGCCCACCAGACCTGGGTGCTGGACGACGGGGACCGCCCCTGGGTGGCGGAACTGTGCCACGAACTCGGCGCGCGCTACGTCCGCCGGTCCGAACACACCCATGCCAAGGCCGGCAACATGAACCACGCACTCGAGCTGATGGAGCGCGAGCGCGAGGACGGTGCCGAGCCGATCGACATCGTCGCGGTGCTGGACTGCGATCACGTACCGCTGCCCGAGTTCCTCACCGCCACCCTCGGCTGGTTCGCCGATCCCGAGATCGCACTGGTGCAGGCGCCGCAGACCTATTACAACTCCGGCGCGTTCGACGACGACGGCGACACCGGCGAACAGGGCATGTTCTTCCACGTGCTGCTGCCGGCCCGCAATCACGACGGGGCGGGGCCGTTCTGGTGCGGGTCGACCTCGCTGATCCGGGTCGCCGCGTTGCGGGAGATCGGCGGCATCTCCACGGCGACGATCGTCGAGGACATGCACACCACGCTCGGTCTGCTCCGGAAGGGCTGGAAGACCGCGTACCACCACCAGGTGATCGCACTCGGTCTGGCGCCCACGACGCCGGAGCAGTATCTGCTACAACGGCGCCGCTGGGGCATGGGCTGCATGCAGGTGCTGGTCAGGGAACGGCTCTGGGCCGCCAAGCGCTGGCTGTCCTGGCGCAACTACTACGAGTATCTGAGCGGGACCCTGTGGTGGTTGGAGGGAGTAGGCACCGTCTTCGCCTTCCTCATCCCGGCTGCGGTGCTGATCAGCGGGGCGCACGTCTCGACGGCGGATCCGCTTCTCTTCGCCGGTGTCTTCGCGGTGATGTTCAGCATCCGGCTGTGGGGTTCTCGGCGCCTGTATCGGCTGCACCTGCACTGGCCGACCGCCTTCGCCCTGCGGATTCTGCGGGTGCCGGTCGGGCTGTCATGCCTGTGGTGGCTGCTCACCCGCCGCACGCTGGAGTTCCAGGTGACCCCGAAGTCCGGCGCGGACGACCGTCAGCGCGGTCGTGCGCCGGTGGCAGTCAGGGTCCTGCTGCTGATCATGATCCTGGTGGCCGTCTGGGCGCTGCTGGGGCTCAGCGGCTGGATGCCGTGGCACTTCGATCCCGCGTCCACCATCGTCTCGGGCGTCTGGCTGGTGCTCGCCTGCCTGGTGCTGATGATGGGGATGCACCGCATCCAGTCGGACACGTACGCAACCTCGCGACGCAACGCTCATCGCTTCGCCGTCCGCGCCACCGTAGGGATCGGCGAGACCGAAGGCGAACTGGTCGACATCTCGATCGGTGGAGCCGCAGTCCGGCTGCCCACCGGCACTCTGCCGGCCGCGGCCGATGTCGAACTGAGGCTCCCGGGAGCCGACCCGGTGCGACTGCAGACCGTTCGGGTCGTCGCCGCAGAAGCCGGCACCGAGACCGTCTCGCTCCAGGTCCGCTTCGGCGACTGGGCGGCCTATCGGGCGATCTCCCTGTGGCTGTTCCATACCCCGGCCGGGTCCGTGGCGGGTCTGCGCGACGGCACCCCAGCCGTTGCCGTCGCTCTGACCGGCACCCGACGGTCGACACCCACCTTGGCCCGGCAGTACGACAAGGCGATGGCTGACCGCGGTCGAGCCATCCGCTCGTGATCGGCTACGGATGAGCGACCACTGATGATCGGCACCCGGCGCCGAGCCGGCCAGTTCCCGACGACGGTGCCGAATCTGTGGATCAGCTACCTGGTCGTCGGTGGCATCGCCATCGGTGTCTCCTACCTGGTCCCCAACCCGATCCTGGGCGCCATCATCTTCGAGATGATCGGGCTTTCGTCGGTCGCTGCCCTGATCGTCGGTGTTCGCCTGCATCAGCCGGGACGCCGCCTGGCCTGGTATCTGATGGCCGCCGGCCTCGGCCTGTGGGCGATCGCCGACGCGATCGGGAACTGGTGGGCGCTGGTCCGCAACGTCGATCTGTTCCCCATCCCTGCGGATACGGTGTATCTGCTCGGCTACGTCGTCGTGACGGCAGGATTCACCTCCTTGGTCCGTGGTCGTCAACCCGGCCGCGACACCGCGGGCCTGCTGGACAGTCTGATCCTGACGGCCTCGCTGGCCGCACTGTCCTGGGTGCTGCTGGCACGACCGATCCTGCAGACGTACGCCGACTCCGCGTTGGCTGCGGCAGTGGCGATCAGCTATCCAGCGGCGGACATCGTGCTCGCCGGGTTGCTCATCCGGCTGTTGACCACCCCCAGCGGACGGACCCGGTCATATCGACTGTTGGTGCTTGCCCTGCTCGCACTGATCATCGCCGACACGGCCTCCTCCGCGCTCAAACTGTTGACCTTCGAGGAGAGCGACCCGCTCAACTTCCTTTGGCTGGCCTCGTATCTGGCCTGGGGAGCCGCCGCGCTGGAACCCTCGATGGTGTCGCTCTCGGCGCCGGCAGCAGCCACGAGCACCCGCTTCACCCGCAAGCGGTTGGCCGCACTCACGGTTGCCGTGCTGGTCGCGCCGGTGACGCTCGGTGTGCAACTGGTCCTCGGCCTCGAGCCGGCGATCTGGGCCGTCATCATCTTCTCGATCATCGCCTTCCTGCTCGTCGTTGCCAGGATGAACCTGTCCATCCAGCAGATCCAGGCCGCCAACGCCGAGGTCGCGGCGGCGCAGGACGAGTTGAGCCACCAGGCGGCCCACGATCCGCTGACCGGTCTGGCCAATCGGGCCCAGGCGATGCGGCTGGTCTCAGGGGCACTGACCCGGGCGCAGCGCAGTGGCGCGGTGGTCGGCCTGCTGTTCGTCGATCTCGACGGCTTCAAGCAGGTCAACGACACCTTGGGCCATCAGGCCGGTGACGAGGTCTTGTGCACGGTCGCGCAGCGGATGCAGGAAGCGGTACGTGCCAGCGACGTGGTCGCCCGGCTCGGCGGCGACGAGTTCCTCGTGTTGCTCGAACCGTTGGACGAGCAGCCGTCGGCGATGACCGTCGCGGAACGCATCATCGCCGTGATCGCCGAGCCGATGCTGCTGCGCAGCGGCCACCAGGCCCGGATCGGGGCCAGTGTGGGGCTGGCGATCAGCCAGGACGCCGGCACCGACGCCGACCGGCTGGTGCAGGAGGCTGATCTGGCGGTCTACCGGGCCAAAGCCGCCGGACGCGGACGGATCGAGGTGTTCGACCGGTCCCTGCGTGATCGGCTGCGGCGGCGTACCCACATCGAGGAGTCCATCCTCGCCGCCCTCGCCGCGGATACTGTCGAGCTGGCAATGCAGCCGATCGTCGAGCTGATCACCGGCGAGCTGGCGGGGTTGGAGGCCAAGAGTCGCTGCCACGTCGGCGAGGACCTGTTCGAACGGGCCGAACTGCTCGCCGACCTCGGCCGTAGCCCGGCGATCATCGAACTCGATGCCTGGACGCTGCGCTGGGCCACTCGTGCCGTCTTCGGTATGGGAGAGCAACCGCTGCCGGTCGTGCTGGCCGTCCCGGTGACCATCCAGCATCTGCTCCAGGATCGGATTCGGGACGATGTCGCCCGAGCGCTGGCCGGGTCCGGTCTGCCGGCGGAGCAGCTCGTCCTGGTGCTGTCGGCGGGCGAGTTGACCGAAGACCTGAGACTGCACGCCAATCTCGACATCCTGCGAGAGCGGGGCGTACGGGTGTGTCTGGACGGATTCGGTGCTGGCGCCGCAACGAACCAACTGCTGCGGCTGCCGGTGACGATGGTCCGGCTGGACGAGATCCTGCTGGAACTCGACCGGCCCAAACCGGCGGCGCCGACCGACCCCTCGGGTGCCCACACACCGAGTTCGATGCAGGTGCTGCGGTTGACCGTGCAGACCGCACGCGCCTTCGGCTACCAGGTGATCGCGCCGCGGGTGGACGACATGACGGTCCTGGTCGCGGCGACCGAAGTCGGCTGTGATTTCGGCCAGGGACCGGCGGCCACCGATCTGCTGCCGGACGTGCGAGCGATCGACTACCTCATCCGCTGATCAGCTCCGGAATATCGACTCCGGGTCGGGGCCGCGACCACCAAAAGCCCTGACCGTAGTGACAACCGAGGGTGCGGGCCCGCTCAGCCTGCTCACGCTGCTCGATGCCCTCGATGGTCACGGTGAAGCCGACCTGATCGCCGGCTGCAACGAGCGCACCGATCACAGCGTCCCCGATCCGTGTGCCGAGGTGATCGGCGAATCCGCGGTCCAGCTTGATCCCGTCGACCGGCATCCTGATCAGTTCCGGCAGGGACGACCAGCCGGTGCCGAAGTCGTCGTACCGGACGGCGTAGCCGAGGTCCCTCAACCGGGTGATCACGTCGCGGTTGACCGCAGGGTTCTCGGGCCGGGTGGTCTCGGTGATCTCGAGATCGATCGTGCCCGCGGCGAGCCCGGCCGCGGCGACCGCCGCAGTCAGTTCGGCCGGCAACTCCGGCCGGTCGAGTTGCCGGCCCGACAGGTTGACGCTGACCCGGAAGTCAGGACGGAGCCGCAGCCAGCCGGCCAGATCTGCCAGAGCCTGCCTCAGAATCGTCCGGTCGATGTCCAGCACCAGGTCGCTCCGCTCGGCGACGGGCAGGAAGCTGGCCGGAGTCTCGACCGCCCCACTCGGGTGATGCCGGCGTACCAATGCCTCGACGCCGACGACGCGATCGGTGGCCAGTTCGACGATCGGCTGATACCAGGGCCGGAATTCGCCGGCGGCCAACGCCGCGGCGATCTCGACTGCTGCTCCATCCTCGGCTCGGTGCGGCTGGGCCGCGCGAACGGGGGTGGTCGCGCCACGATCCATAGCCCAGATCAGACCACATCCGACCGGTGCGGCGCCACGCTGGTTCCACTATTCTTTCCGGCGTCCGAAGTTTTCATGTGGAAGCTGTGCCAGATCGGACGGCCATCGGCCGAATCCGACCCCACAACCAGACCGTGCGCTCCTTGCCCTCTACCGTATGGTCCATGGAGACCGATGCCGCCCGCATTGCCGTCGTGATCGAGGACGATGACGACATCCGCAACCTGGTGACCGCGATCCTGCGTGAAGCCGGCTTCACCTGTATTGCGACCGCCGACGGGTTCGAAGGAATCGAAGCGGTCCGGGAACACGAGCCGGTGCTGATCACTCTCGACGTGCGGCTGCCCGGCATCGACGGCTTCGAGGTCGCACGACGGATCCGCGCCTTCTCGAACACGTACGTGATCATGCTTTCGGCGCGCAATGACGAGATCGATACCTTGATGGGACTGGACGCGGGGGCCGATGACTACCTGACCAAACCCTTCCGGCCGCGTGAACTGCGTGCCCGGATCGAGGCAGCCATGCGTCGCCTCGGATCCCGTCCGGCCCGTCCGGTCAGTCCGGTCAGTCCTGCGCCCGGCGGCAGTCCGGGAGGCAGCCCGGTGGAGAGGGGTCGCGGGGCCCGCTTTGATGGCGGTGGCCCCGGCGTGGCCCCGGTTGCTGGCGCGAACGACGAGACCGCGGTGGATGACTGGCTGAGTCACAACGGATTGCGGATCAGTCCGGCGAGGTGGCTGTGCGAGCTCAACGGCACCCAGGTGGAGCTGACCCGCAGTGAGTTCAGCCTGCTCCGAACAGTGGTCGAGGGCAACAGACGGGTGATCACCAAGGACTCGCTGGCGCTCGAGCTTCGCGGCGACCCACCGGGCAGCTACGTTTCCGACGCCGACCGGCGATCGGTCGAGGTGCACATCGCCAATCTTCGTCGCAAGCTCCACGACCCGATCAGCGCGCCCCGGTTCGTCGAGACGATCCGCGGGGTGGGCTATCGGCTGACCGAGCGCCGGCCCGGATCGAGCTAGAACTCTTCTCTCGGCGTCAGACTTCGTCGGTGCCCTGATGGAACCGTGCCCGCCAATCCCCGCCGTGCCGGACCCACAGTGAACTGCGCACCGTGCTCCGCCGATCGCTCACCGCTCGCCAGACGAGCAGGATCACGTCCGGCTCGACCCGCGACACCGTCACCACGTCAAGGCTGACCTGCTCGGTGAGCGGACCGATCTCCGCGAGCATCTCGTCTCGCGACCAGAGCCGTCCCGACCGGCCGATCTCGGTCCAGTCCGGGTGCAGCAAAGCTGCGACGGCGGCGGGATCGGACCGTACGTCGTCGCGGAGCAGGTCGCGTTCGAGCGCGACCACCCGTTCCTCGTCGCTCGGTTCGGCGTCCTCGTCGAGCAAGGAGAACAGGTCCGCCTCGGGTTCCACCGCGACCGTCGGCGAGTATCCGGCATGCCGGTCCTCTCGGTCGGCGCCCCCTTCCGCGGCCGGACCGCCGAAGCCTGGCCCCGGATCGGGTGGCGTCCCCTGGCTGTAGGCGACGGCCGCACCGTTGGCCAACCGGTCGGCAGCCTCGTTGAGTTCGTGCCCGGCGTGTCCCTTGACCCACTCGAAGCGCACCCGCCGACCTTGCATGGCCGCATCGAGGGCTTTCATGATCTCGACGTTCTGCACCGGTTTGCCGTCGCCCTTGCGCCAGTTCTTGCGCTTCCAGCCCGGCATCCACTTGGTGATCGAGTTGATCACGTACGTCGAGTCGCAGTAGACCAGTAGGTCGTCGTTCAGCTCGGCGGTCTGTTGCAGCAGATCCAGCACGGCGGTCAACTCGCCCATGTTGTTGGTGCCGTGCGGCCAGCCGCCGCAAGCCCAGTGGTCGTCGTCGACGTACCAGCCCCAACCGGCCGGCCCCGGGTTGCCGAGGGCGGAACCGTCGGCAGCAGCG
Source organism: Microlunatus sp. (assembly GCA_047605905.1). Classification (GTDB taxonomy): domain Bacteria; phylum Actinomycetota; class Actinomycetes; order Propionibacteriales; family Propionibacteriaceae; genus Microlunatus. Next base: position 37,001 of record JASGEZ010000169.1, read on the forward strand.
ATCAGCGTCACCGAGGCATGGTGCCACATCTTCGTCGAAGTCCGGCGCCCGTAGCCCACCGGCCGAGTCGTCATCCTGGTCGGGGTGCCGCGGCTGGGGATCGGTACAGTGCTCGTCATCTGGGCAAGTCAGCTGAGCAATTCACCGGTCGCCGATCACGAAGGAGCCCCCGTGTCGCAGTTGATCCTGCTGGAGGAGCAACTGCGGCAGTGGGTCGTGCCCAACGACGTCCGGGTGGCGATCCGAAGGGCCATCGACATCGTCACCGGCGAAGGCGCGCCACTGGTCGAGGCGATGGTCGGCGACGAAATCGCCCTCGCCGTCCGTGGGCAGCCGGCCGCGGTCTACTTCTCCGGCAGCCGGGTCCGGATCGCCCTGCCACCGCCGGATGCGGAGCGCGCCTACCGCGCCGACTCGGCCATCGGCTTGGAGAAGGAGAGCGAAGGCAGCTGGGTGGTGAACTGTCGGTACGGACGGTTGGATCCGTCTCGGCTGAGTTCGGTGACCTCACTGATGGTCCGGGCACTTCGTCGCTACGCGCCCGCGCCGGCCACGCGCCAGGTCACGCCTCGACGTCGCTCGTCCACGTCATCGACCACGTCCCGGCGGAGCCGAACACGGGACGCGACAACCCCACGTCCGACCGGCCGGCGTACCGAGGAGGAGCGACAGCGCGCCACCGAGGCAGCGATCCCTCGGTGCCCTGTCCCGGGTTGCAACCTGCCGATGGTCGGTGGATCCTGCGGCTTCCACGACTGAGGAGTCAGCGGGGCCTCGTACGAGTTCAGCGTGGATAGACGATGGCTTTGAGACTGGCCGGGTCGAGGTCGGCTTCCAATGCCTCGGCGGCATGGTCGAGATCGAACCGGCCGGTGACCAGGGAGTCGAGGTCGACCTGGCCGCTGGCGACCAGATGGATGGCGGCCGGCCAGGTGTCGGTGTAGCGGAAGATCCCGGTCACGGTGATCTCCAGGTTCTGGATGTGCTCGACCGGCAGGTTCATCTCCGGGGAACCCAGCCCGACCAGGACCGCGACACCGGCCGGCCGGACCGCCTTGATCCCGTCGAACACCGCCCGCGGGGCACCGGAGGCGTCGACGAAGGCATTGACGTCCAGCCCAGCGCTGGCGATGTCGACCTCGCTCGGGTCGATCACCCGGGTGGCGCCGTACGACAGCGCTCGCTCACGGCGCTCGGCGACCAGATCGGTGACGATGATCTCCGCGGCCCCGAACGCCCGCGCCGTCTGGGCGCAGATGATCCCGATCGGACCGGCACCGGCGATCAGGATGCTGGAGCCCGGCACGACGTGGGCCTTGCGCATCGTGGTGATCGCCACCGACAACGGCTCCAGCAACGCGGCTGCCTCGTCGGTGAGGGAGTCGGGGATCGCGTGCGCGAACTCGGTCCGGATCACGCAGTAGCGAGAGAACGCCCCGTCGATCGGCGGGGTCGCATAGAACTCCATGCTCGGACACAGGTTGTACCGGCCCGCACGGCACTCGCGGCACCGCCGACAGTTCTTCTGCGGTTCGATCGCGACCCGCTCCCCGATCCGGGACGCGGGCACGTCGGCACCGGCCGCGACGATCCGGCCGGACAGCTCATGGCCCAGGATCAGCGGGCCGTCGACCACGAAGTCGCCGATCCGGCCGTGCCGGAAGTAGTGCGTGTCGGATCCGCAGATACCCACCGCGGCCACTTCGACCAGCACCTCGTCGCTGGCGTACGACGGGGTGGGCACCTCGGACACGGCGAGTTGCCGCTGCCCGGTCAGCACACTGGCACGCATGGTGGCAGGAATGGTCTCGGTCATGACCACAGCCTGTCACCGGACGGCTCCGTACGCGAGGCTGGGGTAGCCGAGGCCGGTCTCGGGCGGATCTGTTGGCCCCTGTCCGGCAAAATCCACCCATGGGCGGGTATCCGAGTCGCTCACCCTCAGTCCGACCCCAAAATCCACCCACGGGCGGGTATCCCGGACCCGTCCCCGGAAGTCAGGTTCGAGTAGTCGCCCGTGACTCGAAATTGCGAACTGTCGCAGCTGCCCCGACCTCAACGTCCCGGGCTGGACCAGGAGTCATCGGCGGCCGCCCACCTCGCGATGCCAATAGCGGGCGTCCTCGCTGCCCCACCCGGATGATCGAATCCGGGGCCGGAGCCGTCGGCCAGAGCTGCACCAGATAGCTGTCGACCACACCGTCGGCGAACTCGCCCGCGGCGCCCGCATCGCGCCCGCGTGCGCTCACCCGGCACCGGTAGCTACCGGAGGGGATCCCGTCCAGTCGGCCCTCTGTCTCACCCGCCCAACTCGTCCAGGAGACCTCGGCGTCCGCGGGCACTGTGACGGAGACCTCCACGATATCCTCGTATGAATCCACCTCGTACGCGTCGGCCAGCGCCGGCTCGGTCTCGAGCAACTCGATCCGGACCGCGGATCCGCCTGATCGGCGGGCGAGATTGAGATAGACCCCATCGCCGCTCACCGCACCGACCAGCCCGTTGACCTGACCGGCGAAGAACCGGTCGAAGTCTCCGTCGAAGCCGACACTTCCGGACCAGACGAGGTCGAACTGGCCGTAGTCGGTGTTGATCACGCCATCGAGAAGCACCCGAACCATCACCGCACAGTAGTCTCGCTCGACCGGCTTGAAACCGCCAGCCCGCCTTAACATCAAGTAGTACCGAACCCGACGATCTCGCCGCCGTACGACGGTTGCTTCGAGCCGGCTCCGGAAGCCTCGGGGGTGCCCGTCCGAAAGCCTCGGTCGCCACCGGCGACCGACTGATGATCGCCAAGTTCGCTGCTCGCAGGGATGAGATCGACGTCATGGCCTGGGAGAAGGTCTGCCTGGACCTGGCGGAGAACGCGGGCATCCAGGTTCCCGCGAATCGGCCCCGATCCGGTTGTCGGCAGCACCCGGACCACCATGATCGATGGGGAGGATCACCCGGCTCGCGAAGCACCAGCGCTGATCGGTTTGGCCGAGGAGTTCGGCATCGCCCCGCCGGAGCAACGCCGGATCCTCAGCGAGGTGTTGGCTGCCGCTGGCCAGTGGCGTACTCGCGCCGTCCAGCTCGCAATCGAGGAGACCGAGATCGTCCGGGTCGGACGGATCCTCTCAGAGGCGCAGGGGCGACTCGCTGCCGTCCTCGAGAACAGCTAGCGTCAGCCCCATGCCAGCCACTACTC
>JASGEZ010000170.1:0-3945 GCA_047605905.1 Microlunatus sp.
CCCACCCACCGGCATCACCAGCCTGGTGTCGCGGCAGGCCTTCGGGTTGGTTCGCTTCGACTCGGAGATCTCGGAGCCATAGACCCGCAAGCCCACCTGGGCGTCCGCCGGCAGCGCATCCGCGACCTGTTTCAGGGCGCGCTTCGCAGCCGCGAACTTCGTACCACCGGAGGAGATCCGCTCGTTCATCGAACCCGACACATCCAGCAGCAACAGCACCTTGGCCGGCTCCTCGGCGCGCGCGGTCGAGGGCATGGCGAGCCAGCTGACGAGCATCGCCAGAAATCCTACGAGTACGGTCAGTGCGCGTCGCACAGTCGGTTTGCCGGCCACGGGCATCCCCCTGATCTGTGGTGGGCCAGGATCGGGGGCACCATATGTGCTCATAGGGCCACGAATCCACACAGTGTCGTGGCGGTGGTGGCGATGCGGTGCTGGTGATCTCGTCGCGCCGGCGCCTCACGAATCTCAGACCGAAGGGGAATCCTTGAACGCCTACCTGGACACACTCTTCTCGCTCGACGGCCGCATCGCAGTCGTCACCGGAGGTAGCTCCGGGATCGGCCGGGGCATTGCCACGGCGCTCGCCCAGGCGGGCGCATCGACAGTGATCGTCGCGCGCGGCCGCGAGCGGATCGACGATGTAGTACGGACACTGACTTCCTCCGGCTGTCGAGTCGCCGGTGTCGTCGGCGATCTGGCCACCCGCGAAGGTATCTACACGGCATCTCACGAGGCGACGCTGCCGTTCGGGGAGCCGGACATCTTGGTGAACTCGGCCGGGGTCAACATCCGACCGCCGTACGCGGAGATCACCGAAGCCGACTGGGACGCCACGATGACAGTGAATGCGCTCGCGCCCTTCTTGCTGGGCCAGCGGTACGCACCGGGCATGGCGGAGCGGGGATATGGCCGGCTGATCCACATCAGCTCCCAGCAGGCACATCGTGCCTTCGTCGGCAGCGGCGTCTACGGCGTCTCCAAAGGTGCCGTGGAGTCCTTGATGCGCTCGGAAGCCGAGGCTTGGGGCGGTACGGGTGTGACGAGCAACGCCCTCGTACCCGGCTTCGTGCTCACCCCGCTGAACGCTCGATTGCAGGAGGATCCCGCCCGCGTCGCAGCCCTCGCCGAACGGACGATGATCGGACGCAATGGCGTCCCCGAGGACTTCGCCGCCGCGGCGGTGTTCCTGGCGGGGCAAGGATCCAGCTACATCACCGGTCATTCGCTCTTCGTCGACGGCGGGTTGTCCGTTCATTGACCGAGCGCCGAGCTGGCGGCAGTGGGGTTGGTGCGCCCCAATCGACACACCAACAAACCGCAACTGGTTTCCCGCGTCCATTCGAAGTCGACCTAGGGGACGACATGGGTTGCGAGCCCGGATCGCCGCAACGCCTGACTCGTCGTGGCGATCTGTACAACAAGCGTACTGATGGATTCGCCGTTTCGGGCGGAATCGTACTAACTGGCTACTCGTGAGTAATAAGTTGTTACGATCCTGCCGGCCGGGCATGGTGCTGAACCGTCACTGCCATCCGTGGGCACTCCGTGGCGGCCGGTGGGTGGGTGCCCAAGCGTGGGGCCCGTCGGGAGGGGATCGGGGGAATCCCCTCCCGATACGGACTACACCGCGGCGCTGGCGTCGTCAGGTCCGCCGCGCCATCTGGTCAACACAGGCACTAAGGGGAGTTGCCTGGCTGACTACTAGGTCGGACCCGGAGCTCGGGGGTTCCCCGTTCCGACATGAATAACTCTAGAACCCCGCGCAGGATCCTTGCAGGAAAACGGGTGTCCTCTTTGTGCTATGTCCTCAAGTGGACATTGTCTTGATCTGGAGACATGTCCGACTGCGGCGTCGGGACCGAGTAGTTGCCTCCCAACCGAGTTGTCAGATCCTGTGGTCGCTCGGGCAACCGTGGAATCTGACAACTCGGGCTTTGCCTAGCGGTAGTGCCGAGGGGTGGCGTGTCATGCATCGTAGACGCGTTGCGCTGTCTCTGTTTCGGCAGCCACGATCTCGGCAGAGGACCAACCGGTCAGCAGCCTGGTCAGCCGGCAGGTGGTGGCCGGATAGTCGCATTGACCGCGCGTCATCGGCCAGTCACTGCCGAGGACGGTCCGGCCTGCGCCGGCCAGCTCGCGTACGAGGTTCGCCACCCGGCCCAGCTCGGCTGCGGTGGCCGGTACCGCCGATCCGCTGCCGCCGAACAGCCCCGAGAGCTTGACGACAACGTTCGGCCGTGCCACCAGCTCGCGGAATCCGTGCTCCCAGATCGTCCAGGCACGGTGGTCGCCGAACGGTGGCTTGCCGCAGTGATCGAGGACGAAGACAGTGCCGGGAGCGCCGGCTACCGCGGTCGTCAATGCGGGCCACAACCGCGGAAAGGCGTCCGGGACATCGACCGGCAGACCAGCTTCCCCCAGCAGTCGTAGCGCTGCGATGGTCGGGTCCGCGGCCAACTCGCCTGCGTCGCTGTGGTCATGCCAGAGCTGGCGGACTCCCACCAGCGGTGCGCCTTGATAGCTGGCCACTGTCTCCTCGAGGACGCGAAGGTCATCCAATGGCAGATAGCCGACCACTCCGCGTAGGGCAGGCTCCCGGCGTACCTGGTCCAGCAGCCAATCGGTCTCGGCCAGGTCGTCGGCAGCCTGGACGACGACCGCGGACGTCACACCGGCGCGGCCCATCTCCGAGACGACCGAGTCTGCCGTGGAATCGGCATGGACAGCACCCAGCGCCGGAGTGTTCCAGCCGTACCACCCGGTGTCGAGCCGCCACAGATGCAGATGGGTGTCGATCATGCCCGGAGTCAGCGGTGCATGGCGGCGGCCAATGCCGGCCACACCGTGGGGTCGATCTCGGCCGCCATACCAGCCAGGGAGCGCTCGAGCTGTCGGCGCGACGATGCGCCGACGGTCACGTTGACCACCGGCGGAAGCTGCCAGGAATATTGCAGCGCCGCATCCAGCACCGAGACTCCGAAGCGACCGCACACGTCGTGGATCCGCTCCAAGCCGGCCAACTGCTCGGGACCGATCCGGCCGTAGTCGAAGTGCAGGTCCGGACTCGGTGCCGGCGCTGCCAGGGCCCCGGAGTTGAACACGCTGACGTTGACGATCCCGACACCATGCTGCTGGCAGAGCTCGATCAGCTCTGCTCCGCTGTCGTCCAGCAGGGTGAGCCGTCCCGAGACCATGGCGAGATCGCACAGTCCGGTGCGGACGGCAGCGGCGAGGGCTTCGACCGATTTCGAGCCGATGCCGATCGCGCGTACCAGCCCCTCGTCCTTGACCTGCGCCAGTGAGGCCATCCCGGTGGCGACGCCGTCGTGCAGGCCGTATTCGTCGTCGTACTCGTCGGGGTCGTGCAGATAGGCGATGTCGATCCGGTCGGTGCCGATGCGCTCCAGGCTCTCGGTCAGCGAGTGCCGGACGCCGCTGATGCTCGGATCCCAGACGCGCCGGTACGCAGCCGGCACTGCGAATCCCTCGTCGTCGAACCGGTCCGCGTTCTCCGGCGAGGGCTCCAGCAGCCGGCCGACCTTGGTGGACAGCAGGAACTCCGACCGCGGATAGCGGGACAGCGCCCGACCCAACCGACGTTCTGACAGCCCCAGCCCGTAGTGCGGCGCGGTATCGAAGTAGCGGATGCCGCCGCGCCAGGCAGTCTCTACGATGGCCGCAGCCTCCTCGTCGGACACTTCGTGAAAGAGATTGCCGAGTGCCGCCGCGCCGTAGCCGAGCCGGCCCAGATCACCAGGAAACGTCCTCATGCCGGCAAACTCCTCATGACAGGAAGATCTCCACGACGGGCACGGCCACTGCCGGTGGCCGGACCGGGAGAGTGAGGGTCAAGGTGCCGTCCGGCAACCCGCCCATGCTGGTGTTCTGCGCCTCCTGGTGGGGATCGGTCTCGGCGTAGCGGATCTCCGAGGCGTCGTCGAG
>JASGEZ010000171.1:0-33131 GCA_047605905.1 Microlunatus sp.
CGACGGCGCACGCCGCCGGTCAGACAGCGACAGCTGCTGACCGAACCACGAGCCCGTCGGAACTCTCGTCGGCATCGAAGGTGACCGTGTCGCCGTCGGCGACCGCGCCGCTCAGCACCAGCTGGGCAAGTTGATCCTCGATCGTGGTCTGGATCAGCCGGCGCAACGGACGGGCACCGTAGACCGGGTCGAACCCGGTCAAAGCCAGCCAGTCCTTCGCGGCCGCGGTGACCTCGACGGTGATCCGACGATCCGCCAGTCGGGCGTTCAGCCGCTGCAGGCTGATCCCGACGATCTTGGCCAGGTCCTCGGTGTTGAGCGCGTCGAAGAGCACGATCTCGTCGAGCCGGTTGAGGAACTCGGGCTTGAAGGCGCCGCGGACGACCCCCATCACCGCTGCCCGCTTCGTGTCGGCGTTCAGGGTCTGATCCGCGAGGTACTGCGAGCCGAGGTTGGAGGTGAGGATCAGCAGCACATTGCGGAAGTCGACCGTCCGCCCCTGCCCGTCGGTCAGCCGACCGTCGTCCAGCACCTGGAGCAAAATGTCGAACACCTCACTGTGGGCCTTCTCGACCTCGTCCAACAGCACGACGGAGTACGGACGGCGCCGCACCGCCTCAGTCAGCTGGCCACCCTCCTCGTAGCCGACATAGCCGGGCGGGGCCCCGACCAGTCGAGCCACCGAATGCTTCTCGGAATATTCGCTCATGTCGATCCGGATCATGGCGTGCTCGTCGTCGAACAAGAACTCCGCCAGCGACTTGGCCAGCTCGGTCTTGCCGACACCGGTGGGACCGAGGAACAGGAACGACCCGGTCGGCCGGTTCGGATCGGAGATCCCGGCCCGCGACCGGCGTACGGCATCGGAGACGGCCTTGACCGCCTTCTTCTGGCCGATCAGCCGCTCGCCCAACCGGTCCTCCATGTGCAGCAGCTTCTCGCTCTCGCCCTGGAGCAGCCGGCCCACGGGAATGCCGGTCCAGTTGGAGACGACCTCGGCGATGTCGCCCGGACCGACCTCTTCGGACACCATCGACGCGGTCTGGCTCTCGGCCTGGTCGGCGCGCGCCAGCTGCCGCTGCAGCTCCGGGATCTCGCCGTAGTTGATCTCGCTGGCTCGTACGAGGTTGCCCTCCCGCAGCGCCCGATCGGCTTCGATCCGCAACTCGTCGATCCGAGCCTTCAGATCACCGACCTGGTTCAGGCCCTGCTTCTCGGCCTCCCACCGCGCTTCGAGCCCGCGCAACTCCTCTTCGGCATCGGCCAGTTCGCTTTCCAGCCGCCGCAGCCGCTCGACCGATCCGGTATCGGACTCCTTCTCCAGCGCGAACTGCTGCATCTTCATCCGGTCGACGGTGCGACGCAGTTGGTCGATCTCCTCCGGGGAGGAGTCGATCTCCATCCGCAACCGGGATGCCGACTCGTCGATCAGGTCGATTGCCTTGTCCGGCAGCTGACGAGAGGTGATGTAGCGGTTGGACAGGCTGGCCGCCGCCACCAGCGCGGCGTCGGTGATCACCACCTTGTGGTGTGCCTCGTACCGCTCCCGCAGTCCGCGCAGAATGGCGATCGTGTCCTCGACACTCGGCTCGCCGACGTAGACCTGCTGGAAACGCCGTTCCAGGGCGGGGTCCTTCTCGATCCGCTCCCGATACTCGTCCAGGGTCGTGGCGCCGATCATTCGCAGTTCGCCACGGGCCAGCATCGGCTTGAGCATGTTGCCGGCATCCATCGAGGAATCGCCGGACGCACCGGCGCCGACGACGGTATGCAGCTCGTCGATGAAGGTGACGACCTGGCCCTCCGCATCGCGGATCTCGGTCAGCACCGCCTTCAGCCGCTCTTCGAACTCGCCGCGATACTTCGCGCCGGCGACCATCGCCGACAGATCGAGGGAAACCAGCCGTCGCCCCTTCAGCGAATCGGGCACGTCACCGGCGACCAGCCGCTGAGCCAGTCCTTCGACGACGGCCGTCTTGCCGACGCCGGGCTCCCCGATCAGCACCGGGTTGTTCTTGGTGCGCCGAGCGAGGACCTGCACCACGCGGCGGATCTCAGTGTCCCGGCCGATCACCGGATCGAGCTTGCCCTCCCGTGCTTGCGCGGTCAGATCCACGCCGTACTGGTCGAGTGCCGAGGAGGTGCCTTCGGCCTCCGGGCTGGTGACGCGCTTGCTACCCCGAGCCTCGTTGAACGCGCGGGTCAGATCGCTGTGGGACACCTTGAGGTCGACCAGGATCTTCCGCGCGTCCGACTGCACCGCCGCGAGGGCGATCAACAGATGCTCGGTGGCGACGTAGGAGTCGCCGAGTTGCTCGGCACGGTTCTCGGCGTCGGCCAGCACGCGAGCGAACTGGGCCGAGACATTGGGCTGGCTGACCGAGGACCCACTGGCCGACGGCAGCTTGGTGATCGCGCCCTGAGCCGCGGCATCGACCACAGCAGGGTCGGCACCCACCGCCGTCAGCAGCGGCGCGACGGTATTGCCCGGCACCATCAGCAGGGCATGAAGAAGATGGACCGGCTCCGCAGTCGGATTGCCGGCGGTCAGTGCGTTGCGCAACGCGGCCGAGACCGCATCGCGACTCTTGGTAGTGAGCTTGTTGGTGTCCATCGACGTCCTTTGGCTAGGTCAAGATCAGAGTTGAGTCTACTACGCTCAACCCTGAAAACCAGCCATGCATTCCACCTTGAGCCGAGTTCGCTCAAGGTTGGCCGCACGCCCCGACAGGCATGCCGGCAGACGAATTCCGTCAGAGAATGCAGCCCGGTGGCACGGTCTCGCTCCGTTCGTCACGGAGATCGTGTCGATGAACACACGAGGCCGGGCCATGTGGCACACCTCGCCTCAAACGCACGGTCGAGAAGTAGGTACAACATCTGATCACGCGCCCATCAGGTGTCGTACCTACTTCTCGCCTGCTCCCCATCCCCACCAGTCCCCCCTTTCCCCTGCCACACCTTCCCCGCCGGATCGACCATCCCGCGCCGCGAGTCCCGCCGCATGCGGAGTGGCACATCGGTCCGCCGTCACGGCTACCGCATCCCCACGCGTCGCCGTGATCAGGCATAGTCGTACTCAATCCCCACGCCCACCACCGGCTGGATCCCCACCCAGACCGTGGTCGCCGGGTGTCGGTGGTGAGCGACGACGTGAGTCACTCACCACCGACATTCCGCTGCCCAACAGGGCGGCGGAAGGCGCACCCCCCTGGCGGTGAACGTTGCGGATGACGCCCCCATCACCCACGCGGATCGCCGCTCATAGGTGGAGACGAGGCCGGCCGCCTGCCGTGTCGCGAGTTTCCGAAGAATGTCGCTGTAAGTTGATGTGATCTAGGTCACAGTCAGCGAAGGTCAGTGCGTGACACGCGACGGCAAGGCCAGTGTGGCCCGCGGTCGCCGCGCGCCGGCGGCGCCGAGACCCACACCGCCCGTCCCGTCGGCAGTGAAAACCCGGGATCCGGGCGGCGCGGCATGGACGGCGGCCAGCAAGGCAGTCATGTCCTCCACGCGGCGCCGCAACTCGTCCAGCTCGTCCTGCATGGCCAGGATCCGTCGAATACCTTCGAGGTTGACGCCTTCGTCCTGGCTGAGCCGCTGCACCAGCCGAAGCCGGGCGATGTCCCGCGCCGAATAGCGGCGGCCGCGCTTGGCGAGGCGACGAGGAACGACCAGACCCATCCGGTCGTACGTCCGCAGGGTCTGCGGATGCATCCCCGCCAACTGCGCGGCCACCGAGATGACGAAGACCGGCGCGTCAGAATCGATCTGCTGGGGCAGCTGAGCACCAGTCATCGTTCACCCTCTCACGCACCCGCGGCGAACAGCTTCGCCCGCGGATTCTGGGTACCGACCGCCTGGGAGTACGCATCGAGCGCCTGCCGCGCCTCGGAACTGAGCGAGTCCGGCACCACGACCTCCACCGAGACGAGCAGGTCCCCGGTGGTTCCGTCGCGACGCGATACCCCCTTGCCACGCACCCGGAACGTACGCCCGTTGGGCGTGCCCGCCGGAATCCGCAGCTTCACCGGCTGTCCGCCGAGTGTCGGCACCTCGATCTCGCCGCCGAGGGCGGCCTCACTGAATGTGACCGGGGCCTTCAGCGTCAGGTTGTCCCCGGTACGGCCGAAGACAGGATGCGAGCGCACGTGGACGACCACGTACAGATCGCCGGCGGCGCCACCGTTCTCACCGGCGCCGCCCTTGCCCTTGAGCCGGATCCGCTGTCCGTCGGTGACCCCTGCGGGAATCCGGACCTGCATGGTCTTGGCTGCCCGGCCACGGCCGGAGCCGTGGCAGACCGGGCACGGATCGTCGACCACCATGCCGCGACCATGGCAGTCCCGGCAGGGTTCGGTCATCTGGAACACGCCACCCGAGGTGGCGGTCTGCATGCCCGAGCCCTGGCAGGTCGCGCAGACGTGCGGCACGGTCCCGGCCTTGGCTCCCGTTCCGTGGCAGGCATCGCACGGAGCCTCGGACACCATCTGCATGCCGACCGTGACGCCCTCGATCGCGTCGACGAAGTCGACGGTCACCTCGCCTTCGACGTCACTCCCCCGGCGTGGGCCGCGGGAACTGGAGTAGCGCTGCGTACGGGTTTGTCCCTGATTGAACAAGCCGCCGAACAGGTCGCCCAGGTTGCCGTCACCGGCGTTGCGGAACAGATCATCAACCGACGGGCCGCCACCGGCACCACCGGCACCACCGCGCGGGAAGCGGAAACCCCCGCCGCCGAAGAGGCTGCGGGCTTCGTCGTACTCCTTGCGCTTCTTGCTGTCGGACAAGACATCGTTGGCCTCGGAGACCTCCTTGAACCGCTTCTCCGCCTCCGGGTTGCCGGGATTCTGATCGGGATGGTTCTCCCGGGCCAGTTTCCGGTACGCCTTCTTGATCTCGTCGGCCTTGGCGTCCTTCGAGACGCCGAGGACCTTGTAGTAGTCCTTCTCCAGCCAATCCTTGGTGCTCATGGACGCCTCCTCTCGAGTGCGTTACGGCCGATACAGCGATCATCGCCCCGATGATCAAGGGTGGCGTGTCGGGTGGCCCGCAGACCACCCGACACGACCATCAACTCACTGCCCGTCGTCGGCAGTCGGCGCACCAGGCGCCTCCTGGGACTGGTCGGCTTCCGCCGCGACCGGGCCACCGTCAGCGGCATCGCCCACCGGGGCATCCGGGTCCGGCTCGGCCACCGCGACCCGGGCGGGACGCAGCACGCGCTCGCCGATCCGGTAGCCCGGCTGCAGGATCTCCACGCAGGTGGGGCCATCGACCCCGTCGGCGTGGGCATGCAGCAGCGCCTCGTGGATGTGCGGGTCGAAAGGTTCGCCCTTGGTGCCGTAGCTCTCCAGGCCGTGCCGTGTCGCGATCCGCTCGACCTCGTCGGCGACGGCCTTGAAACCGCCGGTCAGCTCCTCGTGCTCACGGGCGGACCGGATGTCGTCGAGCACGGACATCAAGTCCTTGAGGACCGCCTCGATCCCTCCCTTGCGGGCGACGTCGCGGTCCCGGTCGACCCGGCGCTTGTAGTTGACGTACTCCGCCTGCAGCCGCTGCAGGTCAGCGGTCCGCTCGCCGACCTGGGTCTTCAGATCCGCGATCTCCTCAGCAGCCGCAGCACCGGCAGCCGTGACCTCCAGGTCCTCCGGACCGCTCACCTGCTGGCCCGCCGGGTCGGGCGCCGCAGCGGACTGCGGCTCCCGAACCTGGTAGGTCTCCGGATCGATCCGACGCCGGTCCCGGATGGTCGGTCCGGTGTTCTCGGTCTCGGATGCTTCGCTCACTTGTTCCCCGTGTTCTCGTCGTCGACGATCTCGGCGTCGACCACGTCGTCATCGGAACCGGTCGCGCCGTCGGATCCGCCCGTGGCGCCGTCAGCGCTCGGGGCCTCGGACTGCGCGGCCTGGGCAGCGGCGTACATCGCCTGGCCCAACGCAGCGCTGGTGGTGTTGACCTTCTCGACCGCGGCCTTCACCGCGTCGTTGTCCTCACCCTCCAGGGCCGTCTTCAACTCGGCGACCGCCTCTTCGACCGGCTTCTTCACGTCGTCGCCGATCTTGTCGCCGTTCTCGGCGATCAGCTTCTCGGTGCGGAAGACCAGGTTGTCGGCCTCGTTGCGGAGTTCGACGGCCTCACGCCGCTTCTTGTCCTCCTCGGCATGCGCCTCGGCCTCCTTGACCATCCGATCGATGTCGTCCTTGCCGAGTGCGGAGCCGCCCGTGATCTGCATGGACTGTTCCTTGCCGGTGGCAAGATCCTTGGCGTGCACGTGCACGATGCCGTTGGCGTCGATGTCGAACGCGACCTCGATCTGCGGCACGCCACGCGGGGCCGGCGGCAGCCCGGTCAGCTCGAAGTTGCCGAGCGACTTGTTGTCCCGGGCGAAGTCCCGCTCGCCCTGGTAGACCTGGATCATCACTGACGGCTGATTGTCGTCGGCGGTGGTAAACACCTCCGAGCGCTTGGTCGGGATGGTGGTGTTCCGCTCGATGATCTTGGTCATCACGCCGCCCTTGGTCTCGATGCCGAGGCTCAGCGGGGTGACGTCGAGCAGCAGGACGTCCTTGACCTCACCCTTGAGCACACCGGCCTGCAGGCTGGCGCCGAGGGCGACGACCTCGTCCGGGTTCACGCCCTTGTTGGGCTCCTTGCCGCCGGTCAGCTCCTTGACCAGGTCGACGACGGCCGGCATCCGGGTCGAGCCGCCGACCAGGATGACATGGTCGATCTGGCCGACGCTGATCTTGCCGTCGGCGATCACCGCGTTGAACGGGGTCCGGCAGCGGTCCAGCAGGTCGGAGGTCAGCCGCTGGAACTCCGAGCGGGTGAGCTTCTCCTCCAGGTGCAACGGACCGGACTCGCCCAGGGTGATGTAGGGCAGGTTGATCGAGGTCTCGCTCGCGCTGGACAGCTCGATCTTGGCCTTCTCGGCGGCCTCCTGCAGCCGCTGGCGGGCGATCTTGTCCTTGCTCAGGTCGGTGCCGTTCTTGTTCTTGAACTGCTTGACCATCCAGTCGACGATCCGGGCGTCCCAGTCGTCGCCGCCGAGGCGGTTGTCGCCCTTGGTCGCCTTCACCTCGAAGACGCCGTCACCGATCTCCAGCAAGGACACGTCGAAGGTGCCGCCACCGAGGTCGAAGACCAGGATGGTCTGCTCCTTGTCGCCCTTGTCCAGACCGTACGCCAGCGCGGCGGCGGTGGGCTCGTTGATGATCCGGTCCACGGTCAGACCCGCGATCTCGCCGGCCTCCTTGGTGGCCTGCCGCTCGGCGTCGGAGAAGTACGCCGGGACGGTGATGACCGCATTGGTCACCTGCTCGCCCAGGTAAGCCTCGGCGTCCCGCTTCAGCTTCTGCAGCACGAAGGCGCTGATCTGCTGCGGACGGTACTTCTTGTCGTCGATGGAGACGGTCCAGTCCGTACCCATGTGACGCTTGACCGAACGGATGGTCCGGTCCACGTTGGTGACGGCCTGCCGCTTGGCGACCTCGCCGACCAGCACCTCGCCGCCCTTCGCGAATGCGACGACGGACGGGGTGGTCCGAGATCCCTCGGCGTTGGGGATGACGGTGGGCTCTCCACCTTCGAGCACGGCGACGACGGAGTTGGTCGTCCCGAGGTCGATGCCGACTGCACGAGCCATAGTTCTTGTTTCCTCCGGTGTGGAAGTGGATTTCCTTGAGTCTGTGACGCTCAACCTACAACTTGAGCGCACCTGACTCAACCCTGGTCATGCCCCGAGTATTCCACCCTGAGCGCATCAGACTCAACTTTGTCGAACTAACCCGTGGCAACCCCGCGGTGCCGTCTGGAAGAGTCACCGACATGACCACCTGGTTCGCGCGGCAGGACCTCAGCCTGGCGAACGACGTCGAACGCCACGTCGTGCAGATGGTGTCCGATCTCCTGGATGAACTCCGGCCGGCCCGGCTCGACCCAGCCGAGCAAGTGGTCGAGGTCGACGACGGTGAAACCTGGGTCAAGCTGCGCCACGACCAGGATCCGACACTCGAGATCAGGTTCGTCGTCAACGAGAACTGGGTCAACTTCTACGGCGTCATGGGCCACGACGAGGCGTACTCGACCCACGATGAAGAGCCTGACGCTTGGCAGTACGAGACCATTGACATCCTCGCCGATCTCCTGCTGGCCGACTACACCTTTGAGACCTACGAACTGCGAGGCAGGCGCTGGCGCGAAGTTCTGACTATCGGGGAGCCGTACTACAACCACACCTTCATCACCGGACCGCTGCCAGCCTCGCTCCTGCCCCTGAAGCGATGGGCGAACCTGGTCGAGACCCGTACCTCATCATTCGAGTGCCAGGGCGTTCGAAGATCGAGTGGCGCCTGATTCACTTCTGTATATGGAGACTGCGCCCTCGTCCGGATGGTTCGCGGTGCGGTGTCTGTTCCGTTGCGGCTGGCCGCCTCGGGCCAGCGCGGAAGCAGATCACCGCTACGAGGAGCGGATTACGCTGTGGAACGCCCGCGACATCGATGAAGCAATCGCGATGGCCGAAGTGGAGGCAGAAGCCTACGCAGCCGTTATCGACGATGCACCGAGCGAATACCTTGGATTGGCCCAGGCCTACGCTCTCTTCGACTCTCCCGATCACGGTGCCGAAGTGTTCTCCCTCATCCGCAGCAGCGGCCTCGATCCGAGCAGCTACCTCGACGCCTTCTTCGACACCGGGCGAGAGCACCAGCGCCCAGGGCCACCTTCCTGATCGATGCACGTTCGGGCTGATCGTCCGTACTCCAGCGGAGTGGCTCACTCACGCCAGTAGCAGGGTCGGCACTGTTCTTGGATGGCTGGTCGCCCCTGACTTTCTCGCGTACCTGACGGAGGACAGAGTCACCCAGATAGAGCGCGATGATCTAGTCCAAGCGCTCGGAGCAGCGGCAATCTCGATGCACCCAGGTAGGGTCCTACGACCGAGGCACCTTTATGACTGAGGACATCGCGGCCGGGGCACTAATCAGGAACAACAAGCTGCTACTGGCCCACCGCCACCCCGCGCGTCGCTGGTATCCGGACTGCTGGGACCTTGTCGGCGGTCACGTCGAACCAGGTGAGACCCCGATCGAGGCACTCCGGAGAGAGTGCCGCGAGGAAATCGCGGTAGATGTCTTGGACCTGTATCCGGTCGAGGTCGAGATTTCCGATCCGAATCTCCGCATGTACGCCTTCGTCGTGACCGGGTGGACCGGCGAGCCGGTCAACGCGGCACCTCTGGAGCACGACTCACTGGGATGGTTTGAGTCCGCTCAGATCGCCGGTCTGCACCTTGCCGATCCCAGCTATGCCACGTGGCTGCCACGCCTGATCGAACACCACGAAGAGTCGCCTCTCATCAATTGAGTGTGCAGAGATCGAGTGGTGCCTGGATGCTCTTTCGCGTCGATCGAAGCAGCATCCACGCACCTCCCGATCGTGAGGCGCGGAGCGTGGACAGTCCAGGCCCATAACTGCGGCAAACCACTCAGACGACGGCATCCTCCAATGCGACGAGGTAGTTCCCGGCGAGTTGCCGAGCGCCGGCGATGATCTGGACATCGAGGTCCGGTCGTTGACGAGGATCAGCGATCCAGTTCTCCATCGCACGTCGCAGCTCCTCGGCGACACCGAGGAACGGACCGCCGTTGGTGCTCCGCCAGTGTCCGTGCCAGGCCACGCAGGACGCAGTGACGATCGGCGGCACTTGTCGGCGAAGCAAACGGCCCGCGTAGACCCGGTCGACAAGAGTGAGCGCGCCGTTGACGTCGGCGGTTCCACCAAGTCGAGTCACAAGCCGATCGCATAGCCGTTGCAGGGTCGGGTCATCCTCGTCGGTTTCCGCGATCCTCGAGCGCAACTCGCCGCCGAGCCCAGCGGCGATCTCGGTGCGCGCCAACTCGGGCAACGACTCGATCACAGCCTCCGGGAAGTAGGTGTGGGCCGCCTCCACAACCAGGGCCCGCCGCCCGTATCGGCCCGAATCGTCGGCAGATGGCACGTCGACATCAGCTGGTGCCAGACGGCGCAATGAGCGCGCTGCCCCCACTTCCAAGTTGAGCCACATGGCACCAGCCTCCGTACGCACGAGCGCAGCCGCTATCGGGCAAGTCCCAGAACTGACCCCGACCGCCGAGCAAGGCAGCGAGTAGCCGGCACAGTTTCCCGACCACGAAGGAAGGCCTAGCCGGCGAGCAGAGCCATGAACTGGTCGGTCGGGAGGGCGCGAACGAGTGGATCGGCGTGCCGGTGCACCAGTTCCCACCCGTCACCACCACGGCGATAGACCTCGGTGACGCGCAACGACAGATCCTGGTCCGGCAGGTCGGCGACCCTGCCGTGCTGCCGCTCCACCATCACGACGACTGCCGTGTCACCCCAGGCATGCACCGCGGTGATCTCCGGCGTAGCCTCCCCGTCTGCGAACGGACTCTCCCAGCCATCGAACTCGCTGGCCCGATCGTCGTGCTGACTCGGCACGCCGCCGTACGGCGCCATGAAGGTGAAGCCCGGCACATGGACGGTCAGTTCGAGGTAGCGAGCGACGTCGCCGCGCACCCAGGAGTCGGCCGCCTGGGCGACCTGCTGAACAAGAGCCTCGATGCCCGGGTCGGTCGCCGATCCGGCCACAGCCTCTTCAACTGGTTGATTCATACTCCCAGTCGACCAGCGGAATCAGGTCCTGTCCTCCGTAGCGACTACCTATTCAGCGCTCCGGACTGGGACTTGGTTGCCCTCGTGTTGTCCTGTCCCTGATGCCGATGTCCTTGCTCTTCATGCCGTGCGTGCCCACCCCGATCCTGCTGGCCGGGACTGCATAGTCCGCAGGAAGGCGACGACCGGGCGTTGATCCCCAGGTCTGACTCTCACCGTCGCCGGAGCGCCACACGGCACCGGAAAACCTGATGACCGCAGACCGGGCGATCACTAGAGTTTGTCGTGTGACCGGCCCGATGCTCCTCCCGCCGCCCGCGAACTCCTGATCCGGAGACCCGCGATAGCCGTGCCCACCCGCCGGCTGAGTGCGCCTGCTCCGGACTCCGCCGTCCGCGTCTCACAGGAGCCTCTCTACCGTGCCCACTACTCTCCATAGTTCTCGAACCCCCTGCGTCAATTCTCGAACCGCCCGCGTAGCGCTCGCCCAGGTCTGCGCGGCCGGGGTGCTCTGGGGTACGTCCCCGGTTGCCTTCGACCTCGTCCACGACACGACGCCCCTGACCTCACTGGCCGTCAGCGCCCATCGGCTGGCGATCGCAGCCGTCGTCCTGATCGCCACGGCCGCAGCCACCCGACAACTGCGAGCCCTGTGTCACGCCGTTCGCGTCGCGCCGTTCGGCATCATCCTGATAGGCCTCGGCGTCGCCGGGTACCAGGCGCTGTGGTTCGCCGCGATCGTGCAGGTCGGCGTGAGCGTCGCGACCGTCGTCAGCCTCGGCCTCGCACCAAT
This sequence comes from Microlunatus sp., assembly GCA_047605905.1. GTDB lineage: Bacteria > Actinomycetota > Actinomycetes > Propionibacteriales > Propionibacteriaceae > Microlunatus. Next base: position 11,450 of record JASGEZ010000171.1, read on the forward strand.
CCTGGTCACCTGCTGGGAGGCCTGGGAACAGCGCCGCCGGCCCGGAGTCCTCCAACTGCTGGTGGTCGTCGCGGCGATCACAGGGCTGGTGCTGGTCAGTCTCAGCAGCGGCGAGGACGGGTCGGTGTCGGCCGATCCGGTCGTCGGGCTGCTGCTGGCCGCGGCCTCGGGCGTGCTGTACGCCGTCACCACCGTGGTGAGCCGGCGGATAGCTCCTCGCGTCGCACCGATGCCGATGGCAACCGCGACGACCGCCGTCGGCGCGATGGTGCTCCTCCCGGTCGCGGCGCTGTGCGGTCCGCTGCTGGCCACGCAACCGGCGGCGGTGCTGTCGTTGGTCTACCTTGGCATCGTCACAACGGCACTCGCCTACGGGCTGCTCTATGCGGGCCTTCGCACCGCGCCGGGCAGCGCGGCGGTGGTCGCGACCCTGCTGGAGCCGGTGACGGCCACGGTCCTCGCTGTGGTCCTGCTCGGCGACACGCTGCCTGCGCTCGCAGTTGTCGGGATCGTGCTGATCCTGGTCGCGGTGGGGCTCCTCCGGATCGCCCCGCGCGGCGAGGCATCCATGCATACTCCGTCACCACCTCCAAACCCGTCGACTTCTCGTTAGCGTCGTCGACGAGCCGAGCCATCCCGAAGATCACCGCAGACCGGCGTCGAGGACGGCGTACAGGTCCTCGGCATCGGTGCCAGCGCGCTCGGAGTGCCCGGTGAGCTGAGTTCGAGGTGTCTCGGAGAGCCGCATCGATCCCGCTGGCCATCGGACTGTGCCAGAGTGGCGATCATGAGTGACACTGCCGAGACCGTCGTCGTGACCGCCTACTTCTACCCGCGCCCGGGAACCCGCGACCAGGTGCTGGCGGCCCTGGAGCCGGCGATCGCAGCCGTACACGACGAGGACGGCTGTGAGCTGTATGCGATCCATGACGCACCCGACGGATCGATCGTGATGCTGGAGAAGTGGACCTCGGCCGATCTGCTCGATGCCCACGGCCAAGGTGAGCCTGTCGCGCGCCTCAACGCCGCCCTCGACGGACTGTTGGCGCGCCCGGTCGCCGTGACCCGGCTGGTCCCGATCCCGGCCGGTCAGCCCGATAAGGGCGCGCTCTGACCGGTCGGGCGCCGGTCAGTCCTTGTGGCGGGCACCAGTCAGCGGCGGTTCGGCCGACCACGGGAAGCTGATCCAGGCGTCGGTCCGTCGCCACGAGTAGTCCGGCTGGATCACTGTCGTCGGCTTGGTGTAGATGACCGCGGACCGCGCCGACAGCGCGTGCTCGTTCACGAGTTCCATCACCAGCGCAAGCGTCTTGCCGCTGTCGGCCACGTCGTCGACGACCAGCAGATTCTTGCCCCGCAGGGCGTCGGTGTCCAGCAACGGCGCCAGCACCACCGGCGCGGCCAGCGTCTCGGCCACGTCAGTGTAGAACTCGACATTCAGCGTGCCGGTGACCTTGGATCCCAACGCGTACGCGAGTGCCCCGGCAGGCAGCAGCCCACCCCTCGCGACCGCAATCACGATGTCGACCGAGTACCCGCTGGCCACCACCTGCGAGGCCAATTCGCGGGAAGCAACACCGAAATCGGCCCAGGTGAGGATCTCACGCTCATTCGTCATGCGGAGAACCTAAGCACCCTTTGGCCGGCTCACTGAATCGGGGTCGGCGTGGCGGACGGCGTGGTGCCCCGAAATCCGGCTTCCGGGTGCGTACCGTAAGCGCAGAATCGCTCTCGAAGGAAAGACAGGCGCCATGAATGCCTTCAATCAGGTCCTCCACGACATCACCCTGCTGCTGATCCGCGTCGGCCTCGGCGGACTCATGATCTGGCACGGCCTCACTCGGTGGCTGTTCACGCCCGAGGGCGTGACGAAGTACATCGACTATCTGAGCCAGTTCGCGGTGCCCTACCCGATCTACAGCGGCTGGGGGGTCACCATCCTCGAACTCGTCGGTGGCATCTTCCTGGTCCTCGGCGCCTTGACCCGGATCATCGCGGTGCTCGCTCTCGCCCAGCAGGCGCTACTGATCTCCTACACCAACTACTGGCGTGGCCCGGACCTGATCGATCAGGCCGGCACCTACGTCGGCGGCTGGGAGTACAACGTGACCCTCGGGCTGCTGGCCCTGGTGCTGGTGGCCTTCGGGCCGGGTCGCGCGGCGATCGATCGCCTGTTCCGTCGCCCGAAGGACGCCGAAGCCGAGGACGACGGCACCGCGACCGGCACGACGTCCTCGGCCACGAACTCACCCAGCATGGTGAGCGCTTCCTCATCCACCTGGTGAGCCCGCGCCGGGTGGATCGGCTCGACGACCACCCGGACGGCACACACATCGTTCCCCCAGAACAGCGCCGGCCCCGGACCGTTTCGTACGGTCGACGGGGCCGGTGTCGTCCTCGGGCCGATCTTCACAGGATCATCACAGTGAGCACATAGTCCACGCGGAGGTGACACACCGATGATGGACAGCATGAGCCGCATCCAGACTTCACCAGTCCCCCTCACTCGGCCCGATGGCACTCCCATCCGCATCCTGGCGGTCGATGACGAGAACAGCCTGACCGAGTTGTTGTCGATGGCGATGCGCTACGAAGGCTGGCAGGTCACGACCGCCGCCTCCGGCAGCGAAGCTGTCAAGGCGGCTCGGGAGGTGCGCCCCGATGCCATCGTGCTCGACATGATGTTGCCGGACTTCGACGGGCTCGAGGTGATGCGACGAGTCCGCGCCGAGGACCCCGACGTACCCGTCATCTTCTTGACCGCGAAGGACGCTGTCGCCGACCGGATCAGCGGACTCACCGCCGGAGGCGACGACTATGTGACCAAGCCGTTCAGTCTGGAGGAGGTCATCGCTCGGCTGCGGGCACTGCTGCGTCGCAGTGGCGCGACAACGGGTCGCAGCGAGTCGCTGCTGGTGGTCGGCGACCTCACCCTGGACGAGGACAGCCACGAGGTCACCCGGAGCGGTGACCCCATCCAGCTCACCGCGACCGAGTTCGAGTTGCTGCGCTACCTGATGCGCAATCCGCGCCGGGTGCTGAGCAAGGCGCAGATCCTCGACCGGGTCTGGAACTACGACTTCGGGGGTCAAGCGAACGTGGTCGAACTCTACATCTCCTATCTCCGCAAGAAGATCGACGCAAACCGGGCGCCGATGATCCACACCATGCGCGGCGCCGGGTATGTCTTGCGCCCGGCATCTTGATGTCCACTGTCGAAGCTCTCGAAGCCGCACCGCCGCCGGCTTCCTTGGGGCGCGGGACACTCGCTCGTCAGCTCGTGCTCCGCGTGGTGGCCCTGGTTGCGCTGGTTGCGGTGCTGTTGTCGCTGTTCACCGCTTTGGCCACCCGGGCCTCGCTGACAAGGCAACTGGACACGCAGGTCCTCGACGCCAAGGCGCGGATCATGGAGCAGGGCATCGGCCTGGCGGGCAGCGGACCTGGCCAGGCACCGCGTGGACTGCAACTCCCCGGCCAGGCGGTCGGCACCCTCTCGATGATCAACATCGACGGGGAGGCTCCTCGGGGGTCGGTGTTGAAGGAGAGCGGCCGCCGTGCCAAACCGACGTGGACCAGCGACCAGGCGGCTGCGCTGCTGGCAGCACTCGATGCCACCGATGGTCCGGTGACCGTCGACATCCCTGAGTTGGGTCGCTACCGATATGTGAGCTGGTCCCCGGTGGATGGCGTGGTCGTCGGGGTCGGACTCCCACTGACCGACGTCGACGCAGCGCTGGCGAACCTGATCACCGCGGAGATTGTCTTGTCGATCCTCGCCGTCGGAGCCGCAGCCGTGGCGGCCCGAGCCCTGGTCGAGCGCAGCCTGCGTCCGCTCAATCGGGTGGCCGCGACCGCCCAGCAGGTCTCCCAGCTACCACTGGACCGTGGCGAGGTCGCACTGGCGGTCCGGGTGCCGCCGACCGACACCGACCCCAAGTCCGAGGTCGGTCGGGTCGGGCTCGCCCTCAACCACATGCTCACCAACGTCGAGGAAGCGCTGGAGGCCCGGCAAGCGAGCGAGACCAAGGTGCGTCAGTTCGTCGCCGACGCCTCCCACGAGCTCCGTAATCCGTTGGCAGCGATCCGCGGATATGCCGAGCTGACCCAGCGCAGCGGCGAGTCGATTCCGCCGGACGCGGCGTACGCGATGTCTCGCGTCGAGTCCGAGGCCGAGCGGATGTCGCGATTGGTCGAGGACCTCCTGTTGCTCGCTCGGCTGGACGCGGGTCCGGCCCTGGACATCCAGCCCACCGACCTGAACGTGCTGCTGGTCGACGCTGTCAGCGACGCACGGGTGGCCGGACCCGACCACCTCTGGTCGCTGTCGCTGCCTGACGAAATCGTTGACGTTCAGGCCGACTCCTACCGGCTGCACCAGGTGGTCACCAACCTGCTGGCCAACGCCCGTACGCACACGCCCCCCGGCACCCGCGTACAGGTTTCGTTGGGCACCGCTGCCGGCCAGGCCGTCATCACCGTCGCAGACAACGGGCCCGGTATCCCACCGGACATGCTGGACCGGGTGTTCGAACGCTTCACCCGGGCCGACAGCAGCCGCGCCCGCACCGCCGGGTCCGCCCCCGGTGGCAGCACCGGGCTCGGACTGGCCATCGTGACCGCGGTCGTCGAAGCTCATCACGGCACCGTGTCGGTGCAAAGCCAGCCGGGTGACACCCGATTCGTGGTCAGTCTGCCGCTCGCAAACTGAACAGGTCCACTCCCGGCGACGCCGCGGATACATCGGCGCACCGGGCGCATCGTCTTCGGCTCGTGGACCTAGCTCTCCTGGGTGGCGAACTGGGTCGCGTACAGCTCCGCATAGCGGCCGCCGGCAACCAGTAGGTCGGCGTGCCGGCCCCGCTCGATGATCCGGCCGTCTTCCACCACCAGGATCAGGTCGGCCGACCGGATGGTCGACAGCCGGTGAGCGATCACCACCGCGGTCCGGCCCTCCAGCGCCTCGCCCAGCGCAGCCTGCACAGCGGCCTCGGAGGTGGAGTCGAGATGAGCGGTCGCCTCGTCCAGGATGACCACCCTCGGGTGTGCCAGCAGCAGCCGGGCGATCGTCAACCGCTGCCGCTCGCCGCCGGAGAGCCGATAGCCCCGCTCCCCCACCACCGTGTCGAGCCCGTCGGGCAGGGATGCGATGAGTTCGTCCAACCGGGCTCGCCGCAAGGCCGACCACAGTTCATCCTCGCCGGCCTCGGGCCTCGCCAGCAGCAGATTCTCCCGAACCGACTCGTGGAACAGGTGCCCGTCCTGGGTCACCATGCCCATCGCCCGCCGGAGGTCGGCGAAACTCAGCTCACGGACGTCGACACCACCGAGCCGGACCGCGCCGGTGTCGACGTCATACAGCCGGGCGAGCAACTGCGCCAGGGTGGACTTCCCCGCCCCCGAGGAACCGACCAGCGCGACCATCTGACCGGCACCGATCTCGAAACTGACATCGTGGATCACGTCCACCCCGCCGCGGGTATCCAGCGTGGCCACCTCCTCCAACGAGGCGAGCGACACCTTGTCCGCCGACGGGTAGGCGAAGGTGACATCCTCGAAGGAGACCGACAATGGTCCGGCGGGCAAGGGCGTCGGTGCCGCAACCTCGGTGATCAGCGGTTTGAGATCCAGGATCTCGAAGACGCGATCGAAGCTCACCAGCGCACTCATCACCTCGACCCGGGCCGACGCCAAGCCGGTCAGCGGCGCGTACAGGCGAGTGATCAGCAGCGCCAGCGCCACCACGGCGCCCGGCTCCAGTGAGCCCCGTAGGGCGTAGAACCCGCCGAGCCCGTAGACCAGCGCCAAGGCCAGGGCGGAGACCAGCGTGAGCGCGGTCATGAACACCGTCTGCACCATGGCACTGCGCACGCCGATGTCGCGGACCCTGGTCGCCCGCAGCGTGAACTCGGCCGACTCACGCTCCGGCCGGGCGAACAGCTTGACCAGCGTTGCGCCAGGAGCGGAGAAGCGCTCGGTCATCTGGTTGCCCATCACCGCGTTGTGGTTGGCCGCCTCCAACTCCAGCCTGGCCAGTCGCCGGCCCATCCGTCGCGCCGGGATCACGAACACCGGCAGAAGCACCAGCGCCAGCACGGTGATCTGCCAGGACAGCGCGAGCATCGCGATCAGTGCCAGTGCCAGCGCGACGACGTTGCTGACCACACCGGACAGGGTCTCGGAGAAGGCCCGCTGAGCGCCGATCACATCGTTGTTGAGCCGGCTGACCAAGGCGCCGGTTCGGGTCCGGGTGAAGAAAGCGATCGGCATCGTCAGCACGTGATCGAACACCGCGCGCCGCAGATCGAGGATCAGCCCTTCCCCGATCCGCGCCGACAGCCAACGCTGCACCAACCCCAGGCCGGCCTCGGCGATGGCGATGACGGCGATCGCGAGAGCGATCTGCAGCACCTGCGCGTACGGCGCGGTGTTGAAGATGAGGTCGACCACCCGACCCGCCAGCAGCGGTGTCGCCACCGCGAGGAACGCGCCGATCACGCTGAGGACCAGGAAGCCGACCAGCAACCGGGCGTGTGGCCGGGCGAATCCGGCGATCCGTTTGACCGTCGCCCAGGTGAACGGCCGTTTCTCCTGCTGCGCCGTCATCATGTGATACAGCGAGTTCCAGGCCGCGAACTCCATGCTCATGCGAGCACGCTAACTGCGACCACTGACACCGGCACTGACTTAAATCTCGATGTGGGGTCCGGCGGGGAAGCCGGTCCGGACAGATGTTCCATGTGGTAAGGATGCAAGCTCAAGCGCACTTGAGGTCAATCGTCGTCACTCGCGTACTCGACGGGGCTGTCGCTCTCGCCTCTCGGCCACCAGTACGGGAGTAGCCGCTCGCTACTCCCCGCTCGGACCGGGTTCATCCCATCGCAGACAGAGAACGCGCCCATGGATGGCGATTCCGGTCGAACCCGGCCCGCCAGAGCAGAAATGACGCCCACGGGTGGAAATTGCCGGGACGGCCCTGGCCGGGACGACCAACACCGTACCCTCGGGTCTGTGACGGAGCGGATCGAGCTCGAGGTCGGAGACCGGGTCGTCAAACTGAGCAGCCCGGACCGCGTCTACTTCTCGGCCCGGGGCGAGACCAAGCTCGACCTGGCGGAGTACTACCTGGCGGTGGCCGACGGGATCGTCAATGCGCTCTACCACCGACCGTGCATGCTGCACCGCTTCCCCGACGGAGTCGACGGCGAGAAGGTGCATCAGAAGCGGTTGCCTCGGGGAGCGCCGGAGTGGGTGGAGACGGTACGTGTGCACTTCCCCCGCTACAACCGCTATGCCGACGAATTGTGCGTCTCCCATCCGGCCGACGTGATCTGGGCGGTCCAGATGTCCACCGTGGAGTTCCATCCCTGGAACTCCCGGCGTGACGACACCGAGAAGCCGGACGAGTGGCGGATCGATCTCGATCCGGGGGTGCAGGCGGGCTACGACGACATCCGCCGGGTGGCCGTCATCGTCCAGGAAGTGCTGGCCGAGCTCGGAGCAGTCGGCTATCCCAAGACCTCCGGCGGCAAGGGGCTGCATATCTATGTACGGATTCCTCCGATGCACGGTTTCGCCGACGTACGCCGGGCGGCCTGGGCATTCGCGCGCGAGGTCGAGCGCCGCGCCAGGGGGCTGGTCGACCTCACCTGGTGGCGCAAGGATCGAGACCCGGCAACGGTCTTCGTGGACTACAACCAGAACGCCCGGGACCACACGATTGCCAGCGCCTACTCCGTGCGAGGCACACCGGAAGGACTGGTGTCGACGCCCCTGCGCTGGTCCGAGATCGCCGACGCCGATCCGCACGATTTCACCATCGCCACCGTGCCCCATCGGTTCGCCGAGATCGGTGACCTGCACGCCGACATCGACGACCACCCGTACTCGCTCGACACCCTGCTCGAGTGGGCCGATCGTGACGAGCGCACCGGCAAGGCTCCCGCTGACCCCGGATAGTCCGAGGGCGCGGGACGTCAGACCAGACCCTTCGCCTTCAGCCAGGTGGCGGCAACCTCGTGGGGATCCTCATGGCCCGAATCGACCTGCTTGTTCAGGGCGGCCAGGTCGTCGGTGGTGAGGGCCTGCTGCACGGCATTGATCGCATCGACGGCCGCGGTGTTGGCGGCCACGTCGGCCCGCACCAGCGGGATGACGTTCTGCGGCAGGATCATCGACTGCGGGTCGGTCAGCATCACATAGCCGTTGTCGCGAATGGCCGCGTCGGTGGTGGACAAGGCGGCGAGCTGGATCTTGTTCGCATTCAGGTCAGCCACCTTCAACGCCAGGGCATCATACGGCGTGAACCGGGTGAACTTCGCGCCGTAGATCTTCTGCAGCCCGGGCAGGCCGTACGCCTGGTCCTTGAGCTGGGCGGGGCCGCCGAGGATCGCGGTCGGCGGGACCTTCTCGAGCCCGTCGAGGGACGTGATCCCGAGTTGTTGCGAGGTCTGCTTGGTGACGACGTACACGAACTGGTTCTGGGCCGGCGAGGGCTCCAGGACCTTCAACTCCGCACCGATCGCCGTCGGGAGCACCTGCATGATCTCCGACTCGGTGGTCGCCGGCGCCGCGGGATCGAGGGCGAGCAACAGGCCGCCGGTGTATTCCGGGACCACCGAGACGGCGCCTTCCTTGAGCGCCGTGATGGAGGCTTCCCGCGATGCAAGGCCGGGTTTGGTCTCGACCGGTACGCCCTTGGCCCCGATCGCCTGCGCGTAGAGCTCGCCCAGGACTCGGCTCTCGGTGACATTGGCCGAGCCGACAACCACCGGGGGGCTCGGCGAGGCGGAATCGGGGGAAAGCGGGTCACCGGCGTTGCCGCAGGCAGCCAGAGCGAATGCCGTCGCCGCGAGCGAGACCGCCGTCAAAAACTTGCGTACCCGTCCCATCCGTGTCGACTCCTGCCGCTGCCTCGTCCGGCTACGCGCCCGCGACGAGTGCCACGTGGGCAGCGGGGCCGCCCGGATTGGTACGGCGAGCGGCCAGCCAGCCCAGCAGGCCGAGGAGCAGATCGAGCACGATCGCAAGTGCGGCGATGGTGACCGCACCGGCGAACATCTCGGCGTAGTTCCCGTCCGACCGGCCCTTGACCAATAGCTGCCCGAGCCCCCCGCCCGAGACGAAGCCGGCGACCGTGGCGACCGCGACCACCTGCCGCGTCGCACTCCGGAGTCCCGAAATGACACTCGGCAGTGCGAGCGGCCACTCGACCTTGCCGACGACCTGATTGCCGGTCATACCCAGCGCACGTGCGGCGTGCACCGCCTCCCGGTCGGCACCGGCCACCCCTGCCGCGGTAGCGGTCAGAATCGGCGGCAGCGCCAGGATCGCGAGCACACCGGTGATCGGCCCGATCCCGCCGCTCAACGCGATCACCACCAGAACCAGCAGACCCAGGCTGGGGATCGCCCGGGCCAAGCCGTGCAGCCCGGTGCCGACGAACCGGCCGTGCCCGGTGTGTCCGATCAGGATCCCGAGCAGAATCCCGGCCACAGCCGCGACGACGACCGCCACGGCGGTGTACGCGAGGTGCTGCCCGAGCAGCAGCAACAGGCCGTTCTCCGCCACGTTCCAGTTGGCCGGGTCCAGCAGGTAGCTCCAGATCATGCCGACCTCCGTCCCCGGGCCCAGGGCAGCGCGCCCCGCCGGATCAGCAGGATCAGCCCGTCGAAGATCAGCGCCAGCAGCAGGCTGAGCACCAGGCCGACGACGACCGGCGTGACGAACCCGGTGTGCATGCCACTGGTGAAGAGCTCACCCAGCGCACCGATGCCGATCAGCGCTCCGACGCTGACCACGGCGATGTTGGAGACAGTCACCAGCCGGAGACCGGTGAAGACCGCGGGCATCGCCAGTGGCAGCTCGACCCGGAAGAGGCGCCCGGCGCGGCCGAAGCCAGCCGCCGTAGCCGAGGAGTTGACGGTGGCCGGCACCGAGCGGAGACCTTCGACCACGCTACGGACGAGCAGGATGACGGAGTAGGCCGTCAACGCGACCACGATGTTGACCGGATCCCAGATCTTCCGGTTCAGGATGGCCGGCATCACCACGAACAGCGCCAGCGACGGAATCGCAGAGACGATGCCGAGCAGGACCAGGACGACATTGGCGAACCGCCCGGTCCGGAACACCAGATAGCCGAGCGGGATCGAGATCAGGAACGCCGCCAGCACCGGCAGGATCGCCAGAGCCACATGCTCACCGGTCAGCTGGGCAAGCATGGTCAGGTTGCCCTGGATCCAGCCCCAGTCGATCACCCCACTCATCGCGGGGTTTCCTGGTCATGGTCCTCGGAGTCAGCAGGCTGATCCTGCACCGGCTGGGGCTCCTCGGGAAGCGGTACGTCCTCGGCATCCTCGGCGGCGGCGTCCTCGGACACCGGAACCTCCGTCGCCAGATCCTCACCAGCTGCGTGCTCACCGACCTGGATGTCGTCCGGCAGCGGCCCGGAGATCCGGGTGGCGTCCGGATCGTCCGCCCACACGAGAGTCTCCGGCGCATCAGGCCCGGCCGGTGCCTCGGGAGCCGCCGACACGTCGGTCTCTGCCGGCAGGTCAGGCGCTGCCTGCGGAACCGGCGCGTCGCTCGAGACCGGTGGAACGGTGTCGACCACGGGAACACCGCGTACGGAGGTCGCCTCCGGATCCTCGTCCCAGCCCCCGGTCGTCTCCGCCGGAGCAGTCTCCGTCAGGACAGTCTCCGTCAGGACAGGCTCCGCCGGAGCAGTCGTCCCCGCCGGGGCGGCCGTCGCCGGGGCAGGCTCGGCGGACGGGTAGTGGCCGGCCGGGACCGAGAGATCGGCGCGCACGGCAACCGACTCGGCGAGCTGACCGCGAATACGGGTCACGTGGGCCAAGATCATGTCGGCGTTGACCACACCCGCGTACCGGCGCTGCGGTCCGGTGACCGCCACGGCCAGGCCGACCGGCGAGGTCAGTGTGGCGTCGAGCGCATTGCGCAGCGAATCCCGCTCGGGGTCGAAGACCGCACCCAGGATCAGGGTCGAGCCCGGGCGCGACGGATTCGCCCAACCGACCGGCTGCGCGTCGGCATTGACCACCAGGGTCGGGCCGCCGCCACCGCCGTACGCGGCATCGCGGACAACCTGCACGCCGCCCAGGGGCAAGCCGGAGGCCGGCTGGAACGACAGTGCGCGGTAGCCACGGTCCTTGCCGACGAAGCCCTCGACAAAGGCATCTGCGGGCTCGTCCAGGATCTGCTGCGGCGCGCCGACCTGGGCGAGCCGGCCCCCGGGCCCCAGCACGGCGACCTGGTCGCCCAACCGGATCGCCTCGTCGATGTCGTCGGTGGTGATGATGACGGTCTTGCCGAGTTGCCGTTGGAGGCCGAGGAAGACGTCCTGCAACTCGCTGCGCACCGCCGGGTCGACGGCAGAGAACGGTTCGTCCAGCAACAGCACCGGCGGATCGGCGGCCAAGGCGCGGGCCATCGCGACGCGCTGCTGCTGCCCGTCGGACAGCTGGGCGGGATACCGATCACCGAGCGGACGGTCCAGGCCGACGCTGCCGAGCAGTTCGACGGCCCGCTTACCGGACTTGGTCCGATCCCAGCCGAGCAGGCTGGGGACGGTGGCGATGTTCTCGAGCACGGTCCGGTGCGGGAACAGACCCCCGCTCGGGATCACGTACCCCATCTGCCTTCGCAGCGCCGTCTTGCGCCGCGACTTGATCGGCTTGCCGTCCCAGCTGAGCTTGCCCTTCGACGGTTCCAGCATCCGATTGACCATCCGCAGGGCGGTGGTCTTGCCACAGCGGGGCGGCCCCACGATGACGGTGACCTTGCCCGACGGCACGGTCAGGCTCAGATTGTCGACAGCCGTCGTCCCGTCCCGGAAGGTCTTGGAGACTGACTCGAACTCGATCACGCGAAACCTCTGCTACTCCGACTGCGGTTGGGTCCCAGCACCTCTGCGGGCCGGGACCGCGTCTGGCCCGGTCGCCCATGCCAACCATTGCGACCCTAAACGCCCGGACCAGGGCAGCCAGGGAACCGATCCGGCGCGCCCCGGACTCCGCCTCGGCAAGCGCCTCAACCCGGGCCCCGGCCCCGACTTCGCGGCGGAATGCATCCACCGCGAATTCGGGATTTGACGCCAGTCGTACGTATCGATGGCGACCCTGGGTCAGTTTTTGACATCACTAACTCTTGATATGACGTCATAGTGATGTCACTGTTGACGTCATGGATCTATCGCCCTATCTGGAAACAGTGCAACGCGGCGTCACGACCGCCGCCGCACTCGGTGATGACAACACCCGCCTGGTGGCCGAACACCTGGGCGGAGCAGTGGAAGCCAGCACCCGACTGGCCCTGATCAGCGCCTTGTCCGATGCCGCCGCACAGGTCAGCGCCGAGATCGCCCCGAGCAGCGTCGAGCTCCGCATCAGCGGCGTCGACCCCGAACTCGTGGTGTCGGTGGCCGCCCCAACCGCGGAGCCGACGCTCCTCCTACCCACCGACTCCGAACCGACCCGGACCCTGTCCGATCTCGATGACAGCCCGACTGCCGACGATGACGAACCGGTGGCCCGGATCAGCCTCCGACTGCCGGCGTCGGTCAAGTCTCGAGTCGACGAACAGGCCGACACGGAAGGGATCTCCACCAATGCGTGGCTGCTTCGGGCAGTGATGGATGCCCTCAGCCAGCGCCAGCCACCGACGCCTTCCACGCCGCCAGCCCCGCCCATTCCTCCGGGCGAGGGTGGCCCCTTCGGCCCGTACGGCGTCTTCGGCCCGCACGGTCCGTTCGGTCCCAGCGGGCTGTTCGGCCGTCGGAACGCCGGCACCAAGCACGCACCCGAAGCCCCGACGCCACCGAGTCAACGCGGCACCGTCCAAGGATGGGTCCGATGACCGCCCGCACTTTCGACGCAGCCGGAGTCCGCGCCATCGTCGTGGACAATCTCGCCCGAGGATCCCTGAGCATCGAGGCCGGTCCGCTCGACGACATCGTCGAGGGAACCGTCAGCGCGGCCGAGGATCTGTTGCAGGAGACCAGCGTCCGGCACGAGGCCGACACCCTGCGGATCTGGTTCCCCGAGCAGGCCTTCAGAGGTCAGACCGCGCACATCCGGATCGGCGTCCCCGCCGGTACGGCCTTGACCGCCCGGACCGGCTCCGCCGATGTGACGGCGACGGTTCCACTGGGCCGTTGCCGACTGGTCACCGGATCGGGAGACATCAGTCTCACCGGCGCCCAGGACCTGGATGTGACGACCGGCTCGGGATCGGTATCGGTCGGCAGCCTGGACGGCAGCTCGGCCCGGCTCACCAGCGGATCCGGCGACATCGTGGTCGGCGAAGCACATTGCCCCGTCTCGGCCAAGTCGGGATCCGGCGATCTGCTGGTCCGGTCGTTGCGCGCCGCCGAACTGCGGGCCTCCTCCGGCTCAGGGGACATCTCGGTGCCAGGCGCGCGCGGGTCGATCGATCTACGCTCAGCCTCCGGCTCCCTGACGATCGGGATCGCCGACGGGCTCACCGCCTGGCTGGACTTGAGCTCGGTCAGCGGCGCCGTACGCGTCGCCATGGATGCCTGCAACGCGCCGACCGACGGCGAACCGTACGTCAGTGTCCGGGCTCGCACAGCCTCCGGGGAGATCGCCGTCTACCGCGCCTGATCCGACCAATCGCCGAGCAGAACCCGGGCCGTCCGGCCCGAACGACAATATCCCAAGCACTTGCTTGACATCTCGAGGAGAGCCTCTCAAACTGTCAAGCATGTCTTTGGCATCTGCTCCCCATCGAAGAGTTCGCGCGCTGCTCGGGAACCGCGACCTGATGCTGCTGCTCGGCGCCGGGCTGATCTCCCAGACCGGCGACTGGATGCTCGCCACCGGGGTGGCCTTCCAGGTCTACGCACTCACCGGCTCCACCATGGCGACAGCCGCGGCCTTGCTGGCGACTCAGATCCCGCAGGTGGTGTTCGGGTCGCCGGCCGGCGTGGCCGCCGACCGCTGGGATCGCCGCCGGTTGATGATCGCGGTGAATCTGCTGCTCGCGGCGATCATGCTGCCGCTCCTGCTGGTGCACGACGCGGGCCGGATCTGGGTCGTGCTCGCGGTCGTCGCAGCCAGCAGCTGTCTGACGCCGTTCTTCGTGGCGGCCGAGGCGACGCTGTTCGCCGCGCTGGTCGATCCCGGGCAGCGGGTCACCGCCAATGCCCTGAACGCCCAGGTCCGCAACGTGGCCCGCCTGGTCGGTGCGGCCCTGGGCGGCGTGGTGGTCGCGTTCGGCGGCTTGCCGCTGCTCGCGTACCTCGATGTGGCCACCTTCCTGATCGCCGCCGCGCTGATCGTCGCCATTCGGCACCGTCCGATCCGCGAGTCGGCCACTCACCACGCCCCGGTGACCCGAGAGCTGCTCGACGGGCTGGCCGCGATCCGCGGCAGCCGGGCCCTGCTGGTGGTGGTGTTCTTCTACGCCGCCTCCGGTGTGGGCGAGGCAGTGATGGGCACCTTGTTCGCCCCATTCGTCAGCGATGTGCTGCATGCGACCGCGCAGACCTACGGCACGATCCTGTCCGTCCAGGCCGTCGGCGGCATCCTCGGCGGGCTGCTGCTCACCGCACTCGGTCACCGGCTCACGCCACGGGCACTGTTCGGCTGGGGTGCGGTGATGTTCGGCCTGCTCGACCTGGCGTTGTTCCTTTATCCGCTGCTCACCGACGCCGTCTGGCCCGCCCTGGTGCTGATCGGGCTGGTCGGCGTTCCCGGGGCAGCACTGTTCGCCGGCGCACTCACGGTCTTCCAGACGGCGACCGAGGACACCAACCGGGGTCGCGTGTTCGGCACGCTGACCACGCTGCAGAACGCCGCCATGCTGATCGGCACGCCGATCGCCGGTCTCCTCGCGGGCCACCTCGGCATCGTCGCGGTGATCAGCATCCAGGGCGTCGGCTATGTCGTCGCCGGTCTCGTGGCGCTGGTCGGACTCCGCCGACTCGCCGCGTCCGCAGGCGGTGCCGCTGCCGCCGACTCAGGCGACGCCGCACCGGACGCGCTCGACGAGGCCCTGGCACTCGAGGACGTACTTGACAATCCGGCCGCGGGAGTCAGGATGCCCACCATGGGTTTGCCGTCGAACGTCCGCCTCCGCACGGTGTCCGATCCGCTCGCGCTCCGCGCGTTCGCCCACCCACTGCGGCTCGAGTTGCATGGTCTCGTCGCCCGGGAGGGCACGCTCACCGCCGCGGACGCTGCCCGACAGCTCGACATCAGTCATGCCTTGGCCAGTCACCATCTGCGGCAGCTGGCCAAGTACGGCTTCATCGAGCCGGCCGACAGCAACGATGGACGGGCACACCCCTGGCGGGTCACGGCGACCTCGACGGAGTTCCGCCCGGAGGAGCCTGGGGCGTACGAGACGAAGGACGCGATCGAGCGGTACGTCGCCGAGCGGGCCATCGAGGAACTCGCCGACTGGCAACAGCGTCGGGAGGGTGAGGACCCGGCCTGGGTCGAGCACGCCGGTGCCGGCAACAGCCTGCTTTATCTGACCCCGGACGAGTTCGCCGAGCTGATGAGGTCATGGCGCGAGCTCATCCTGCCGCTGGCCGACCGCCGGCCCGTCGGCCACCGCGACAAGCGCCCCGACGACGCCGTACCGGTCGCGTTGACGCTCATCGCCGTCCCGATCCCGGCCACCGAACAAGGCGGCTGACGCCGGAGGGACCTCAGATCTCGGAGCGGTGGAAGTTGACGTGGGACCGGCTCGGCGTCGGTCCCCGTTGGCCCTGATAGTGCGATCCGTAGACGGCGGAACCGTACGGATGCTCGGCCGCGGTGGTCAGCCGGAAGAAGCAGAGCTGACCGATCTTCATGCCGGGCCACAGCTTGATCGGCAAGGTGGCGACGTTGGACAGCTCCAGGGTGACGTGACCGCTGAATCCGGGATCGATGAACCCCGCCGTGGCGTGGGTGAGCAGACCGAGCCGGCCGAGCGACGACTTGCCCTCGACCCGGGCGGCGATGTCGTCGGGCAGGGTGACGACCTCGAAGATCGACCCGAGCGCGAACTCGCCCGGGTGCAGGATGAACGGCTCGTCCGGGGCGACGTCGATCGGCCGGGTCAGCTCGGACTGGTCCTCCGCCGGGTCGATGTGCGGATAGCGATGGTTTTCGAACACCCGGAAGAAGCGGTCCAACCGGACATCGATGCTGGAGGGCTGCACCATCGCGGCGTCGTAGGGCTCCAGGCCGATGCGGCCGCGCTCGATCTCGGCTTTGATGTCACGGTCGGACAGCAGCATGACCCGACCCTAGTGGCTCGGGCCGGGCCGGCTCACGATGACCTGGTCCGGTGGACCTGCAGCCGGTGATCGCCGAAGGAGACGATCGATCCCCCGATCAAGGCGATCTGGTCGCCGGGCGGACAGGCTCGCTGAGTACCGTCCGGGTCGGTCACCGTGGTGCCGTTGGTCGAACCACGATCCACCACGAACAGCCCGCGCGCGTCCAGTCCGA
The DNA here is from genome assembly GCA_047605905.1 of Microlunatus sp. Lineage (GTDB taxonomy): Bacteria > Actinomycetota > Actinomycetes > Propionibacteriales > Propionibacteriaceae > Microlunatus. The sequence goes on from JASGEZ010000171.1 coordinate 27,934, forward strand.
TCGCCAGGTGGGACTTGGAGACGGTACGGCCATTGTCGATCACCTTGAGCAGGAGAGCATCCTCCTCCCCGACCCGAGGCTGCGGGTTCCGGCCGAGCAGCACCAGACCGTCGTCGATGCCGATGTCGCGACCGTCGTCGAGACGCAGCCACCACGCGTGGTCCGATGCCGGCGCTTCCGCGAGTGGATGGATCCCGGTCGCCGGCAAAAGCACGGAAACCGGCAGCACCGACGGCTCCCCTGGTATCGGTGAGACCAGGGGCGTGACCAGCGTCGCCTCGCCGGACACCACCGATTGCGGCTCTGCCGGCGCCGGGAAGGTCGCCGACACCGAGGCAGTCACCGGCACCGGAGCCGTCGCCGAGACCGAGGCGGGAATCACCGGGGGTGGCGGAAGTTCCTTGATGACGACCGCATCCACGGCGAGGTCGTGCCAACCCTGACGATTCGGATGCCGACCCATCGCGATCAGCATCGCGACCAGGCCGATCCCGGTCACGGTCAAGACCGCGAAGACCAGCGAACGCAGCAGCACCCGGCGCCAGCCGATCGGCCGGCCGTCACAACACCCGACGATCTGGATGCTGTCCAGCCGCATTCCCAGACCGGCGGCCTTGGTCGCCCGCCCGGACCAGACGAAGACGGCCCAGCCGAGACCCAGCAGGCAACTCACGATCGCCAGCAGGCCACGACCCTCCAGCCCGGCGCCGAAGAGGAGCGCCAGACCGGTCAGCAGCCACACCGGACCGACCTCCACGAGCGCGGCCAGCAGCCGCGAGCCGGTCGCGCCGATCTGAACTCCCGGCGGAAGCGGGGTCGCCGAACCCCAGGCAGCCGACACCAATTCCAACCCCTTCCCCCGACTGAGTCGAGGTCGACCCTACCGAGCGGAAGTTGAAACTGCGACTACCGTCCCGCAACGGTCACGGGTCAGTCGGGTTGCGGTGGACCGTCGACCAGGACGCTGACTCCGTCCCCGAGTTCCACCAAGGTGCCGACCGAGACCGCCAGCGGATCGCCGGGCCGTAGCTTGAGTCGGTCGGTTCCGGCCCCGGGCCGGATGATCGTGGTTCCGTTGGTGGAGTGCAGATCCGTGAGCCGGATCTCCCAATCGTCGGGGCTGACCAGCAGATGCGTACGGCTGATGTCCTGCCCGGGGCTCGGCACCCGCAGCAGCGACGGCGCCTCCGGCAAGTCGTCCCGCGAGACCGGTGCGCGCCCGACCAGCACCGGCCGATCGATCGCGACGCTGGTGCCGTCCGGGGATCGCAGGATGCCGAGCACCGGCCGAGCCACCAGTCGCGGCGATTGTGGCGGCACCGGCGAGTCGCACAGTGGGCAACGGTCGGCGTACGGCGGGTTCGGGTGACCGGACAGGCACAGCGCAGCCTGGACCAGCACGGCCGCCTTGCCGGCGGTCGCGAGTGCTGCCGCGTCGACGGACTTCTCCTCGGCGACGCCGGCCCCGTCCTCGAGGCCCTTGGTCGAGGCAACGCCGGTGGATGGCGGCTCGGTCTTGCGGGTGAATGCCTGCTCCAGCGGAGACTCGAACTCGTCGGAGGCCGAAACGGACGCGAACGGAGGTCGGTCGCTCGGCGGCCACAGCGCACCGGAGGCGACCAGATCCGGCTCCGACGATTCCAGCGGCGCCTGGTCGGCGTCCGCCCAGCTGGCGACCTGGTCCGGCGGGATGGTCTGTTCGATCGCGGTCGCCTGCGGCGAGATCACCGCGGCAGCGTCACCGGCCTCGATCCGCACCGCTCCCGCCCGCACCGCGCCGATCACCAGCGGGAGTCCGCGATCACCCACCGGCCCGGCGCCCAGGTCGATCTCGACCTGAGTCCGGTCACCGAGGCCGACCTCGCGCCAGGTGAGCATGCCGGCGCCGTCGGCGATCACCTCGGCCGAGGTCGGATCCAGCAGCCGTACGTTGCCGCGCACCAAGGAGCGCATACCGGCGGAGGACCAGAACATGGCGACCAGATCGGGGCTGGCGTCGGGACCGATCATCGCCAGTGCCGAGACCAGTTCGGCCATCGAAGCGGTGCCGATCACCTTCTCCCACAGCGAGTTCAGATCGGCATCGGTCGCGGGACTGACGATGACCAGACTGGACGGACCCATCAGCACCGGCCAGCGGCCTGGCACGTGGCTGGTTCGCCACTCGGCGACCTTGTTGCTCATCGGTTCCTCATCTCCCGGTGCGGGCGCTCCAGCCGGTGACGATACCCACAGGATCCGCCGTGCCGGTCAACTCAGGGCAGCCTGCTCCTCGCTCTCCATCTGCGCGTTGAAGTCCCGCTTGGAACCCTGCCACCCGTCCTCGTTGAATCCGGTCCGCCAATAGCCCGAGATCGACACCAGCCGGCGGTCGTACCGATGGTCGACGAACAGGAAACGGCGCAGATCCTTCACCAGCTCGGCGTTTCCGTGCACGAACACCTGAGCACCGTCCTCCGGCACCCAGCCGGTCCGGACCGCCGTCGCCAACGGGACCCCGTACGGGTGCTCGCCCCGGTGCACCCAGGTCAGCCGGGTCCCGCGAGTCAGTCTCAGCGGGATCTGGTGTGCCGCATCGGCCACCTCGACATAGACGTCGACACTCGCGTCGTCGGGCAGCGCGTCCAGCGCGGCAGCGACCGCGGGGAGTGCTGCCTCGTCGCCGACCAGCAGATGGCTGGGCGCGGCGGGATCGGGCGCGTACGCACCTCCGGGGCCGAAGAAGCCGATGCTCTCCCCCGGCTCCACGTTCGCGGCCCAAGGACCAGCCAGACCGACATCACCGTGCACGACGAAGTCGATCGCCATCTCCGCGGTCGCGGGGTCGAAAGAGCGGATCGTGTACGTCCTGGTGACCGGCCACTCCTCGGCCGGTCGCTCACCGCGGACCTGCTCGGGATCGAACGGCCACCGGTAGTCCGCCCCCGGCGGCGGGAAGAGCAGCTTCACGTAGTGATCGGTGAAGGTCAGCTCCGGCATGGTCCGCAGACCTTCGCCGCCGAAATAGACGCGCACCATCCCCGGGCTGAGCCACTCCTTGCGGAGCACGGTGGCGGAACGGGACTGACGCGGTTTGCGCGGACGATCTGCCATGAGAGAAGGCTAGCCTTACTGCCTGTCCACCGACTGTGTCTCTGGTCACCTCCGTTCAGGCGCGCTGCGGAGGAAGCTGCGTCCGGAGATCGAGCATCCGGGGACCCGTTAACCCGTTGTTCGCCGGGCGGGTCGATACTGACCCCGTGATCATCCGTGAGAACTTCCGCGAGTACCTCGACCACCTGCTCCACGACGGCTACACGGTCCGGCATGACGAGCACGGCTCCGACCCCGACCTGATCGATCCGGGTGGCGATCCGGTCGAGACCTGGCGGGAGGACTACCCGTACGACGAGCGGATGGAGCGCGAGGTCTACGAGCAGGAGAAGTACGCGCTGCAGATCGAGCTGCTGAAGCTGCAGTATTGGGTGCAGGACACCGGCAGCCGGATCGTGATCTTGTTCGAGGGCCGCGACGCAGCCGGCAAGGGTGGCACCATCAAGCGGTTCATGGAGCACTTGAATCCGCGTGCCGCTCGGGTGGTCGCGCTCACCAAGCCGACCTCGACCGAGCTGGGTCAGTGGTATTTCCAGCGCTACATCACCCACCTGCCGACGGCCGGGGAGATCGTGCTGTTCGATCGCTCCTGGTACAACCGCGCCGGAGTCGAGCGGGTGATGGGGTTCTGCAGCGACCGGCAGTACGAGCAGTTCCTGCACCAGGCGCCGCTGTTCGAGGAGATGCTGGTCGACAGCGGGTTCCTGCTGACCAAGTTCTGGTTCTCGGTCACCCAGTCCGAGCAGCGCACCCGGTTCGCGATCCGCCAGATCGACCCGGTCCGGCGCTGGAAGCTGTCGCCGATGGATCTGGAGTCACTGGACAAGTGGGATGCCTACGGCGAGGCGAAAGAGGCGATGGTGCTGCGCACCGACACCGACTTCGCGCCGTGGACCTCGATCAAGAGCAACGACAAGAAGCGGGCCCGAATCAACGCGATGCGCTTCTTCTTGAACCAGTTCGACTACGACGACAAGGACACCTCGATCGTCCACGCGGCCGATCCACTCATCGTGCAGCGCAGCATCGACTCCATCGTCGACTGATCCGCTGGTTTCTCGTTTGACTGATCCGACAACGGAGTCGAGACTCCGGGGGTGGGGTCGACCGATCTGCGGCTGAGCCGGCTACGTCGCTATCCGGTGAAATCCTGCCGCGGCGAGGATCTACCGGCCTGCGAGGTCGAACCCTGGGGTCTGCTCGGCGACCGGCGGTGGATGGTCGTCGACCCGTCCGGCAGAGCCGTCACCGCCCGCGAGGAGAACCGGCTCGTGCTGGTCGACCCGGTGATCACCGGGGAGGGACTGCGGCTGCGCTTCCCCGGGATCGAGGATCTGGCGGTCGTACGCCCGAAGCGTGGGCCGTTGGCGGAGGTCGAACTCTGGCGGGATCGGATCGCCGCGAGTCTCGCCGATGACAGCGCCCACGACTGGTTCAGTCAGGTCATCGGCAGACCGGTCCGGCTGGTTTATCTCGACGACCCACGCCGCCGACCGGTGGATCGGCGCTACGCGGAGCCGAGCGATGTGGTCTCCTTTGCCGACGGTTTCCCCTTGCTGGTGGTCACCGAGGAGTCGCTCGAGCAGCTGAACACCTGGATCGCCACCGGCCCGCGGGCCGAAGACGGCCCGCTGCCGATCACCCGCTTCCGCCCCAGCCTGGTGATCCGTGGCGCCGAACCCTTCGCCGAGGACAGCTGGCGTCGGGTCCGGGTCGGCGACGTCGTGTTCAAGATCGTCAAACCGTGTGCGCGCTGCGTACTCACCACCATCGACCCGGATACCGCGGAACGGACCAAGGAGCCTCTGGTCAGCCTGGCCCGGCATCGCAAGATCGGCAGCAAGCTGCTGTTCGCCGTGAACGCGATCCCCGAGCCGCCGTACGGAGTGGTCCGGGTCGGCGACCCGGTCGACGTGCTGGCCTAGCTCGGCCGAACTCTCCGCGCCACCGAGCTAGGCGTGAGCTAGGCGGGGACCACGGTGGCGGCTGCGACAGCTTCCCGCTCCCGATCACTGGACTTCACCACATCGATCTCCTCCAAGGTGAGCGGACGAGTCTCCTTCGCGGTGAAAGCAGCAGTCGCCGAAATCGCCGTCAACCCGACC
>JASGEZ010000172.1:0-11419 GCA_047605905.1 Microlunatus sp.
GAAAGCATCCCGTCGAGCCCTCATGCCACCCATAATCGCCCACGAGCGGAAATCTCCGGAAAATCGCATCGATCAAGCACAAGCACGCTCAGGAACACACGCCCGAAGCGTTTTGGGACGGTCTGCGTGATTGATGCGACCAACATGGGCTCATTCGCATATGCATTGTCAGAAACGAGGCCGCCTGCAGAAATCGAACGCGCTTTTACGGCTGAGGCCATTGAATTTTTTCGGAATTCACATGCTCTTTCCGCATCGAGTGATGGGACAAAAGCGTTTGTTGGCGTCCTGTCGGAGGTCATTGCAGGCGATGTGGAAGTTCTTGTCATTGATGAGCCGGAAGCATTTCTACATCCCGGCCTCGCCTACACGCTTGGAAGGCAGATAGGGCTCAAAATCGGCGCAGACAAGCAGCTTTTCGCTGCGACGCACAGCCCGCATTTCCTGATGGGCTGCCTGTCCGCGGGCGTGCCGATCGATGTTGTGCGACTCACACATCGGGCGGGAAGAGGAACGGCGCAGCTATTACCTGCGGCACGGCTGTCACAAATGATGAACGATCCCCTGCTGCGATCTGTGGGGGTAGTCTCGGCCTTATTTTATGAATCTGCTGTAGTCGTTGAGGCGGATGCCGATCGCGCATTCTATGAGGAAATCAACAATAGGCTAAATCTATATTCCCCGCCAAGCGTCCGCCATGCGACATTCCTCAATGCTCACAACAAGCAAACGGCCTCGGAAATCGTGGCGGAGCTACGCCAAGTCGGCGTGCCGTCAGCGCTGGTGGTTGACATCGACTGGATCAAAGAAGACGGGCAGGTCTGCACCAAGTACTTCAATGCCGCCGGCATACCAGAAGGACTGCGACAGGGCCTCCGAAACACACGTCAAACCGTGAGAGCATATCTTCATGCCGCCAACCCTGATTATAAAAGGCAAGGAGGGATCGCCCTGCTGACCGGCGATGAGCTTGCTACAGCGGTAGCTTTTTTCAACCAGATGGAGACCTATGGCCTGTTCACGGTGCGCGCCGGAGAACTTGAATCATGGCTACCCCATTTGAACTGTAACCGTAATAAATCGGTCTGGCTGGGCGAGGTGTTCGCCGCGCTGGGATCGGACCCGTCCCTTGCCGCGTACGTCAGACCCGCACAGGATGATGTGTGGGAATTTTTACGCAACATAGCGGCTTGGGTCTCAAACACAGATAGACTGGGGATGGGAACCTAGAGTTGCTGAACAGACGTACGGTCCTTTTCCGGCCCCAAAGTGGACAATGCCTGGTTTGAGGCGAATGTCTCCTGTTGTCGCGAAGCCGACATTACCTATGGTGTTTCGAATGTCTGCGTTCGGCACAATGGCAACGCCGCAGTTTCGACCGTGATGGGGTCGGAAACTGACGACCGCACGGCACAATGACGTTCAGCTTTTGGCATTCACCGCTCGGCGGCTTCCGCAATTCGGATGATCTGGTGCGGATCGGTGCCGATTGCCCGACTGACCATTATGAACTCCGCGATATCGAGGCCACGCTCGCCCTGCTCAAATTTTGAGACGAAGGTTTGACGTTTGCCGATCCGCTTACCGAGTTCGACCTGTGTAATGCCCGCATCTTTTCGAGCTGCAATCAGCAACTCAATCAATCTGCGATAAAGATCAGGTTGAAGCGATGACAACGGGAGCCGCCAGTTTTGAGAACCAGCGGTCTATTTGAACCCGAATTTCGGATACCCCAAATAGGGGTATTTTGACATACTGGGCACGTCATTTGATTCGGGGGACGTGCATGAAGCACCAATATGTCGGGGACATAAACGATTACCGGAAATACGCGTTGCTGCGGGCCTTGTCAGCGGATGGGACGAATTCCATAGGCGTCTGCTGGATGCTGACGCCGGAGGACGGGCGAACGGACGGCAATAAGCTTGGCTACTTGCAGCAGCCCGACAGGTTCCGCCATTTCGATCCGTACCTGTTCGACATTCTGACCCACGCGGCGGGCGAGCCGGACCGTCGCCGCTTGCAGGTGATCGAGGACAGCGGCGCGATAGCGCGGGCTTCGTATTTCAACGAGCTTCTACCGGACGATAGCGCGGGACGGCAGGCGTTCATGGATCGCTGCGCCGCTGCGCTTGCCGATACCGACCTTGTCTTCTTCGATCCCGACAACGGCTTGGAAGTATCGTTGCGGAAGGGCCGGAAGAACTCGTCCAAGTACCTCTATCTGGATGAGGCGGCGGCATTCTACGGTCCGGGCAAGTCGCTGCTCATTTATCAGCATTTCCCGCGCATCGAGCGCGGGGCGTTCATCGCGCAGCGTTCGGAACAGCTACGCGCCTGCGCGCCGGGTTGCTCCATCTGGGCTTTCACCACGGCTCATGTGGTGTTCTTTCTGGTCTTGAACCCGAACAGCCCCGACCGCTTGCGGCTTGCTGCCGAAACTGCGGCGCATCGTTGGGACCCTCGCTTCATCAAAGCCCAGTATCTGGAAGCTGAAACGCCATCAGGGGATAATTGACGGCGAGTTTCCAGCGTGTTTTTTGGAAATCATTTTTATTTTCAACAGGATAAATAGATGAACACCTTGAAGTCACTCGCTCTCGTCGCGCCTGCGCTCGCCTTGGCCGCCTGTACCTCGTCCAGCGCCGTGCGAACGTCCGCGAATACGGCAATCGTTCAAACCAGCGCCGCACCGATCTGCGGCGGCACGGGTGCGGCGAAGGTCGCCCAGTTGCAGGCGGCGATTGAAACCATCAAGGCCGGATATGACCGATACATCATTGTGGATGCACGCAGCGCCAACAATGTGCAGATGGTCCAGACGCCCGGCTCCTATAAGACCACAGGCTATATCAACGATGGCTATTATAGCGGAACCACGACCTATCAGCCCGGTGTTCCTATTATCTACGGTCGTCATGAACAGGCATTCGCCATCCAGATGTTCCATGACGGAGAACCGGGAGCGCAGCGCGCTATTCCGGCGCGGCAAACGCTTGGGCCGAAATGGCGCGAAATGGTCAAGAGCGGCAAGGTCAACACCTGCGCCTGAACATGGCAAGAGCGCGGCATATACCTGGGTATGGGTTCGGGACCCTTCGCAAGGCAGAACGGGTCCCGACCGTAATCGCCGAAACTGCCGGGTTGGGGGGAGTTGCGGACACCCCGCCCCGGAAGCAGTCGGCGGGGCGGCAGCCATGCTCCTGCCATGGCCGCGTCCTGCCACGGGAAGGCATACGCCGTGGCCGCAGCCGGTGCGGCAGCTATATACATAGCGAGCGGGCGGCAGCGCCCGTCCGTAGCCCGCTCCCGCGCCACGCAGGTCAATGTGGCAAGGCTGCATCAACCGGACTTCCTCTAATATTTTGATTTCACGCGAATAATTGCGCGCTGCTCTTCCTTGCCTTTTCCTTTTCGGGAAGAGACAGGAGAGCGCAATGCACATCATGGTGAGAGACAAGCGCAGCGGCGCGGAAGAATGGATTCCGCTGGAACAGGTCGCTGAACTCATGGGGATGGCCGCTGACGAGATTGACGCGGCGCTGGAAGAATTCGGCGAATGCGAGAGTGGAGATTACATCGCCCTGCAACCGGAATAGGCGGCAGCCGGAACCGATCAATGAAACAGGTGGGCAGGCGTCGGTTTTGCCGACGCCCGCTCTGTCTTATCCGGCGTAGGCGCGATCCAGCGCTTCAATGGCGACATCGGCGTTGCGGACGGCCTGCGTGTAATGGCCGAGCGTCACGGTTGGATTGGCATGGCCCGCAATCTTCGCCACCAGCCCGACCTCGATCCCCTCCGCCTGCAAGGTCGAAATGAACGAATGTCGCGCCGTGTGCGGTGTCACATAAGGCACGTTCAACTGCTTGAACGCCGGGACCCAGAAACGCTTGCGGAAGTTCTGGTAGAGCAGCGGGCCGCCACCGCCCAGACGCGGCAAGGGCCATGCCTGTAGCCTCCCCGGTCCGGGAAACACGCGGTGCAGGTCGCCCTTGTTGCGCGGGCAACGGACACGCCACGCCAGCAGCATTTCGCGCAAGGTGGCGCTCATCGGGATATCGCGCGTGCCCGCCGCCGTCTTGGTCGTTTCCGTCAGCGAGCCGTCGCGCTCCTGAATGCGACAGATGCGAATAAGGTTCTTCTCGAAATCGACATCGCTCCACAACAGGCCCAACTGTTCGGACGGGCGGGTACCGGCAAGGAACGGAAAGGCATAATAGACGCCGCATTCCGGGTCATGCTTGGCGGCGGCAATCACCTTGGCGATATGTTCCGGGGTGAGGATGACGCGTTTCTGCCGGGTCCGGGCGCGAACCAGCCCGGTCGGCATGGACGGCGCGCGAACCAGAAAATCTTCCTCCGCAAGGGCCAGAATGGATTTGAGGTGGCTTTTAGCGCGCTTGGCGGTGTAGGTGCCGCATTGCTCCGCGACAGTCTTGTACCATGCCCGGATCATCGCGGTGGTCAGTTCGGTCAGCTTGATGTCACCGAGCAGCTTCACGAAACGCGCATCTTTCGGCGGAACGCCGTTCTCGGTGTATTTCGCCCGCTCCTGTGGCGTTCCGATCAACAAGGGGCCCCGGATCGCGCCGTTGACCACGACCTTGTATCCCAGAAGCGTCGACGGCTTGACCTTGGATTCGCGATCTTCCAGCCAATGGTCGATGGCCTGCGACACGGTCGGCGCTTTCCGCTCGTCCACATAGCGGCCATCGGCAATCTTGACCAGCAGGTCGTTGCGGAAGGCTTCGGCGTCCTTCTTTCGATCAAAGGCGCGGCGGCGGCGCTTGTTCAGGATCGGATCCCGGAACTCGCAGTAGTATTGAGGGTACTCTGCCACCGTTCCGTCCTGAAGCGTACGGCGACGGGTTGCGCTTGTGATAGAAACTCTAAAGTCTTTCATTTCATTGCTCGCATTTGACAAAAATTACGAGAAAATCACGGCGTAACAACCGGCACAATTAATCGCCGGTTGTCTGGAAAAACCCGGGAAAGGCCCGAATTGTAACCTTCGCCGTAACCTCGCATGTCGTTGAAAAGCGAGACCGCGAGACGACGCGGTCCTGAATGGATTTGACTTCTTCCCCATCTGGGTTGAAATCGCCGCTCAAGACCCTTTCAGAACTCTCACGACAACTGGCAGCTACAACTTGGAACACAAGCAACGCGGGACAGTGAAACCCCGCCATTGGTGTTCCAGCAGCCCACACAGGCGGCCAGTCGCCCGGTAGGCAGGGTGGCTGCGACGCGCCGGAATGCGGAAGCGCCGCCTTTACGGTGGCGGGTGGCGGTGGTGGCATGCCACACCTACGGTCCCGGGCAGGCGGCTGGCTAGCTTACCAACCCCACACTGCACACGGCACCGCCTACAGCACATGCCACCGGTGCCACCGCCACCACGCTAGAAGGAAATGTGGTCCCCGCGTTGCGGTTCGTCGTCAACGTGTTCTTCGGGCTTCGGTCGACGAAAACCACGCATGGTTTTTCCCGCAATCTTGAACTTTGTCTGTTCCCAGCCCAGTTCGCGCATCAAAGCAGAAACTCGTTTCATATGGCCATTATGCTGGCGTTCAAACGGGATAGAGAGAACATCCGTCAGTAACTCGGCGGTTGAAATACGAACTTCTTCGCCAGCCGCTCTTCCATTAACTGCAGCCAGCTTTTCCAGCCATGGGTCGTCCTCCAGACGATCCTCCTGTTCAGCAGCGGCGACCGCCCAAAGTTCCTGCGGTAGCACAATGCTCGCACCTTCGGCTTCCAGCTTCGCCGCTTCGGCCCAAAGCTGGTGGCGGTCGTGAGTAAGGCCAGCAAGGTCGATTTCTCCGGTTTTAACGGGCAGAAACCGGCGATTGCCTGTGCGGTCCTTGAGGTATTTATATTCATTGGTGGTACCCATGAATATGGTCTGCCGTCCACGCCGATCCGAGAAGCGTCCATAGGACATGCGCGCCATGTCAAACTGGCGTGATGCAAATGCCTTGATCTTTGCCGCCTCGCTCTTGTTCAGACCCGACATTTCGCTCAGTTCGTATATCCAGACCCCTTCCATGGCTTCCATCTGCTCTTTTGTGGGGAGGGTCAACAATTCGTTGTCGGAATGATTGTTGGGACCGGCGAGGATTTGCAACGCCGTGGACTTGCCGGTTCCCTGTTTGCCTTCGAGAATCATGATAGTATCGAATTTGGCACCGGGTTCTCGAACTCGCCTCACCGCCGCAATCAACACGATCCGCCCTATCGCCCGGTTTAACGGAGTGTCCTCCGCGCCCATATATCGGATAAGCCAGCCATCGACACGCGCGACGCCGTCCCACGTCAGTCCGTCCAGCATTTGCCGGATCGGATGGAATGAGTGCTCAAGACAAAGTTGGGTAACGGCGTCACGAACATTCTCTGCTTTGGGGTCGAAGTTGAACTTTTCGATGACAAATGCGCGCAATAAAGCACAAGCGTCGTCACTAATTTCACCCGAATGGTCATCCAGCATTGTGCCATTGACGACTTTCCGGTGACGAAACAGGTCGTGAGAAAAGGTGAAGCCCAAGCGCTGAAGTGCCACGACCGAATTACGCATAGTGGGTCTGGGGTGGCCATTTTTATCCACGTCGGGCCAACCATCCGATATCGCTGCCAAAGCGGAACGCGCCTGTCGCAAGGCATACTGTTCCGGCCTTTTCTTCTCCAGCACCGAGTGTGCAATTCCGAAGGCCGGGTTTATAAGCACACCGGCAATAACCTCCTCGGAACAGCCCGCGCGACCAAGATCACATGAGACGCGGTACACGGCCTCGCTACGCGAGGGGAAGTGGGCATCAGGCTTGTCTCGTGGTCGATCAGGATCGTCTCCCAGTTCGATCAACGTTCGCGTGGCAACCGTCACAGCAGGCGGCAGCGCGTCCATACCCACCGGAGCGACAGGGGTGTCTTGCACGACTGCACCCTTCGGTCCAGCCGGCTTCGGTCCGTCGTCTAACGGAAAGTCGCCTAGCGAATAGATCAGCGACCAATCCGCCTTCACGACATAGGCAAGCGTGGGCTTTCGCCCATTCATTTGCTTCTTCGCGTTCGGAATGTTCACTGTGCCCGGCAGTCGCATGATGCGGTCGATGTTATGGCAGTTGTCACCGCCGAGCGCTTTCGCCAAAGCCATGCTGATCGCTTCAATGCGAACCAGATCTTCGGTAGGGTTCTTCAGCTTCCAATAGGCATGATAGCCCCCGCCGGAGAACACAACGACGGTCGGAGGCGGCGAGAAACTGAGAACACGTTCTTCAGCATTAGGATCATCAATATCGACATGCGCGAAATGCGCCGTAGCAACCTCATCCTTATTCGCTTTCTTATTCCTGACGCCGGGGCGCAAGCCATTCACATGAAAATAGAGATTAGCCTCGCCTTGCCGAGACTCGATCCAAGCGCTCATCTCGTCATCGTCACTCGCGGAGAACGTGCTGGCTTCCAGCCTCCCCTTTATCGGAAGGGAAACCAGATGGCGGTGCTGGCCGGGATACATATGTTCGAGGAACTCGACCGCCTCGTCGCTGTTGCCTTCCGGAAAAATAGAGTTGATGGACATTAGTCGGCCCCTCCCATGCGGCAGGCTTCGATGTGCGCGATCACTTCCGACAGTTTGACCAAGCGCCTCGAATTATACGGCGCATAGCTCGGAATGTGGCCTGCTTTGACAGCGCGCCGGAGTTGCCACTCCTTCGCACCAATTTCCTTGGCTGCGTCTTTAATGGTGAAAAGCCGTTCAAGCGGGTAGTTCTGCTGAAGCTGATTTTCCATCAACTCGTCTCCTGAAAGTTGGAGGCGAAATTGACGGGCAACGAAAAAGCGCCGCCCGTGCATTTTCGCCCCAGTTTTATATCGGGGTTAAATGCAACCGGCAGCGCTCTGCAGAACTTTTCGACCTATCGGGAATCCCCTGGGTCGTTATGTCTGAAGCACTACATCATGAGGCGGGACTAACCGCGAGCACGTAGCTTTCATCATCAGTTGATAGTGAATCATGCCAGAACCTCGACCCCTTGTAAATAGGTGCTTTGGTTCACCTATTATGGCCGGTGTGGCCTCACGCACGCGCCCGCGTGGCTGCACCCCCCTATGGACGAAACGGAAATCTGTGGCGCGGAGGGCACGGCATCATACAGCGTACTCGAATTTATTCCCAAGCGGTGTAAATATAGGTGTGAAAATCGCATATATGCGCTTCCTTCAGAGAGGGGAAACGCGCTGCGACTTCTTATATAGTGATAATCAGGCGCAAACGGTGGGGAAAATGGTGCTAGCAATTCAATGCGATATGTGGCGCGGCGGAAGGTGGGAGCAAATCGGTATAGCTGAAGCGCTTGAAATTAAGTCGGAATACCTTATGCGCTGCTGCGAATGTCATGGGCGTGTTCGCGCACACCGATTAGCTGACAACGGCATACGCGAGCATTTTGAGCATCGTGTTGCCCATAATGGCTGTAGACGTTCGACAAAATTCTCCGGCATTCGGTCTCTACACCGGGACGCAATGATCTAACCGAATGTGAAATATTTGCTATCCTATGTGCACAGAATATAGCTGCGCTGCCACGGACGGTTTGGGTATAGAGGAATGGGGTGCAGATAGCAGAAATAACGAGCAAATCATATTCATTAGCCGTTTTTGCTGCTTTTGCTATGAGTGCAAGTATTATCTTGAGATTTGTTTACAATAACGTAGAAAAATAGAATGGCGATCAATCAAAGTTATTCAATAAAAGGGGATCGGGCGCTCAGTACCGGGGATAAGGATAAGCTTGGATTTCGGGAGGTTGCCAAGCGGATCGCGGTCTCACTTGTGGATCGAGCCTCCGAAGATGGTTTGGTGGTCGGGGTTGAAGGGGCCTGGGGTTCGGGAAAATCGAGCCTTCTACATCTAGTCGGAGAAGAACTCGATAAACTTCCCGAGGATAGAAGACCAACCGTCATCAACTTCCGCCCTTGGTTGCTTGGTAATCGAGATGCACTGATCACTGGCCTATTCGGTGAGCTTTCCAAGCAACTTGATCAAGTAGCCCTGAGCGCGGGCGACGCAACTAGAATCTCCGTTGCCAAGGCCAAGGAGGCCGGGGAAGCGCTTCGGAACTTTATGAATGGGCTGAGCAGAGCTGGAGGTGTGATTGAGTTTGCCGGAGATGTTTCGGGATTTGGTCCGGTCAAATGGATCGGTAAAGGCATAAAAACGCTCGGGGCGACGACAAGCCAAAAGCCGACTTCACCTTCTCTTTCTGCTCTTAAGGACAAACTAGTTAATTCGTTGCGTGAACTTGACCATCGTTTTGTCGTCACCATCGACGATGTGGACCGGCTCGAACCCGCGGAGGTTATTGAAATCTTAAGACTAGTCCGCTCGGTTGTTGATCTTCCCAATGTGATCTATCTGCTTTGCTACGACAGCGATATCCTCGCGCACAGCATAGAAATGGCCGCCAGTGTAAAGAGCGGCCAATCATATCTAGAGAAGATTGTGCAACTGAGCGTTATGGTTCCCAAACCAGAACCGTTCCAACTGCGCCAATGGTTTGCTGAAGAACTACATTCGATAGCGTCGGCAAATGACGATGACGAACTTTCTCGTCTAAAGTTCGTCATCGACTACGAGGGCGGACGACAGCTACGAACGCCAAGATCGGTGGTGCGAGCGCTTGATGCGGTTCGGTTTTTATGGCCAGCGCTACGTGAAGCGAAGGTGGATTTTGCAGATTTTGTATGGCTTCAATTTATCAAAGATGGAAATCCATCTCTCTACAGGTGGATAGAGAAATATTGCGGCACTGCAGCAGCAATTTCGTTAGGAATCGCGCAGGTTGAGGATGCGGAGAAGACGCGAGAGCACGATGCGTTACTTGCAACTGCAACAGGCGGATACTTTGACGACTTAATGTACCGGCATTATTTTGCAGAGCAACTCCCGGGCGTCAAACCGAACTATGCCCAAGCTGGGAATGGATTTGATATATTCATGCCTGTTGGAGACGGGGACCGTGATGAGGCTATTAAGAAAAGACGCCTTGCTAGCCCCGATCACTATCGCCTCTATTTTGCATTAACGAATCCCTCACATGCACTTGGTCGAGACGATTTCACATCAATCTTGAGGTCTGCTGAAACTGGTCCAAATCAAGTTGGAGCGGCGTTGCTGCTTCTTCACGATGAGCATGCCATAGGTTCGCTCACCAAAGCCGATCTTATGCTCGAGCGTATTAAGAGCGGCGCTTTTGAGGTTTTGACATCAAACCAATGTGAAAATCTAATGATCGGATTTTCTCAAGTGATGGATGAAGCTTACAGACGCCATCCATTTGACCGGTTTTGGGTTGGTTCACTATGGGACCGAGCGGAACGGTTGATACCATTGCTTCTTTCCCATCTTAAACCGGGACGCCGTGATGCTCTAGTTGCGACCGTATTTAGCAGAGGTGCGGCCATAGGCTGGCTAACGTCGTTACTACGACAAGAGATATTTGCACATGGTCGCTATGGTGAGAGGAGACGTCCGAAGAAAGATTGGCTATTCACAGACGCCGAGTTAGACCGGATTATCGAATTGATGCTCGATCGCTATCGAGGGATGTCTGCGGATGATGTATTTGGTTCTCCGAACCCAATCAGCCTTCTTTTCGCTTGGCGGCAGGCGGGTGATGAACAAGGGCCGCGTCAGCTTGTTGAAGCGAGCATCGTGTCCGATGCTGGCCTTGTTGAGACCCTCAAACACTTGACCGGCGTGATAACAAGCAGCGACCGAGGCAGATTCAACGTTTTGAGGAGGGATGATCTTGCGCCATTCATGGACTATGAGAACGTCAAGCAAAGGGTCGACGGCCTTAGAAAGGACACGAACCTAGGAACGCAAGCGACACAGCTCGCTGTCGCGTTCAAAGATGGAGATGCATATTGACTTCAGGCTCAAAGAAGTTGCCTGCTCGCTCCGTGTGATCCTCAGAACAAGTTGCGGTCACCACGTGGTCACTGTTATGCTGTTTCATGGCAGTTCACGTCAGTCTAACGGAATATTCTTCTATTTACGATTTTCCATGCCCATGAATACCGGAAGAACACGCGCTCTTGCGCACTGGAATGAAATCTGTAATATTACGAACGAATACGTTGACAGTGTAATTTGTTGCTTGCCAAGGTTGGGGGCGAGGGTTCGAATCCCTTCGCCTGCTCCAGTTTTCTTCATAACAATATAATTCCGTTGGCTTTTCTCTTCCCGGTGCAGGTGAGAAAGCACTTCACGATTTTTTGCATGGAATCGAAGCGCCGATCCGGTTGAATCGGGATGCGCCTTGGCGGCAGGATATGTGGGCAGGGGTGTCAGTACCCATTTGCCGGAGGATTTATGGTAACCAATTCTGCACCGAAAGGTCGTAGGCTGTCGCAAAC
>JASGEZ010000173.1:0-60078 GCA_047605905.1 Microlunatus sp.
CGCTCCTCAACCGGCACCGCCGTCGCATGGTGCGCGGCGGATCCTGAAACACGTTCAGGATGACGAAGCCCGGACCGCCGAGCGGTAGTCCGCCCGCTCGGGCACCGCTCGCAACATCAGGCGGGCTGCCGGGTCGGTGGGCCCGCCGACCGAGCCGAGCGGGCCGCCCCGCCGCAACTGTCGAGGCACCACGAGGTTGGCGGGCCGATCGCGACGGAACGGGAGCGCGCCGACCACAATCGGAGGCAACGCCACGTGGTCGGTTGTCCGCAGCCGGTTCAGCGCATATTCCCCCAGGTCGAGACCGTCGGGAGCAGCCGGGATGTCGACCGCCACTCCAGCGGCGAGCAGGCTCGACTGCGGTGACACGAACAGGAATTGCTCCCGCGCCGCATATGCCTCAATCAGCGACTCAGCCGGCAGCACGCGGCCGGGCGGCTGAGATACCACTGCGGTCATCCAGCCACCACCAGGGCGGCGTGTCCGCCGACCAGCGCGCCGGGCGCGGCAGGATCATCGAGACGAGCAGTCAAGGACATGGGGAGCAAGCCAATGCGATCGGTTCGGAAGAATCGGGGGGCAAGACCGGCGGGATCGGCAACCGATCCCGGACGGTCCGCGAGTTTAGGCTAGCCTAGCCTAGCCTCATAGCACCAATCACCTCTTACCGCGCCCGGAAAGGATGCCGCACACATGGCACGCGCCGCGCAGCGACCCGGCACCGACGTGTTGGTCATCGACGTCGCACCGGTCACCGACCGGGAGCCCACGACCCTCGATGCCCACGAACGGAACCGGCTTGCCCGACTTCGTCGAACAGCCGACCGTGCCCGCTACCTCGCGGCCCACGTCCGGCTCCGCGAGTTGCTCGCCGAGGTCACCGGGCGACCGCCGGCCGACCTTCGCTTCAGCCAAGCCGACTGCCCGGCCTGCGGCAAGGCGCATGGGCGACCAGTCCTCACCGATCACCCTGACGTGCATTTCTCGCTGGCCCATGCCGGTTCTCGGATTGCCGTGGCGATTGCCGCGGCGCCGGTCGGGATCGACGTCGAGGCATTGACCTCGGTGCCGGGCGAGCCGGAGCTGAGCACGGTGATCCGGCATCTGCACCCCCGGGAAGTGGCCGAGCTCCAAGCGCTCCCGGCGCACGAACGCGGACCGGCCTTCCTCGCCTGCTGGACCCGGAAGGAGGCCTGGCGGAAAGGGGTCGGCACCGGCATTGCGATCGGTCTGGACGCCGACGTGGTCGGGGTGCATCGCCCCGTCTCCCCAGCGGGCTGGACGGTCGCCGATCTCGACGCCGGCGCCGGACATTCGGCCGCTCTGGCCGTCCGTACCTAGACCGGCCAGGCCCCGTGGCTGCTGCCGGGTGGGCTGGTTGTGTCGGCCGTCGGCCGTAGTTGGCGCACCCGTAGGGATTCGAACCCCAAACCTTCTGATCCGTAGTCAGATGCTCTATCCGTTGAGCTACGGGTGCTCGCACCTCGATCAACTCGCATCGAGGCAACGACGCCAGAGTCTAGCCGCATGTGCCACGCTTGCCCAACTCGGTTGATCATCGTACGGTCACGGCGGGCACCTCGCTGGGCAGGTGGCGGCGCGGAAGCTCGCGGCATAACCACTGGCTCACTGGTATCAGCGGTTGTGCAACCTTCGAGCATTGTGACCTATTGTTCACCTCGTATTCGACACTTTGACGTCAAGCCTCAATTCGATGTTTGTTGACACCCCGGCTCCCCCTTCCCAGATGGGACCTCTACGTGACTGTGCTGTTCGTGGTGATCACCGTCATCGTCGTCGCGCTGATCTTCGACTTCACCAACGGGTTCCACGACAGTGCCAACTCCATGGCCGGGCCGATCGCCACCGGCGCGCTCAAGCCGAAGACGGCCGTGTTGATCGCAGCGATCCTGGACGTGGTCGGCGCCTGCCTGTCCACCGAGGTCGCCAGGACCATCTCCGGCGGCTTCTTCGACGACACCCTGGTGACGGCACCGATCGTGCTTGCCGGCCTGGTCGGCGCCATCATCTGGAACCTGGTCACCTGGCTGCTCGGTCTACCGTCGAGTTCCTCCCACGCCTTGTTCGGCGGTTTGATCGGCGCGGTAATCGTGGGGGCAGGCTTCGCCAGCGTCCACTATTCGGTGGTCATCTCCAAGGTGCTGCTGCCCGCGCTGGTCGCTCCGGCTGTCGCCGGCATCGCCGCGGCCGGTGCGACGGCATTGGCCTATCGCCTCACCAGGAGGACACCGCGCAAATACAGCGAGAAGGGATTCAAGCGCGGCCAGGCATTCACCGGATCGCTGGTCGCCCTGGCCCACGGCACCTCCGACGGACAAAAGACGATGGGCGTGATCACCCTGGTGCTGATCGTGTCCGGCTTCCAGGCTTCCGGCACCGGTCCGCACTGGTGGGTCATCCTCTCCGCCGGACTCGCGACCGGGCTGGGTACGTACTCCGGTGGCTGGCGGATCATGCGGACCATGGGCAAGGGGATCGTGGACATCGAGACACCCCAGGGCGCGGCCGCGGGTGCAGCCACCACCGCCACGATCCTGGCATCGGCGAACCTCGGCTTCGGTTTGTCCACCACCCACGTGGCCACCGGCAGCATCCTCGGCTCCGGGCTCGGCCGGCGCGGCGCGACCGTACGGTGGGGTGTCGCCCGCCGAATGGTGACGGCCTGGGTGCTGACGTTGCCGGGGGCCGCAGTGGTCGGCGGGCTCGCTGCGCTGCTCGCCGAGCACGGTGTGCTCGGCTCGGTCCTGCTGGTCATCCTGCTCGCCATTGCCTGCGTGGTGATCTGGCGGCTGTCTCGGCGCAACCAGATCAACCACCACAATGTGACCGACAGCAGCGACGTCACCGTGCTGGCGCCCGGAACCTCCCCCGACACAGCGGCCTCGACCCGCCTGAACGGCTCTGCAGGAAAGAACGGCGCCGTCCAGCAGACCGGCGCACGTTCTCCGAAAGCCCGGAAACACGAGCAGAAGAAGCGCAAGAAGCAGCGGAGCGTCGCATGATGACGATCGATTGGGCCGCGCTCGGGGTCGTCGCGGTGGTCTCGATCCTGGTGACGCTCGCCTTCACCGCGCTGCTCTCCGGCGGGATCAGACTCGTCGCCCAAGGCACCGCCCAGGCCCGCCAGCCGAGCGGCTCGCAGGCGATCAGGATGGCCGGATACGCGTTGCTCGGTCTGGCCGGTGTGTTGGTGCTCTATGGCATCTATCTGCTGATGCCGATCTCGGGCTGACCAGCGACACTCGCCCCGAAGGACACTCGCCTGGGCCGAAGACGACCCAGGCGAGTGACTCAGATGGCGGAGGCGGCGGGATTTGAACCCGCGATGGGCTTTAAGACCCAAACCCGCTTAGCAGGCGGGCGCCATAGACCGGACTAGGCGACGCCTCCCTCTTGCCGCGACTCACGAAGGACCCACCGGGACCCCGGAACCGCCCGGCAAGCGTACCGATGTGCGGCGACCGGAGCAAAAGCAGACTCTGAGTGGCTGATCTGTGAACCTCTACTCAACGCTTCAGATGGCGCGGCTTTCCGGGTCCCACGTACAGTAGTTGGCGCGATCCATACCAGACAGCTGCCGGCCTGCGGCCAAGCGACACTCGGGAGGAGCGAAATCGGCCGATCTGATCGAGGACGGCGCTGAGCAATGAAGAGGATGGTTGATGGCTGACGAGGGCAGCGGTGCGGGGATTGCCGCCGATGGCGGAGACGATCCGAGACCTCGTCGGGCCGCGTCCGATCCGCATTTTCCGCGTACGGTCGGCTTCACAGTGGCCGGGACCATCGTTCCCGGCCTCGGGTTGCTCGCGGCTCGGCGACGCGTCGCCGGCGGCATCGTGCTCGCTGTCTTCATCGGTGTCATCGTCGTCGTCGCCGGCTGGGCGATCTCCGATCCACAAGGCCTCGCCGCGCTGGCCGTCCGGCCGGCGTTCCTCAATGCGCTGGCCGTTGTCCTGGTCGTGGTCGCGATCGTCTGGGTCGGGGTGGTGATCGCCACCCATCTCGCTCTGCGCACCACACCGAGCAAATCCCAGCGGATCGCCGGCGGCATCCTGGTCGGCGTGCTGGCCTTCGCGGTGGCTGCACCGATGGCGGTTGCGGCTCGCTACAGCTATGACTCGGCGAGCTTGATGGCCACCTTGTTCAAGAGCGACAAGGACACCAAATCCGCCACCAAACCCAGTGACTTGGAGCAGGCATCCGATCAGCCCTCGGCCGATCCCTGGGCCAAGAAGTCGCGGCTGAACATCTTGTTGCTCGGCGGTGACGCCGGCAAAGGTCGAACCGGCACCCGGACCGACACCGTGATCGTCGCCAGCATCGACACCAAGACCGGCGACACCACCTTGATCAGTCTGCCGCGCAACACCGGCCGGATGCCGTTCCCTGCGGACTCGCCACTGCACAAGTACTGGCCGAACGGTTTCACCGATGGCAACGGGGACAATGCCGAGTACTTCCTCAACGCGATGTACGACAACGTGCCGGCGCAGGTCCCATCCGACATCCTGGGCGAGACCGACAACCTCGGCGCCGATGTGCTGAAGCTCTCCGTGGGTGAAGCCACCGGCCTGACGATCGACTACTACGTGCTGATCAACCTGGCCGGCTTCGAGAAGATGATCAACGCGTTGGGCGGCATCACGGTCAACATCAACACCTACATCCCGATTGGCGGCAACACCGACCTGCAGATCGCGCCGGACGACTACCTCAAGCCCGGGGCCAACCAGCACCTGAAGGGCCGCGAGGCACTCTGGTACGCCCGTGGCCGTTACGGGTCCGACGACTTCGCCCGGATGGACCGGCAGCGATGCGTCATCGACGCGATCATCGAGCAGGCGAACCCGGCGAACATGCTGGCCCGCTACGAGGAGATCGCCAAAGCCGGTAAGGAGATCGTGAAGACCGACATGCCGCAGGAGGTGTTGCCGATGATGGTGGACCTGTCGTTGCGGGTCAAGGACGGCAATGTGCGCAGCGTGGTCTTCAAGCACGGCGTCGACGGATTCTCCAGCCCGAACCCCGACTTCGCGATGATGCGCAAGCGGGTCAAGACAGCCCTCGGCGAGACGAAGAACGAGAAGTCGTCTCCCACGCCCAGTTCGACCAAGTCGAGCAAAACGCCGAAGCCGTCCACCAGCGGCGGATCGGACAAGGAACAGGCCAGCGAGGACATCGCCGACTCGTGCGCGTTCCAACCATCGGTCGCGGCGACGGCGCAACCGGCGCGGTAGCGATCAGTCCACGCGATAGCCGCGGCTGGCATCCAGCCGAGCCGCCAGCAAGGACCCCAGCGCCTGGAATGCCGGCTGGCCGACCTGACGCGGATTCACGTATGCCACCGTGGGCTTGCTGCCGTCGACCGGGCTCACCACCAGCCGGGCGCCCTTGACGTCGATCTCGGCGATGTCGTGCCAGCTGAACACCGTCCGCCGGCGGCCCGACGTGATCGTCAACGTGTCACGCTGCACCAGCAACGTGGTCTGGAACATCCAGGTCAGCGCCGTCGCCGCCACCGCGAGCAGCAGCGCGAGCACCAGCACGATGATGCCGATCACCCCCAGCGCGAGGTGCCAGCCCGACTGCCGGCCGACGATCAGCACCGCGCCGATGATCGACCCGACGGCGCTGATCAGATAGGCGCGGACCGGCGGAGTTGCCCGAAGGATGAATCGCTGGCTGTCCTCCGGCCGCAGGGCTGGATTGCTCACCTATCGAGTCCTTTGGTCTTCGGCCGGAACCCCGGCGCACGGGGCGGCGAGGGTGGGATTCGAACCCACGGAACGGTTTGTGCCGCTCGGCCGCTTTCAAGGCGGCTGCACTAGTCCACTATGCGACCTCGCCCACGTCGCCGACATCCTAGCGTGGACCTGACCCGTCGCGAGCGGCCGTGAGGCGGAGCGAGGGCTCCGTACGGCGAGCGACGAATCACGCTGTGCAAGGCTGGTCGGCATGTTGGCCGTCGTCGTGCCCGAGCCGGGTGGTCCCGAACAGTTGAGAATCGTCGACCGGCCGGTGCCCGAACCCGGGCCGGGTGCGGTGTTGGTCCGGGTCGTCGCGGCAGGCGTGAACCGGGCCGACCTGCTGCAGCGCCAGGGTCACTACCCGCCGCCGCCCGGGGCCGGCAACGTACTGGGGCTGGAGTGTGCGGGTCAGATCGAGAAACTCGGTCCCGCCGGCTCAGGCAATCCGCCGTCTCGTTGGCAGGTCGGCGATCCGTGTCTGGCGCTATTGGCGTCGGGCGGGTATGCCGAGTTCGTCGCCGTACCGGTTGGTCAGCTGCTGACACCTCCCCCCAGCATCGACCTGGTCACAGCGGCCGGGCTGGTGGAGGTGGCTGCGACGGTCGTCTCCAATCTGGATGCCGCAGCGCTGCGGGCCGGCGAGACCATCGTGATCCATGGCGGGTCCGGAGGAATCGGGTCGATGGCAATCCAGTACGCCAAGGCGCTCGGTGCGACGGTTGCCGCGACCGCCGGCACGCCCGACAAGCTCGACTATTGCCGCTCGATCGGTGCCGATCTCGCCGTGTCCTATCGCGACGACTGGGCCGGTGCCGTCCGGGACCTCACCGACGGCCGAGGCGCCGACGTGATCCTGGACGTGATCGGTGCGCGCTATCTGGAACAGCATGTCCGGCTGCTCGCCGTGGGTGGGCGGCTGGTGGTCATCGGGCTGCAAGGCGGCACCAAGGCGACACTCGATCTCGGCCGGCTGCTGCGGGTCCGCGGCTCGGTGCTGGCGACCACCCTGCGCTCTCGGCCCACCGAGCAGAAGGCAAGCATCTGCCGCCGGACCGAGGAAGCCATCTGGCCGTTGGTCGACACGGGCACGATCGCTCCCGCGCCACAGACCCGGTTCGCCTTGCGCGACGTCGCCGAGGCCCACCGGCAGCTGGAGTCCGGCGACAATCTCGGCAAGATCGTCTTGACGATCGACGGCCAGTGACGAGTTCGTCGCATTCCTCGGTCCGGAGCGACTTCGCTCCCGGTTGAGCAAGGGCCGGGTCAGCTGGTCCAGGCCCGCCAGAGGGCGGCGTACTCCCCGTCGGCGGCGACCAACTCCTCGTGACTGCCGAGTTCGGCGACCTGCCCGTCGATCACCACCGCGATCCGGTCGGCGTCGTGGGCGGTGTGCAACCGGTGGGCGATCGCGACGACCGTACGCCCGTCGAGCAGCGAGGCCATCGAACCCTCCAGATGCCGCGCCGTCCGGGGATCGATCAGTGAGGTCGCCTCGTCCAGCACCAAGGTGTGCGGATCGGCCACCACCAGCCGGGCGAGAGCGACCTGCTGCGCCTGCGCCGGGGTCAACTCGAGGTGCCCGGCACCGATCATGGTGCGCAGCTGCTGCGGCAGCTTGGCGACCCACTCGGCCCCGTCGACCGCCCGTAACGCCTCCCAGACCCGATCGTCGGAGGAGTCCTCCCTGGCCAGCACGATGTTGTCCCGGATGGTCCCGGTGAACACGTGATGCTCCTGGGTGACCAGCGCGACCTCGGTACGCAACTGGTCCAGCGGCAACGACACCAGATCGACCCCGCCGACCGTGGCGCGGCCCGAGTCCGGCGGATTGATGCCGGACAACAGCCGACCCAGCGTCGACTTGCCCGAGCCGCTCGGACCGACGATCGCCAGCCGCTCACCCGGCACCAGCTCCAGCGAGACGCCGTGCAGCACCTCATGTCCCGGACGGTAGGAGAACCGCAGGTCACGCCCCTCCAGCTGCGTCCCGACCGGCTGCTGATCGCCGGCTTCACGGTCCGGCGGGACCTCGGCGATGCCCAGCAGACGGGTCGTCGACGCAACACCGACCTGCAGCCGGTCCAGATTGCGGATCAGCCGATCCAGCGGCTCGACCAGCGCCTGCACATACAGCGTGGCGGCCGTGATCTGACCCAGCGTCAGACTGCCGTTGGCGTAGCCGACCGCGCCGATGACCATCACCATCACCAGTGGCGTGTCATAGGCCAGACCGATGAACGCGAACAAGATGTTGCGGAGCGCCATCGTGTAGCGCTCGGCCTGGGCCGAGACGGCGATGTCGGAGTCGCCGATCGCGTTCCGCCTCCGTTGCAGGCCGAATGCCTCGACGGTCCGCGCACCCTCGACCGTCTCGGTCAACGTGGTGTTGATGGTCGAGTAGGTCGAGCCTTCGGTGATGTAGCCCTTCGGCGCCCGAGCCAGATAGCGCCGGACGCTGACCACCAACAGTGGTGCGACCACCAGCAGCGGCAGGGTCAAGACCACGGAGTTGAGCAGCATCGCCGCCAGCGTCAGTGTCGCGGTCACGGCCGCGATCACCGCTTCCGGCAGCCCGTAGCGGACACTCTCGCTCATGGTCGAGACATCCCGGGTGACCCGAGTGACCAGGTCGCCGGAGCTCGCGCTTTCCACCTTGCCCAGCGGCAGCCGCAGCACCGTACGCACGATCCGCTCCCGCGCACTGGCCAAGACGTCCTGACCGAACACCGTGGAGGCGAGCAACGCACCGAACGTGAGCAGCGCCTGCGCCACCACGACCGCCGCGACCGCCAGACCGAGGGAGGTCAGCTGCGAGGCGGCCGTGCCCGGCAGCGCGGCCCGATCGACCAGAGTGCCGAGAATGCGAGGCACGGCCAACCCGGCGATCGCCGCCAACGAATGCAAGCCGAGTAGCACGACCACCATCCACCGCCGCCGGGCCAGCAACTCGGTCAGGAAGGCCACGACGGCGGGCATGCCCGCGACCGGCAGACCCCGTTCGGGGTTGCGCGAGCGCGCGTAGGTGTCGCGGGCCCGCTGCTCCCGCTCCAGGTGGCGGGAGCGCCACAGCCGCAGCCGCTCCCGGCTCGAGCCGTCGGTCGGCGGCAGCAACGAGAGCGGCACCCGCGGCTCGGCGGGTCCGGTCCGCCAGGTCTCCGCCGACCCGGCCAGCCGTGTCACGACCTCAGTCATGATCGGCCTCTCCTTGTCGTCTCTTTGTCTCGGGCAATTCCTGAGTTGTCGAGCTCCAGAATGTCGACCCCCTGGCTGTCGGATCGCTCCTCATCGGCGACGTCGAGCGACCGGACGACGACCCGCCGGTAGCCGGCGCTGCGAGCCACCAGTTCCTCGTGCGTGCCGACCGCGGCGACCCGGCCCGACTCCAGGTAGGCGACCTGATCGGCGTGATGCAGCAGCAGCGGCGACACGGTCATCGCGATCGTGGTCCGTCCCCGGCGGTGCTCGGCGAGCCGAGCCGCGATCACGGCCTCGGTGTGCGCGTCCACCGCCGAGGTCGGCTCGACCAGAACCAGGATCTCCGGATCGGCGGCCAGCGCCCGGGCCAGCACCAACCGTTGCCGCTGACCGCCGGACAGACCGCGACCACGTTCGTCGATCTGGCCCTGCCAGCCGCCCGGCAGCAGCTCGAACACATCCTCCGCGGATGCGGTCAGCAGCGCCTGCTCCGCCTCGGATCGGGTCAGCCGGCCGGCCGGGTCGATGGTGTCCTGCAGCGTGCCGGCGAACACCACGGCAGCCATATGACTCACCAGGATCCGCTCACGTACGGCGGCGATCGGCACGTCTGCCAGATCCACCGACCCCAGCGTGACACCCCAGCGCCGGGCAGCCAGCGCCGCGTCCCGGGCCTTCAGCTCGGCCCGTTGCCGGGCCTTCTGCTCGCGGGCACGGCGGGCGGCTCGGCCACTCAGTCCGTCCTCGACGTCCAGGCCCACCGGATCGTGATCGCTGGGCAGATAGCGACCCAGCCGGTCGGCCAGCGCCGCCGAGTCCTCCGGCGCACCCGAGACGACGATCGTGAACAAGCCGTGCTCGGCGACAAACCCGGACTCGTGGTCCCGCAGCTCCGCCCCGGACGGCAGCGCCAGCGGTTGCTCCGGCTGCCGCCACGGCGGCTGCTGCTCCATCACCGCGACCGTCTTGCGGGCCGCGACCAGGGCACGGACCCACTTCTGGGCGAGTTCGAAGAAGGTCTGGATGGGCCAGACCATGAAGACCGCGTACCCGAAGAAGCTGACCAGCTGCCCCACCTGCAGGTCACCGGCCGCGACCTCTCGGGCACCGAGCACCGTCAAGGTCACCAAGAACATGCCGGAGAACAGCACGCTGGCGGCGTCCACCGCCGCCTGCCAGCGGCCGGCGGAGACAGCGGCCTGGCGGGTGAGCTGCGACTGATCGGCGTAGTTGCCGGCGAAGGTCTGCTCGCCGCCGATGCCCCGCAGGATCCGTAGCCCCGCGACGATGTCGGTCGCCAGCGAGGTGAGATCCGACAACCGGTTCCGCTCGCGTTCCTGGCGGCGCTCCAACGGCTTCAGCAAGGGCATCGCCAAGATGACCAGCAGCGGCGCGGTGAGCAGCACCACCACGCCGAGTTCGAAGGAGGTGTGCAAGACGATGCCCGCGATCACCAGGTACGCCAGCAGCGCCCCGACCGCGCGGGTCAGCACCTCGGTCAGCGCACCCATCTGGTCGGAGTCGCCGCTGGCGACGCTCAGCACCTCACCGGTCGGCACCCGCTGCGGCAGCACATGGCCCAACTGGGTGGTCTTGCGGGTGATGAGCTTCATCGAGCCGTACATCGCGATCAGCCAGGAGCGCACCACCATGGTGTGCCCGAGGACGCCGGCGGTCACGCCGACCAGGGCGAGCCCGAGCAGACCTGCGGCGTACTTCCAGACCGCCGAGCTGTCGCCGCCCAGCAGACCCCGGTCGATGATCTGACCCACCAGATAGGGCCCGACGGCACCGGGGAACCACTGGAGCATCGCGAGCACACTGAGCACGACCAGCACCGGCCACTGTTGCCGCAACAGCCACCAGAGATAGCGGGCGGGCGAAGTCGTGTCCGGATCGGCGTAGGTCTGCGCGCGCGCCGAATGCCCGCCGCGGGCGGTCTCGAGGGTCGAGCCGTCGGCCGCGGCGGAGCCGAACTCCGGGACATCCGGCGGGAAATCGCGCATAGCCCGTCCACAGTATGTGCCAGCGCCGACAACCCACCACCGAGTTTTCGAGCCTGCCGCAATCCCCATCCATGGGCGGGTATTCCAGGCGACGGATGGGTTCTGGCCCGGAATCGGCGCCCACGGACGGAAATTGCCGAGCGGATGCCATGGCCGACCGCACCGGGGTGTCGGTGGCGCTACCTATGATCGCGGTCATGAGCGAACAGCCCGAGGACCCCAGCAGCCGCGGGATCGCGGGCACGACCGACGACGGTCGTGTCTACGTGGTCACCCCGACCTCCATGGCCGTGGAGGGCCCGCCTGCGGTCGAGGTCGAGGAAGCAGCACCGGAGCAGCGGTCGGTCACCGAGATGGTGGCGCAGCCGGACAAGGTGATGCGGATCGGGAACATGATCCGACAGCTGCTGGAGGAAGTGAAGTCGGCGCCCCTGGACGAGGCCAGCAGACAGCGGTTGCGCGACATCCACTCCGCCTCGATCGCCGAACTCAAACAGGGTTTGGCGCCGGAGCTGGTTGCCGAGCTGGAGCGCATCAGTCTGCCGTTCAGCGAGGATGCCACTCCGACCGACGCCGAGTTGCGGATCGCCCAGGCCCAGTTGGTCGGCTGGCTGGAGGGTCTGTTCCATGGCATCCAGACCGCACTTTTCGCACAGCAGATGGCGGCCCGCGCCCAGCTCGAGCAGATGCGGCGCGCTTTGCCCGCGGGCCAACCGCACCCTGGTCCGGACGGTGTGCCGCCACCGGGCGCCAGCGGCATGTATCTCTAGGAGCTCACCGGCAAGCAGGACGCAGGTCCCGGCCCCCCCTGGGGTGGACCGAAGACAGAACCAAGGTCTGACATCAGTGAGAGGTGGATCACCAAAAGAATGAGCTGACGATGTATCTCCGCGGGCGGTGCCGACTCGGGAGCAGCAGAGGATTCGTCAGGGATCTTCTGTGGCGCGGAGGGAACCGACAGCTCAGGAGGAACGTCTCATCCGCGCCCTGTAAGCGCCGAGAGACTGGAGATCGCATGCCGACCATCGTTGTCGACCGCCCCTACTCCCCCGTCAGTCATAGCAACCCCGTCCGCGACACCCGTCTGGTCCCCGCCGGCAGGCCCGTCCGCAGGGAGAACCCCCGGACCTGCGTACCGGTCTCCCAGCCGGTCGTCGAGCCCAGCCGTCCGGCCTGCGCGGCGTACCCGGAACTCTTCCTCGATCCCGCGCTGGAGACCGAGCCGGTGCCCAGCGCACCGGCCCGGGTACGCCGGCAGCATGCCGCCCTCGCGTCGGCAGCCGGCGAGGTCTGTGGGTCCTGCCCGCTGATGACCGCGTGCCTCTACCGGGCTGTGGTCGAGGTCGATGTGGCCGGCTTCGTCGCCGGCACCACCGAGCGGCAGCGAGCTGCGATCCGTGCCCGACTGGGAATCGAGGTCGAGCCGGAGGATCTGGACAACCTCGCCGGAGTGGTCGGCGGCCAGCGCACGATCGACCATGACGAGGTCGTACGACTGCGCAAGGCACACCCGGAGGAGAGCTTGGAGAAGATCGCCCGACGCCTCGGCTGCTCTCTCTCGACGGTGAAACGGCACCTGCGCAAGGAGCGTCAGCAGCCGTCCGACACCTCGGTCGCGCCCAAGAGGCGCCCCACTCAGGCCGACGTCCTCCGCGCCACCGCAGAAGTTCTTGCCGAAAACTCAGGTACACGTCGCGCCGCGGCCTGAGAAACGGTACCTTTCAACTGAACGCCCACCTGGGAGACCGCAGGGCCTCGGGTGGGCGTTCCCCCATTCCCGCGCGTTGGTCCCTCGCCGCACCCGCTCTTGGTCAGGTGTCCGGCTTTGATCCGGATACCTGACCAGGACTCAGCCGGCGACCGGGGACAGCTGGGTCCGACCACCCAGGAAGGGCTGCAGCGCGGTCGGCACCCGGACCGAGCCGTCGGCCTGCTGGTGGTTCTCCAGCAGCAGCACGATCATCCGCGTCATCGCGCACAGCGTCCCGTTCAGGGTCGCGACCGGCCCCACCCCGCCGGCGAACCGGCCTCGGATGTTGAGCCGGCGAGCTTGGAACTGAGTGCAGTTCGAGGTCGAGGTGATCTCCCGGTAGCGCTGCTGGGTCGGCAGCCATGCCTCGCAGTCGTACTTGCGTGCCGCACTGAGACCCAGGTCCCCGGCCGCGACGTCGATCACCCGATAGGGCAGTTCGAGCGAGTCGATGAACTCCTTCTCCCAGCTCAGCAGCCGAGCGTGCTCGGCCTCGGCATCCTCCGGGGTGCAGAAGACGAACATCTCGACCTTGTCGAACCAGTGCACCCGGAAGATGCCGCGGGTGTCCTTGCCATGGGCGCCTGCCTCGCGGCGAAAGCACGGGCTGTAGCCGACATAGCGCCGGGGCAGCGACTCGGCCGGCAGGATCTCGTCGCTGTGGTACGCCGCCAGCGGCACCTCGGCCGTTCCGACCAGATACAGATCGTCGTCGGGCAGGTGGTAGACGTCCTGGGCCGCCTGGCCCAAGAACCCGGTGCCCTCCATCGCCGACGGCCGGACCAGCGACGGCGGAATGATCGGGGTCAGCCCGTGCCGGATCGCGCTGCTGACCGCCAGATTCAGCAGCGCGAGCTCCAGCTCCGCACCCTGCCCGGTCAAGAAGTAGAACCGTGAACCCGAGACTTTCGCGCCACGCTCGACATCGATGGCGCCCAGGATCTGACCCAGCTCGAGATGGTCCCGCGGGGTGAAGCCCTCGGCGGCGAAGTCCCGGATCGTGCCCCGCTCCTCCAGCACGACGAAGTCGTCCTCGCCACCAGCTGGTACGCCGTCGATGATCAGGTTCGCAATCGCCTTCAGCAGCCGGTCGAAGCTCTCGCCGGCGTCCCGCTCGGCAGCCTCGGCCTTCTTCACCTGCTCGGCAAGCTCCTTGGTCCGGGCAAGCAGCTGAACTCGCTCGTCGGCCGCGGCCCGCGGAATCTTCTTGCCCAGATCCTTCTGCTCAGCCCGGAGCTCCTCGTACGCTGCGATGGATGCCCGACGTACGCCGTCGGCTGCCAATGCCTCGTCGACAATGGTCTCCGACTCCCCACGGGCGCGCTGTGACGCCTTGATCCGGTCGGGCTCTGCGCGTAGCACCTTGACATCAATCACCGTGGCAGCCTATCCAGACCCGATCTGACCCGCACCGCGATTACTCGATGCTGGTTCGGGGTGTCGACGGTGGAATGATTCTGCTCATGATGACGCGCCGGCGCCGTAGGACGAGTTCCATCGTCGTCACGGTCTCGTTCGGCCTGGCGTTCGTAACATGGTCGTTGCTGCTGTTCCGCTCCCCCGCGCTGTGGGCAATGGACGAGCGGCTGGTGGCTCCACCGCTGGATCCCATGTCGATCCCGGCGCAGATCATGTCCGCCTTCGCGCTGCTGACCTGGCCCGGCCTGGAGTACCTCACGCTGGCCTGCCTCGCCATCTGGGCGTTCCGTCGGCGCTTGCGGGTCCTGGCCACCGCACTGCTGCTGACGGTGGTGCTCGGTTGGGCCTCGGCAGACCTGATCAAGATCGCGATCACCCGGGCTCGTCCTGCCGATCATCTGGATGTCGTCACGGCGATCGGCTACTCCTACCCGTCCGGCCACATGGTCGGCGTGGTGGCCTGCTGCATCGCGGTCGGCGCGATCTTCCGGGTGATCCGGCGTACGCCTGCGGCCAGGTTGCGGTGGACAGTGGCTGCCTTGATCTTGATGACCCTGGTCGGCTTCAACCGCTGGTTCCTCGGGGCCCACCACATCGGCGACTTGGTCGGCGGCGCCCTGCTCGGCTCGTTCGTCGCCAGCTTCAGCCTGGTCGTCTGCGGCGTCACCGTGCCGACTCCGCACATCGACGTGGTCGAGATCGTCCGTGAACGACAAGTCGCCGCGAGCCCCCCGCCCGCCGAGTCGCAGAAACGATGCGCCGTCATCTACAACCCGGTGAAGGTTCTCGACAGCGTCGTGTTCCGCCGCAGGGTGGACTACGAACTCACCTCCCGAGGATGGGCCCCGCCGCTGTGGCTGGAAACCACCGTCGACGACCCCGGCCGGGCCCAGACCGCACAAGCCGTCGCGCAAAAGGTGGACTTGGTGCTGGGTGCCGGTGGAGATGGCACCATTCGGGTGATCTGCTCCGGACTGGCCGGCACCGGCATCCCCTTCGGCTTGATCCCCGCAGGTACGTCCAATCTGCTCGCCCGCAATCTCGGCATTCCTCGAGACGAGGCCGCGGCCCTACGGGTCGCCTTGGACGGACAAACCAAGGCGATCGACCTGATCCGGCTCACCGCCGACGGCAAGGGTGAGGATCATTTCGCCGTGATGGCAGGTGTCGGGGTCGATGCGGTGATCATGCAGGACACCAATCCGGATCTGAAGAAGACCGTCGGCTCGGCCGCGTACTTCGTCTCGGCGGCCAAGAACGCCAACCACCCGCCGCTGCACGCCACCATCCGGATCGACCAGCAGCCGCCGATCCGGCGCAAGGCGGCAGTGATCGTGGTCGGCAACGTCGGTCTGCTACCCAGCGGCATCCTGCTCATTCCCGACGCCAAGCCGGACGACGGTCTGCTGGATGTGCTGGTCGCCTCACCTCGGACGCTGCGGGACTGGACGCGTCTGATCACTCAAGTGCTGGCCCGTCGCCAGCACGACGACGAGCAGCTCGACCGGCTGACCGGGCGACGAGTGGAGATCACGGTGGAACCCCGTGATCAGTACCAGATGGACGGCGACACGGTGGGTGACTGCGCCCGGCTCGTAGCCGAGGTCGTCCCCGGCACGCTGACCGTACGAGTGCCACCGGCACCGACCGAGCCCACCACGCCGACAATCGAAACCGGCGCCCAGAGCGACGACGAGGACCGGACGCCGGCATCCGCGGAGCCGGTCCCCAGCGCTACCTGACCTCGATCTCACCGAGGAACGAGTCCGATCGGCCCGATCGCCGTCAGGCGTGCCGGGCTCCCTCGTGCGCAGCGTGCCCGACCGGCTCCAGTTGGAAGGTGCAGTGCTCGACGTCGAAATGTCGACCGAGACACTCGCCCAGCCGGTCCAGCACTTCACCCGAGCGGCCCTCGGCCAGGCAGGCGTCATCGACGACCACGTGTGCCGACAGCACCGGTACGCCGCTGGTGATCGTCCAGGCATGCAAGTCGTGGACGTCGACCACGCCGGGAACGGTGCGGATGTGCTCGCGTACGTCGGCCAGGTCCACCCCCTTGGGCACGGCCTCCAGCAGCACGTCGACCACATCGCGGAGCAGTGACCAGGCCCTCGGCAAGATCAGCACCACGATGGCCAGCGAGGCGACCGCGTCGGCGCGGGTCCAGCCGGTCACCGCGATGGCGATTGCGGCCACGATCACCGCGACCGAGCCGATCAGGTCGCCCAGCACCTCCAGATAGGCGCCGCGCAGGTTGAGACTCTCGTCCTTTCCGCCGCGCAGGATCAGCAGGCCGACGGTGTTGGCAACCGCGCCGACGATCGCGACGCCGAGCATCAGACCGGAGTTCACATGCTCGGGTTCGGACCAGCGCCGCACCGCTTGGATCAGCACCCAGACCGCGATCCCGACCAGCAACAGGCCATTGGTGAGGGCGGCAAGGATCTCCACCCGCTGCAGTCCGAAGGTCCGGCTGGAGGTCGCTGGCCGGGTGGCCAACGACGCGGCGATCAGTGCGATGACCAGGCCCGTCGAGTCCGTCAGGACGTGTCCGGCGTCGGCCAGCAGCGCGAGTGAACCGGAGGCCAGACCGCCGATCACCTGGAGCACGAAGACGCACGCACTGACGGCGAGGACGGTGATCAACCGGCTGCGATGCTTGCCGGTGGCCGTACCGATGCCATGGTCGTGGGTGTGCCCGTGCCCGGTCATCCGATCGCCGCCTCTGTCGTCCCGGGCATGCTGGTGGTGCCCGGCGAGGTGGCGTCGGTGGAGGGAAGATCGGCGACAGGGGGGACAGCGTTCGTCGGACACAGCACCACCGCGTCGCCGGTCGCGGCCAGCACCCGCTCAGCGGCGGCCAGCACGTCCATCAGTTCGGATCCCACGGCGAGCGAGTAGTGCGAGGAGCGCCCGACCACCCGGACCGAGACCAGACCGCAGTCGCGCAGGCAGGCGAGATGCGCCGATGTCGTGCTCTGCGCCAAGCCGAGATGAGCGGTGAGATCGACCACGCGGTGCTCACCGAGGGTCAGATGACGCAGGATCGCCAGCCGAGCCGGGTCGGCCAGGCTTCGGAAGAGGGCGACGGCAGCCGTCACGTCGGCTTCGCCCGCACCGTCGTATTGCGTCTCCGACTCCAGGTCATTCATCGTCATATAACGATGTAATCGGAATCAATCGTTGAATGTCAAGAGCAGATCCACCCTGCGCCCGATACGCGAGAATCGGGTCATGCCAGCTGATCCCTCGCGCCCACGACGTACCCCCGGCCAGCCGGGAAGAAACATCCAGGCCGAACTCGCGAAGACGGCCCGGCTGTGGGGGCTGGCCCTGGTTTGCGCCTCGGTCGGCGCGTACGTGGTGTCGCGGACGGACTCGCTGCTACCTGGGGTCTCCGCCTTCCTCATCACCTTGCTCGTGCTCGGCTCGGCCCTGTACGTCTTCGAACGGCGAAAGCGCTGATCCAGCCTCGGTGGCCGATCGCGCCGAGCAAACCGTCAGTAGCCGATCGCGCCGATCGAATCGTCCAGCACGTTGAGGGTCGACTTCGGGGTGTCGTTCGGGCGGCTGGAGAAGTAGATCGCGTACGACTCGTCGTCCAGCGGCAGCGCGATCACCACGATCCGGTCGTAGCGGCTGGGTAGCCCCGCCACTCGGTAGTGCACCTCCCCGGAGAGCACTGCGACCTGGCGGCCACCGAGCGTTGCCGTGTCGGCCGTCCGGTTCTTCACCGTCGTCTCGAGGTCGACGAAGAAGGCCGTACGCATGCTGTCGAACACGGCCTGAGCGGTGTCGGCACCGGTCGACTTGGTGAGGGCCGCCGCAGGCAACCCGAACCCGGCTGTCGCTGACCAATCGTCCGTGCCCCGATAGTCCGGATGCACCGAGGCGTTACAGACGATCCCGTCCGTGAGGAGCGAACCGACTGGTTGGGGCGACCGCGGGCAGCGGTACGGATCGTTCGGCATCGTCACCGACACCGGCCCCAGCCTGGCCCTCCGAGTCTCGGCCGAGTAGTCCAGTCCAGGCGCCTGCGGAGTGGGCGGGTCGAACGCGGGCCCCGTCGGCAGCCGATCCGTGGTGAGGGAAATCGCGAGACCGATGACCGCCAGCGCCGCGACCACTGCGGCCACGACCACACCGACAGCCTGCGACACCGGCACGGCATCCCGGCTCGGCTCGGTCGTGGCAGGTGAGGACATGGTGGTCAGGATAGGCGTCAGGCGTCCGACCGGTGATCGATCCAACCGGCTGAGTCGCGCAGCCGGGTGATGCCGTCGAGAGCTATCTCAAGCCCCAGTTCGAATGCCTCGTCCAACGGATAGACCGGCGCCTGCACATAGTGGGTGGCGACCGCCGCGATGCGCGGATAGCCGGTCAGTTCCAGGCCGTCCTTCAGCTCCGCGGCGGAGGTGTCCAGGCCGACCGAACGAAGCATGGCGTCCTGCAGCGCGAATCCGTAGCTGAATGCGTCCATCACCGCGTACGCATGTGCTGCGGACTCGACCGAGAAGCCGGCTTTGTGCAGCACATCGAGGACCGCTTCATGTCCGGCCAGGTTCGCCGGACCGGGCTGGGCCCGGGACTCCATCACGGTGAGCGCCCACGGATGCCGAGTGAGCGCAGAGCGCAGCGACCGCGCCCGGCGAGCCAGTTCGCGACGCCATTCCCCGTCCGTCGTGGGCACATGGAGCTCGGCGAAGACGGCATCCACCAGCGCGTCGAGCAGCTCGTCCTTGGTGCTCACGTAGTGGTAGATCGACATCGGCCGCACATTCAGATCGGCCGCCAGCGCCCGGATCGTCAGGGCGCCCAGGCCCTCTCGATCGGCAAGCTCCAGAGCTCCGGCGAGAACGCGCGCTCGGGTCAGAGTGTTTCGCGGAGCTCTCGTGGGCACAGGATCGATGCTATCGTACGCTGTATCGTACGATGTACGATACAGACCGAGGAGAACAAAATGATGCTGTCGGCAGGACACGTGGTCGGCAAGAGCCCGCTCACCATCGGTGGAACGAAGGATCTGTCGTGAACACCGTCTCCCTCCGTACCGCCTCCCTCCTGGCCGGGGGCTCACTTGCCGTGATGGCGGCGCTCGGTCCGCTGGCGCTCATGGTCGCATTGCCCACGGGTGCCGTCGGCGTGGCCGCGCTCATGGTCGTCGTCGTTGCCACGCTCGACATCGTGACGGCCGTCGCGCTGTTCCCGGTCCTCGCCGGGGGTGGGACGCTCATCGCCGGTTGCTCGGCAGCGCTACGACTCGGGTACGGCGCGATCTTTGCCACCGCCGCCGGTTTCCTGGTGGCTCCCGCCGATGTCGTGCGGTTCCAAGCCATCTGGGACCTCGGCCTATTCGTCTTCGGAGCCCACCTGCTCCTCACCGGCGTCGCCGTCCTCCGCGGCAGCCGGATGCCCAGCTGGATCGGCGCACTCGTTGCCATCGCGGGTCTGGGCTATCTGGTCGATGCCGTGAGCGTTGCCCTGGTGCCCGCCAAGCCGTTGGCGCTCGGCCAGTTCACCTTCGTAGGCGAGGTGGTGCTGCTGATCTGGCTGCTCGGTTGGGGTGGCCGTGAGCGCCGGCATCCGGTCACAGTCGTCAGCCAGGTCTCGCTGGGCCGAGACGTGCGGCCGCTCTGAGTTCGTGGCCACCTCGTTGTATCCTTCACTTCCATCCAAGAATGATTTGACTCCAGACAGAAGTAAGTTGCGGGAGAAGAGGAGAACGACCTTTCTGCGGTACGGATTCCACGAGTGAAGCCGATGGCGTGGTCAGCGACCCAGACCGGCGAACTCGGTGGCACCTACCACTTCCGGTGCTGGCTCACATCGTCCCGATTCGACGGACACACCTCACAGGAGACCACATGATCCTCGACTCCTCTCATGCCTCGCACGTCAGGTGGCTCACCGACCGGGTCGCGCAGTTGTTGGACACTCAGCCCGCAGACATCGACGTCGACCGCCCCCTGACTGAGCTCGGTATCTCATCGCTCCAGGCGGTCGAACTGGCGGGCGACCTCGAGACCAGACTCGGCCGCCCCGTCAAGCCGACGATCGTCTACGACCACCCCTCCATCACCGAACTCGCCCACTTTGCGGCGTCGACCTGAGAGTGGTCGACATCGACGACACCGCGACCACATGAACGTCGATGCCGCCGAGTCCGCGCTGGCTTGTCGGCAGTTCGAACTGCCCGACGCGGTCACCTGGTGGGCGACCGTCGACCCCGGCCGCCCGGCACTGACCTTCCTCGCGTTCAGCGGCCGTCAGCGGAGCGAGGAGACTCTCACGTACGGGGAACTCGATCGCTCGGCCCGTGCCTGGGCCGCCCGCCTGGCGACCGGCACCACGCGCGGCGATCGCGTGGCACTAATGCTCGGGCAGAGTCTGGACTACCTCACGGCGCTGCTCGGGTGCCTGTATGCGGGCCGTGTCGCGGTCCCGCTCTACGCACCCGATGCTCGACGCTCCGACGATCGTCTGGTCGCCGTCTTGTCCGATGTGCGTCCGACTGCCGTGGTCTGCTCACCCGAAGCGGTGGAAGCCGTCGAGGCTCTGCTCGGAGCCGGAACCGTACGGATCCTCCGGACCGGCGACCCGACCGAGCACAGCAGCGGACTGGCCGGCGAGGGAGACGATTTCACCCCCGCTCGGGGTGATGAGACGGCCTACCTGCAATACACCTCCGGCTCGACCCGTTGCCCGGCGGGAGTTCAGGTCACCGCGCGCAATCTCGCCGTCGCCATGACCCAGCTACGCGAGTGCGTCCCGCTGGACGAGGGGCCGATGGTCAGTTGGCTGCCGTACTTCCATGACATGGGTCTGGTCTACGGGTTCGCCGCTGTCCTCCAGTGTGGTGGGCATTGCTGGACGATGAGCCCGATGGCCTTCGTGCAGCGTCCGTCGAGGTTCCTGCACGCCCTCAGCGACGCGAGGGCGGCCCTGACGATCGTGCCGAACTTCGCGGTCGACATGTGTGTACGGCGGGTGCCGGAATCCGAACGAGAAGGGCTGGATCTGCGCCACCTCAAGGCGTTCGGGAACGGCTCCGAACCGATCCGCGCGTCGTCGATGACGCGATTCAGCGAGGCTTACGCCCCGTTCGGGTTCGACCATCTCGCTCACCAACCCGGTTATGGTCTCGCCGAAGCGACCCTGATGGTGACAGCTCACCGATACGGCTCGCCGCTCACGGTGCTGCATGTTTCCCGATCCGCCCTCGCCGGCGGCGTCGCGCGGGAGGCTCGGACCGGGGAGACGGTGGAGGTCGTCTCCTGTGGCGTGCCGATCGGGCAGCGGGTACGCATCGTCGACCCCGACAAGGCCATCGTGCTACCCGACGGCTCGGTGGGCGAGGTATGGGTGCAGGGCGACAACGTCTGCCGTGGCTATGTCGGCCGCCCGGACCTGACCGCCGAGACCTTCGGTGGACGACTTCGCGACGATCCCGACGGCCCGACCTGGCTGCGTACCGGCGATCTGGGGTTCCTTCGCCACGACGAACTCTTCCTCGTCGGGCGATCCAAGGACTTGATCATCATCGCGGGCAAGAACCACTACCCCGCCGACATCGAGGCGACGGTCGCCGAGGCGGCAGCCGAGATTCGGGCCGGCGGTGTGGTCGCAATGCCCACCCGCGGTGCGGGCCCGGAGGGACTCGTGGTCGCTGCCGAAATCGAGCCGCGCGCGTCCGCGTCGCTCGACCGGGATCACACAGTTCGCGCGGTCCGCTCGGCGGTCGCGGCCGCACATGGGATCGTGCCCGTCGACATCCTGCTCCTGAGAGCGGGAACCATTCCTCGGACGACCAGCGGAAAACTTCAGCGTCGGGCCTGCTCGGCACGATACGAGGCCGGTGAACTGACGTAACCCCGGCAACCCGCGCAGTCCTCAGTCAGACACTCGCAGGCTCGTCGATCGCCCGGGTGTAGCGACGCCGGTAATCGTGCTGCGCCGGGCTGATCGCCGCCGAGAGCGCATTGTTCCCCTTGCGTCTCACCCACAGCTCCGCGACCTTGCGCACGTCGTCCTCGCTGTAGATCCCCGCCTGGGCAAGCTTGTTGGCGAGGTGGATGACGACGTACGGATCGGTTTCGGTCTCGAGGGTGGCATTCTTGAAGTAGGGCTCGAACGCGGCGCGGATATCGTCCGGCTTGTTCTGGAAGTCGATCACAAACGTCTTGCGCTTCTGCTCCCCACCAGCGGTGCGGTGGGTTCGATTGAGCCGGGAGAGCGTCTGGACGGCGGTGACCCCGGCCAATCTCTTGTCGACGTACATCGCAGAGAGCAGGGGCTGGTCGAATCCTGTCTGGAACTTGTTCGCGACCAGCATGATCTTGTAGGTGTCGCCCTTGAACGCGGCGGCCAAGTCGGCGCCGGCGCCAGGGTTCATGTTGGCTTCGGTGAACTCGACATCCTCAGTCGGCGCAGGTCCCCAGTCGGCACCCCAATCCTCTTCCCCGTCCATGCTCACGCCGCCGGAGAAGGCGACGATGGTCCGATAGGTGTACGACGCGTCCACCGCAGCTCGCTTGGCGATGTAGGCATCGATCGCCTTCCTGTACTTCACCGCCGCCTTGCGGGAGTCGGTCACGACCATCGCCTTCGCCTTGCCCTCGAGAAGATGCGCGACGTTGGAATGGAAGTGCTCGACGATGATCTGGACCTTCTGGCTGATGTTCGTCGGGTGCAGCCGAACCCACCGCATCAAGCCCTTGCGAGCGGCCGCTTCTTCGACCTCACCTTCGTTGCCGCCACCGGGGCCGCCGGCCTTGCCGGCGATCTTGAGCGCGGTGTCGTAGGACTGGTAGCCCTTGAGCACGTCGAGGATGTAGCCCTCCTCGATCGCCTGCTTCATCGAGTACAAGTGGAACTCGCACGGCTTGCCGTCGACTCCCTTGCGGCCGAACAACTCCAGCGTCTTGTTCTTCGGCGTCGCGGTGAACGCGAGGTAGGAGAACGAGCAGACCAGCTTTCGGGGCGAGCACCTCGTCGAGTGCTACATCGTCAAGGACGGCATCGTTGTCGCACGGGACTCCATAGACGTGCCGATCAGCACCACTGCCGCCTAGATCTCCTACCCAGGCTTACCCAACGTTCCCGCAATAAAGTGAGTTGTGTCGATGCTCGCCACGCCTCGACATATCGCCCACGGGTCAGTGCATCATGTCGGCGAACCGGCTGTAGTGACCTTGGAAGGCCACCGTGATGCTCTTGGTCGGGCCGTTGCGGTGCTTGGCGACGTCGAAGTCGGCCTCACCGGCCCGGTCGGATTCCTTGTCGTAGAGGTCCGGCCGGTTCAGCAGGATCACCATGTCGGCGTCCTGCTCGAGGGAGCCGGACTCACGCAAGTCGGAGAGCATGGGTCGCTTGTCGGTGCGTTGCTCCGGACCACGGTTGAGCTGGGAGAGCGCGACAACTGGGACCTCGAGCTCCTTGGCCAGCAGTTTGATCTGACGGGAGAACTCGCTCACTTCGAGCTGACGGGACTCGACCCGCTTGCCGGAGGTCATCAGCTGGATGTAGTCGATGACCACCAGCTTGAGGTCGTGCCGCTGCTTGAGCCGCCTGGCCTTGGCCCGGATCTCCATCATCGTGAGGTTCGGCGAGTCGTCGATGTAGAGCGGCGCCTCGGACACCTGCCCCATCTTCGCCGCGACCCGGCTCCAGTCGTCGTCACTCATCCGACCACCGCGGATATGCCCCAGCGGGATCTGCGCCTCAGCCGAGAGCAACCGCATGGTGATCTCGATCTGGCTCATCTCCAAGGAGAAGATCACCGAGGTCAGACCGTTCTTGATCGACGCAGATCGAGCCAGGTCGAGAGCCAAGGTGCTGTTGTGAGTCGGGATCATCGCCCGCTCGACCAGATACGTGTGATCGGCATTGTCGACCTGCACACAACGAACCGGCACCGACTCGACCCGACGGATGTCGGTCACATAGCGATGACCGGAGCGCGCTTGGTCCGCTGCCCGCTCAGCGCGATGCCTGATCACCTTCCGGTCCAAACCGAAGACGTCCTCATCACAGCTGAACACGATCTCGTACGCGGTGCTGCTGTCGGCTGTGCGGCCTGCCACCTGTCGGCTGTGAATCACCGGTCGAAACCCGAGACCGGCCACCAGTTCGCGAACGTCCTCTGCCAGCCGCCTCGATGTGGAGCAGTACTGCACCTGCCCCTTGAAACCGACCGTTCCGTCAGTATCGAGGAGTCCGGCAAGCAACGCACGACGCTGCCGCACCGATCCCCGCAGATAATCCAGGGGGATGTGCTTGTCATCGAGCACGCCGATCTGGCGAAGATCTTGCTGGAGCGAGGATCGGCCGTGGCCACATGCGGGCCAAGTCCGACCAGAAGGCAAACGCACGCCGCAGGTGCTGCAACTCAAGGCCCTGATCGAGTAAGTGATGCCACTGACAAGGGACACCCGGTAACCAGCGGCAGCGATTCGACCGACGATCTGGGGATCGGCGGTCGTGATTCGAGCAGTGGCTGAGTGTCCGTCCCCTAGCCATGCGCCCAACGTGTACGGATCAACGAGCAGATCTGCCTCCGGCAGTTCCAACTGCCCCGCCACCGCTACAGCCCAGTTGCACCGGCCGTCCCCGAGCCTCACCGACCGGGCCATCTCCCCAGTGGTCACGACCTCAGCATGCTCGACAGCGCTCCACTGACCTTTCGGCCGCGAGACCCGATCAGCCAGCGCGCGCAGCATTCGGGTCCGCGGATAGGCGACGCGGTTCTGCGGAATGCCGCCAGCTGCGGCGAGCAAGAAAGCTGCGATGGGGCCGACTTCACGGCCGACCGTGTGCAGCACGTGCCGGAAGTCCGGACCGACGTCCGCCACCAGCTCGGCCATCGAAACAAAGCGCTCCGGCTCGGCCTCCGCTTCCGCTGCGAGCTTCCTGACCCTCTCGATCAGCGCTGGATCGAAGTAGTAGCTGGGCGCTTTCCGCTCAGCTGCTGCCCGGCGCGCCGCGCGGCTGGTGGCTCGCCAGAGATGCTCGCCGTCGGCGACGATCCGAGTCCCGTCGGAGAAGGTGATCTCGTAACACGGCCGGTCGGTCAGCACCTCGGTCGCGGCGACTACCGCGGTCGGCCGACCATCCGAACCGATCAGCCGATCCCCCACGGTGACCTCGCCCATGGTGGTCCAACCGGTCGGAGTCGGCAGTGGGGTGTCGAGTGCGAGGGCCTTTCCGCATCCAGGTCTAGCGGCCACAATTACCATCTGTCCCGGATGAAGTCCGTTGGTCAGCTCGTCCAGCTCGGAGAACCCGGTGGGGACGCCGCCGAAGGAGCCGTCTCGGGAGGAGATGGCCTCCATCTCGTCCAAGGTCGCCTGCATCAACTCCGACAGCGGCTTGTAGTCCTCGGCGGCGCGCCG
Organism: Microlunatus sp.; assembly: GCA_047605905.1. GTDB lineage: Bacteria > Actinomycetota > Actinomycetes > Propionibacteriales > Propionibacteriaceae > Microlunatus. The sequence goes on from JASGEZ010000173.1 coordinate 25,529, forward strand.
CTCGGTGACCGCATACACCTCGGCCTGGGCGCGGTCGACGATCTCGTCGACCTCGCCCTCGCCCGAGTAGGACATCTGTGCGATCCGCACGGACGCATCGGCCAGTCGGCGCAGGATCGACTTCTCCCGCACGATGTCGGCGTAGAAGCCGGCGTTCGCCGCCAGGGGAACGCTCTGCAGCAGATCGTGCAGGTAGGGCGCGCCACCGACGCGAAGGAGTTCGCCGCGCTTGCCCAGCTCCGCCGCGACCGTGACCGCGTCGGCGGGCTCGCCGCGGCCGTAGAGGTCGATGATCGCGTCGTAGACCAGCTCGTGCGACGGGCGGTAGAAGTCGTTGCCGCGCAGGGCCTCGATGACGTCGGCGATGGCGTCCTTGGACAGCATCATCGCGCCGAGCACGCACTGCTCGGCGGTCATGTCCTGGGGCGGAGTCCGGTCGAGACCGCGGACCGAGTCGTCACCGTACTGGGGGATCGCCTCGGCAATGCTCACGCCACGTCCCCCTTCGTGCCGGCGTTGACCGACGATGTCATTAGCAAACATGTTCGTACGCTAGAAGCCACCACTGACAGTCCCGCGACGACCACGATCAACGGAGTCCGGTGGGGGCAACGCGTGCCAACGTACGCCCGTCTCGCCGCTCGGCGCCAGCCCAGGTGAACAAGTTATCCACAGGGCCTGTGAATAACTTGGGGGCTGGTGTGGAGGACACGCGACGGGGTTGTGCACTCCCTGGGCACAAGCCTGGGGACAGTTCTTTGTTCCGTCCCGTAATATGCATTTGACTAAGGAATACGCAGTCGACAACCGGTGGACAGAAATTCCCTTCGGCGCGTCTTCGACCGTTTCGGAATCCTCCTCCGACGCCTTGACAAAGTGCCACTCCGCGTGCGGGTCCACAGGGCTTGTGCACAACCCGACCGATGGTCGAGGAACTTCCCGACACCTGTGGTTCGACTGGAGTTTCCCCTCCGGACTTGGGTGAACGCTTCGAATCACATACTCTAGGGGGGTATTGCGCCGGACCCGCTCCGGACCGTCTTGGAGGAGTTCGATGAGCCACCCGACAGCGCCCACGATCGCTGATCCCAGCCATCTGGACGAGCCGGCCGACCACGCCGTCAGCGTGCATGCGCCACACGGCTACATCGGCGCCAAGGACGACTACCTCAAGCGGCTCCGCCGAATCGAAGGCCAGGCCCGCGGACTACAGCGCATGGTCGAGGAGGAGAAATACTGCATCGACATCCTCACCCAGATCTCGGCGATGACCAGCGCGCTGCAGTCAGTCGCCCTCGGGCTCCTCGACGAGCACCTCCAGCACTGCGTGGTCCGAGCCGCTGCCGAAGGTGGCGAAGAAGCCGAGGCCAAGCTGCACGAGGCATCCCAGGCGATCGCCCGCCTGGTCCGATCCTGAGCCCACCACGCCAGACCTGACAAGGACAACCCATGAGCACCACCACCGAATTCATCGTCAGCGGCATGACCTGCAATCACTGCGTCCAGTCCGTCACCGAGGAAGTCAGCGCACTCGCCGGCGTCACCCAGGTGACCGTCGACCTGGCCAGCGGCGGTCTGCGAGTCGTCAGCGAGTCGCCCGTGCCGCTGGCCGACATCGAGCGAGCGGTCGACGAGGCCGGCTACACCGTCGCCGCACGCTGACCACTGACTGCTCAGGCCGCTACCTGGGTCTTGCCTGCTAGCTGCTGGCTGATCCCCGATGTCGGGGATCAGCCAGCAGCTTGTCGACCGTGCAGGCGCAGCGCTACCTGGACCCGGTTGGTGGTGCCGAGCTTGACGTTGATGTTGATCAGGTGGGTCTTGACGGTCGCGAGCCCGAGGTGCAGTTCGCTCGCGATCTCGGCGTTCGTCAACCCACGAGCGACCGCTTCGGCCACCGCCCGCTCCCGCTCCGTCAGCGCAGCCAGCGGATCCGGGCTCGGAGCCGTCGTTCGCCGCGGCGAGCGGCTTGCATCCGCCAACGTGACCAATCGGCCGAGGACCGCCGGAGACAACCGCAGATCGCCCTCGGCAGCCCGCAACACCGCGTCGACCAGCCCAGCCGGCGCGGTGTCCTTGAGCAGGAAGCCGGCGGCACCGGCACGCAGCGCGTCCAGGATGAAGTCGTCGGTGTCGAAGGCGGTCAGCATCACCACGGCGAGTCCGTCGGCGGCCAGTTCACGAGCAGCATCGAGACCGTCGCGGCGAGGCATCCGGATGTCCATCAGTACGACGTCAGGCTTCCGCAGCCGGGCCTGAGCGACGGCTTCCTCACCATTGCCGGCCTCGGCCACCACCTCGATGCCTTGAGTGCCGTCGAGCAGCATCCGCAATCCGGTCCGCAGCAGGGTCTCATCGTCGGCGATGAGCACCTTCACCATGGCAACCACGCCGTCACCACGAACTCCTCCATGCCGTCGGTATCACGCTTCTCGACTCCTGCTCGGCACCAGCCGCCCGCCAGCCGGGCCCGCTCGACCATGCCGGCGATCCCGAGACCGGCGCCCAGGTCAACGGCACCACCCAAGGCCCCGGCCTCGGCAGAGACAGCGGGGGTGGCCAGCGGATTGCGTACCTCGATCGAGACGCCCACCGACGGAGTGCCGGCCAGACGAACCGTGACCGGTTGACCCGGCGCATGCTTGCGGGCGTTGGTCAGCGCCTCCTGCACCATCCGATAGGCATGCCGGGACGTTCCCGCGGGAACGTCCTCCGCCACATAGCCGTCGGCAGGCAGCAACGTCACACCGTCGGTGATCAACGCGCTCAGTCCACTCAGATCCGGTTGCGGCGTCGCGGCCTCCTGACCGGTACGCAGCACCCCCAGGATCGTCCGCAACTCGGCGTTGGCGTCGCGGGCGGCCGACCCCACGGTGGCGGCCGCCTCCCGCGTCGTCGACGGATCGAGGTCGGCTCGATACTCCAGGACACCGGCATGGACGGCGATCAGGCTCAGGTGATGGGCCAGCGAGTCGTGCATCTCGCGCGCGATCCGGACCCGCTCGGCCTCCTTCGCCTGCGCCAGCCGGGCTTCGTGCTCCCGTTCCTCGGCGGCGCGCTGGCGTACCAAGGCGGCGTTCTCCCGCTCGGCCGCGGCCGCTGCCTCCGCCAGCGCGACGACCTCGGCCTCGCGTCTGCCGCGGGCCACACCGACCAGTATTGGGACACTGAGCACGACTACGGCGAGACCGGCCAACTGCCACCAGGACTCGGCCGGGATGCCGAGAGTCGTCGACCAGAGGCGATCGCTGACCACAGCCCCGATCACCGAAATGGCGCCGACCACGACCAGCAGTCGATAGGCGCGGGACGCGGCGAGGCGCACCACGATCAGCAGGACAGCCGGCATCGCCAGCACCGACACGACCGCTGCGAGCGAGATCAGGATGGCGGCCCAGGGCGCAGGTCGGCGGCCCGCGATCAGCAGCACGATGAGGGCCAACGCTCCGGCTCCGAGATCGAGCAGCAGCAGGGCACCCAGGGCAACGTCCTCCTCGGGCCTCGGGGGATCGGGCAGGGTTTCCAAGGTCAATCCCGCCGCGACCAGCGAGAAGAGCAGCCCTACCACGCCACAGATCGCTACCGTGCCCAGGTTCAGCCACCGCCCGCGCCGCGGTGCCGCGGGAGCCGGTCGCAGAGCCGTCGAAGTCATCCACCGACCGTACCGAGGACTGGTTCGGACCGCCTCCACCGAACGGTTGAAAAAGCTCAGGTCCGTGCTCCGATGTGCCCAACCGGTCGGTTCCAGGAGTGTTCTGGCCATGACAACGACCTTGATCCCAACAACCGCACCGCCGGCGTTCCACCAGTTGGCCCGACCGACGCGATGGTGGCGGCCATTGCTGGTGCTGCTGACGGCCGTGCTGTTCTACGTTGCCATGGCGATCGTGCCGATGCTGGCGCTGGTCATCCTCGCCGACGTCCACCCGTCGAGCAGGGCCGGCCAGGCGTTGGCAAACCTGGAGAGCTTCAACGCCCCCGTCGGCCTCGCCGCGGGTTTGGTGTCGGTCGCCCTGATGTGGCCCGCGACCGCGCTGGCGGTCCGCCTCGTCGGCCAGCGCAGCGCACGCACCCTGCTGTCGATCGCCGGCCGCCTGCGCTGGCGCCTGATCGCCCGGGCGAGTGTCATCACCGCCGTCGTGTTCGTCGTCTTCGGCGCTGTGTTGTGGCTGGTGGGGCCTTCAACCGAGACGACCTCGAACGGGGCCGGCACGGACGGGTCCTTCGGCCGGATGGCGCTGATGCTCGGCATCGTGCTGCTGGTCGTGCCGTGGCAGGCAGCCGCCGAGGAGGTCGTGTTCCGCGGGCTGTTCACGCAGACGGTCGGCAGCTGGCTCCGGCACCCGGCCTGGGCGATCCTGCTGCCGGTGCCGCTGTTCGTGTTCGCCCACGGCTATTCCCTCGCAGGCCTGATCGAGGTGGGTGTATTCGCCATTGTGGCGGGCTATCTGACCTGGCGTACCGGTGGGCTGGAGGCCGCGATCGGCATGCACGTGGTCAACAACCTCGGTGCCTTCGCCATCGCTATCCTGACCGGCGCCGATCTGGAGGCGACCGAGGTCGAGCCGCTGGCGGCGCTGATCAGCATCGCGTACACCCTGGTCACCGCCGCTTTGATCCTCGCCGGAACGCGGCGTCGCGATGGACGCAGCTACCGCGAAGTCGGTCCCTTCGGCGCCCCGAACGGGAACAACTCCTCCCGAGCGGGTTTGCGCCACCACAGCACGATGCCGACCAGGACGGCGACCTGAACAACCGGCGAGATCCCGTAGCGGACCACTCCCGCGACGACGTCCAACGCCGGTCCGACCTCCACCGCCCGACCCGGCACGTACGCCAACGAAAGCAGTGCGATCCGCATCAGCATCAGCCGATCCAGCTTGCTGGCGGCAAGCACCGCCAGCGGCAGCCAGGCGATCAGGTCGTACCAGGACAGCGTGTACATGGCCGTCACCAGCCACGCCACCGACAACACCAGCGAGGTGCGCAGGGCGATGGTCAGCGGATCCCGTCGCGGATCGGCACCCCGCGGCAGGCCCGGGGCCGCCGTCCAAGGAACGACCTTCGACAGCATCCAGGCGATCACCACCAGACCGCTGTAGGAGATGATCCCGGTGACGATCTTGGCCGGTCCCTCGTCGAGGAACAGATCCAGGAACAAGTAGACCGGATTCGCCCAGGATCCGACCGAGACGTACGAACCGTTGCGCAGCACCTGGACGAACGCGGTCGGCTGCCACCACACGTACGCGAGCCCCATCGGGATCACCGTCCCCAGGCACAACAGGAACGCCTTCTTCGGCTGTCGCCGGTACGCCCACAGCATCGCCAGTCCCCAGATGCCGATGCTGAGCTTGGCGCAACCAGCCAGCCCGATCCCGATGCCGGCTCCGAAGGCACTCTTGCGCATCAGCATGATGCCGGCCACGGCGAACATCACCGACAGCGCCTCGTTGTGGCCGGCAGCGACCACCGCCCAGATCAGCATCGGATTCAGGATCGTCAGCAGCGCGGCGCGGGCCTGGCGGCGCTTGTCCCCGTGCGCGAGTTGCACGATGCCGGCGCAGGCCACGATGAACGGCACGACGGTGATCACCTGCAGCCAGAACACTATGTCGTGCATGTTCTCGCCGCCGAGATAGTTGGCCAGCCACTGCAGCCAGGAGGTGATCGGCCCGTACACGCTGGGTGTGTCCCACCACGGCTGCTCGGTCCAGCGCAACACGGGATCGAACTGGCCACGGAAGATCTCCGCCGGAGTGATCTCGTACGGATTTCTTCCGATCATCTGCAACCGGCCGTATCCGGCGTACATCAAGATGTCCGCGCTGGTCAGCGGCGGCACCAGGATGGTGGCCAGACTCAAACCCGAGCCGAGGGCGAACAGCCGTCGCGGACTGGGCAGCCAGCCACCGGCCAGGGCACGCATGCTGATCCACAGCCCGATGCCGCCGACCACGATCACCGCCCAGATGAGGACGGTGACCACCCACTCGTTCGGGTGCAGGATGCCGCTGGGCAGATACCACGGCGGCAGCAGACTCGCCCGCGGTCCGAGGGTCAAGGCCACGACCGAGGGGCCGAGGAAGCCGGTGATCAGAGTGAGCACGGTGGCTGCGACGATCAGGCCGATCCCGTAGCGATGATCGCGGTGCCACACGCTCGGTGCGTACCGCCGGATCGGCGGATGAGCCGGGTTGCGGCCGGCAAGGTGATGGTGCGGGCGGGGACTCTTCGTCGTCGAGTCCTTCCCGCTGTCCGGACCCGCGCTCATCCGCGGAACTTGTCGATCAGCCCACGGAGCCCGCCGGAGTCCTTGATCTCCTGTACCCGCAGCCCGGCACGCAACAGATCGATGGTCATGCCGACGTCAGCTCCTGCGCGGGCCGCGGTGACCGTCGCCTGGATCGCGTCGGCCGCATCCCGGGCAGGGATGACACAAGCGACACGAGCGAGACTCACGAGGAAACCTTAGGCGATTCAGGAGTGCGAGCGTCCGGGATCGTCCGCCGGTGTGCTGAGGAGGAGCGGGGAGAGGCGTTCTTCCTCGCCCTGCGACGACGAAGTAGCCGGGTTCCAAGGGCGATCCCGGCGAGCACGACCATTCAGTGCGACCGTTCAGCGCGAGCGGCTCCAGCGGGCGATCGCCTGCGCTGCCATGTCCGGATCATCGGTCGTGATTCCGGTCACCCCGCGGTCCAAGCACCAGGTGACCTCCTGCGGCGTGTTCGGGGTCCAGATGTGGACTTGATGACCACGATCCAGAACTCGGGTGATGTAGTCCGGGTGCTCGAGCACCAGCTCATAGTCCGGGCCGACCGTGGTGATGCCCTCCGGGAGTCGCCCGTCCCACCACTCGCCGAGGTCCTTCTCGATAAGAAATGTCCGGGGCACGTCCGGCATCAGCTCGCCGGCCCGTTCCAAGCCGGGCAGCGAGAACGAGATGATCCGTACCGGGCTGCCCGGAGCCGTCCAGCCGTACGGTTCCAGCAGGGCCGCGACCCCGTCCTCGACCTCGGTGCCGCGCGGATTGGGGTACTTGGTCTCGATCGCTAGGGAGACATCCACTCCCCTGGCCCGGGCGACCGCAGTGAGCTCGATCAGTTCGGCCAGGGTGATCAGGGTTCGCTGGTCGGAGGTGGGCCGGCGGGTCTGCCGGGAGCCGAAGTCCAGACTGCGAAGCTCGGCGAGCGTCCGGTCATAGGCCAGGCCGCGGCTCGTCGACGTACGGTCCACCGTCAGATCGTGCAGACAGATCAACTGGCCGTCGCCGGAGTAGTGAACGTCGCACTCCAGACCGAGCGGCTGCCCGGTGCGCTCCGCCCAATCGATGGCAGCCCGGTAGGACGCCCAGGTCATCTCCGGTTCCTTCGCCGCGTAGCCGCGGTGGGCATAGATCATCACCACGACACGAAGCCTGCCGTATGACTCGATCCTGCTGACTCACACCCTGAAGTCGCTCGGGTTTCTCGGCGTCGCTCTATCTGCAGATCGAGCGACAACACCGAACCCGAGCGACTTCGCGTGTGAGGCCGGATCGCGTACGCGGGGCGGTATGGCAGCGGCTAGCGCCGAGCGAGCCGGCCGAGCACCACCATCAGCACTGCGCCGACGCCGATCGCGGCGACCGAGGAGCCCAGCCAGGTCGGCGGGGTGAAGCCGATGGCGGCGTTGACTCCGAGCCAGAAGTCCGACCAGCCCGGGACGGTGCCGGGATAGATCAGCTGGTAGGCGACGAACCCGCCGGCCCACGCCACCACCGGAGGCCAGCGCAACCGGGACGATGCGCTGACATCCCAGCGCTGCCCGCTCACGAACAGGAAGTCCGCCGCCGCGACGGCGAACAGCGGCACGAACACGGAGCCGATCAGGAAGAGGAACGACTGATACTGACCGAAGTCCATGAACCCGGCCAGCAGGGTCGCGATCACGCCGATGGCGACGGCGACGATCCGCCGGTCCAGGGTGCCGAACAGATTCTGTACGGACATGGTGGTCGAGTAGATGTTGGCGAAGGCCTCGTCGACCTCGTCGGTCAGCAGGATGGCCAGAGCAATCGCGCCGGCCGGCAGGGCGACCAGGGCGGCGATCACGTCGGTCGCGCCGAGGTGGGCGACGGCGAACACGCCGAGCGTGTAGTAGGAGACCGCGGCGAGGCCGTAGCCCAGCGAGGAACCCCAGAAGGCCGCCTTGCGGGTCCTGCTGTGCCGGCTGTAGTCGGCAGCCAAGGGCGCGAAGGACACCACCCCGGCCACGGCCAGGTCGACGGCCGGCCAGAATCCGAGCACCGCGTCCTGCGGCATCGGCTGACGCGGCTGGAGCAGCACCGAGACGAACAGCACGACCGAGGCGATCAGCACCAGCCACACCATCACCTTGCGCAGCATCCGTACGCTGCCGAGTGGCTTGACCGCCATCAGGGTCGCGACGGCACCGGCCAGCAGGACGAACGGCCAGCGCCAGTGATCACCCAGGATCGCCGTGGCGGCGGTGGCGATGACGATGATCTCCATGGTGGCCCAGCCGATGTTCTGGCCGATGTTGAGGATGGTCGGTGCGATCGAGCCGCGCCGGCCGAGCAGCCCGCGCAGCGAGACCATGGCCGGCGCGCCGGTGGTGGCACCGAACACCGCCGAGGTGCCGAGCAGCAGCGCGCCGATCGAGCAGCCGAGCACGATGGCACCGATGGCCAGGGGCACCGAGCCGGTGGTAGCGGCGATCAGCGCACCGGTCAGCGGGCCGAACAGACTGATGCCGAGGTTTGCCCACATGGCGAACTGGTCGAAGAACCGCAGCGGTCGCGGTGGTTCGGTGGTGAGGACGATCGGCGCTTCGGCCTTGGCTGCCTTGGCGGCTCCGGCCGCGGCGGGATCGCTGTCCGTGGACGCAGCTGTGGACGTGGTCATGGGCGATAAACCTCCCTACGCCGGCATTACCCGGTCAGGTTCGGTCGGTCGGCGGACCCGCGGTCTCGTCGGACCGGCACTCCGCCCTCTCAGCCCACCATGTGGTGTGAGCTCCCGAAGTTGTCATTGCCCAACCTAGCGCGCCACCTATGAGCGGACTATTGCGGGCTCACCACGTGACCACGAGGTCACCACGACTCGCCGTGACAGACGCGCGGCTCAAGCCGCCCGGTGCGGCATTTCGGTGCCCTGACGACCGTTGAGCCGCAGGTTTGTCACACTTCTGCTCGGTCACCCCACGAGAGGGCGACCCTCGGCGTGCCAGCCGTAGACGCCGCCATCCAGGTTGACGGCCTCGAAACCCTGCTGATTGAGATACTGCGTCACTCGCTCCGAGCGTCCACCGACCGCGCAGATGCAGACGACCTGTTCCCCGATCTCGTCCATACGCTGAATGATCTGGTCCATCGGGATGTGCACCGAGCCCTCGATCCGGCCCTGGGCCCACTCCTCGTCGGTTCGCACGTCGAGCAGCATCCAACCCTCGGCACGCTTGCCGTCGACATCGGCGGGATAGATGGTCGGAGTGGGCTCGAAGATGACTCCTGAGCGTAGTCCTCCCCACTCCTGCGCCCCGTCTGCCGCCATGGTGTCCCTCGCCGCCGGAGGCCCGTCCACTTCGCACCAGCTACATCATCTCCGCACCAGTTCGTGTGCGGTAGGTAGTTGCTGACGCGGGGAACCGCTACTTGAGCAGGCGGGACATGCGGCGGTCGGCGAGCTTCTTGCCGCCCGTCTGGCAGGTCGGGCAGTACTGCAGAGACGAGTCAGAGAACGACACTTCGGCAATGGTGTCCCCGCAGACCGGGCACTTCTCGCCCTTGCGGCCGTGTACGCGCAGACCGGATTTCTTCTCACCCTTCAGGTCCTTGGCGGCCAGTCCCTCGGCACGCTGGATCGCGCCCCGCAACTCTGTCTGGATCGCGTCGTAGAGCGTGGTCAGCTCCTGATCGGTGAGCGATGACGCGGGTTTGAACGGGCTCATCCGCGCCGCATGCAGGATCTCGTCGGAGTAGGCGTTGCCGATGCCGGCGATGACCCGCTGATCTTTGAGCACCCCCTTGAGCTGCGACCGTCCGGCCTTCTGCAACAGTGCGCCGAGCGCGGCCTTGTCGAATCCGTCACCCAGTGGATCCGGCCCGAGTGTCGCGACGTGTGGGATCAGCCCGGGATCGTCGACCACGTAGACGGCCAGCTTGCGCTGCGTCCCGGCTTCGGTGAGGTCGAAGCCCGTTCCGTCGTCCAGATGCACCCGCAACGCCAGCGGCCCGCGGCCCGGCTTGGGCGGTGCGGTGGGCTGTGAGTCCTTCCAACGCAACCAGCCTGCCCGCGCCAGGTGGAAGACCAGGTGCAGACCCTGGACGTCGATGTCGAGGAACTTGCCGTGCCGGGCGACCCCCGAGATCTCCAGTCCGTAAAGGGCAGCGGGAGGCGGGTCGTACGTCTTCAGCGCACTGAACGCCACCACGTCGATCCGGGTGATCACCCGCCCGACCAGCTTGCCGGTGAGAAAGACGCGGAGCGAGTCGACCTCTGGCATCTCCGGCATGCGCCCATTATGTGCGGCCGGTCACATGGCTCGTGTCGGGAGCCTGGTCCGATCCACCCTCGCCGTGCAAGTCTGTCTGTCACACATCACACCCGACCCGCTGCCCAGGAGGTCTGCCATGGCCACCGCGAAGACCGTCCCGACCGAGGCGAGCGTGCCGGAGTTCCTGGCCGCAATCCCCGACCCCAGACGCCGCGCCGACGCCGAGGCAGTCTGTGAACTGATGAGCAAGATCACCGATGCGCCACCCGTGCTGTGGGGAACCAGCATCGTGGGCTTCGGCGAGCAGACCCTGACCGCGGCGAACGGCAAGCAGTCGACCTGGATGGAAGTCGGGTTCTCCCCGCGCAAGACCGCCACCGTGCTCTATCTGATGGACGGGTACGAGCAGCGCAGCGACCAACTGGCCAGGCTCGGTCCGCACACCATCGGCAAAGCCTGCCTCTACCTCAAGCGACTGTCCGACGTAGATCTCGACGTGCTCGAAGAGCTGATCACCGCCTCCGTCGACGCGGTTCGCAGCAACTGAGGGATTGCCCCCGTTCCCTCGTTGATCAGGGAGAACTCGGTTGCGGCGCCTCGTACCGTGGTCGAGTGGCTGACCGTCGGTTCGCATACTACGAAACACCCAGGCAGTCACGCCCTCGATGCATGAGCACACCGGATCATGCCAGCCGCGCCCGTACGCGTCCTTCCATCATCTCTTGCAGGACATCGACGGTCTCCGGGAGCAGGTCGACCTCCAGCAGTCGCGCGTGAGCCGCCAGTTGCAGTGTCAGTCGCTCGACCTCGGAATGGTTGCCTGCTCGGTGCTCGGTCTTGATCCGCGCCACCAGGAGCAGTTCGTCGCCTGGGGCCACCAGCAGCGCACGCGAGGCGGCCCAGCGCGCCAGATCGAGATTCGATTCTGCGAGAGCCCGTTCGGTCAGCTCGACTCCGATGTCACGAATGGCAGACATCATGTCGGTCCGCAGTCCCTCGGCCCAGTGCCATTGACCAGGTGCTGCGTCCGCCATCGGCGCACCACGGACCAAATGCAGAGCGGCCTCCAGTCCGCTGGTGCTCGTACGGTTGACCCCGCGCGACGTGAGGATCTGCAGCCGCTGCCAATCGGAACTCACCGCCGGGTGCAGCAGGATCCGGCCGCTGTAGGCATCGGGAAGGTAGGGCTGGTCCAGTTCGTCGGAACCCAGCCAGCTTCGCAGCCGACTCATGTTCGAGCGCCGCGTGCCCTCGGCGACGCCCATCACCGCGCCCATCTCGGCCGAGGTCGTGCCCGGGTGCTCAAGCAGCCAGCCGCAGTACTCCAGGCATTGCCGGGCGGCCCTCGCGGGCGCTACCCCGGCGGCACCGTGGAGCTCGATCGGTCCCAGGAGCCGGAGCATCGGATGGCTCGGCGACCCGTTGGTGTGGCCTTGTCGCTCCATCGCTGCTCCTTCCTCTTCGTCGCCGTAGTCGTCTCTCGCTCGCCATCCCCCGAACCTCCTGCCGAGGTAGGTGACGTTGCCGGGCGGGTCCGGCTCGGCAGCGGTCTCGTCGTCGAACCACCAGGGCGCGGGCGCGGTGTCGGTCCGGCCGGTGGTCTCGACCAGCTCGACAACGGCATCGACGACCGGCTCCGGGAGCAGCTGGGGCCGAATCTCAAGACCGTGCGGTTCGATCCGCGCCACCGGGTCGGCGTCTGCCGCGCCGTCGGGAGCCGGTGACAGCACCAGACGACACGGCGCGGTCTCCAAGCCGACGACAACCACCGCGATGCTGGCTGGCGGCTCGGTGAGCACCAGTTGGCGCAGCCGCCGCTGTTCGGCCGCCGACAGCGATCTGCTGACGAGCAGGATCGTGGGCACCCAGGGATCCGCCAGGTCCGGGTCGGTCCGGTGCGCCGCCACGGAATGCGCCGATGACTGATTGCGCTGCGTACTCGCGCGGCGCTCGAGCCGGTCGAGCACCGCGTCCAGATCTTCGGCGTAGGTGACGTTGTGCTGGCCGAGTGCAGTCGGCAGCGCGGCGCAGGTTCCGACGAGGATGAGTTCGAGTTCCTCGGCCCAGGGTGAACACGACAGTTCAACCGCGACAGCGGCGAGCGCCGCCGCTGCCTGCGCCGGATCGGTGGACTCGATCGATGTCAGCTGCGCCGCCTCGACGTCGAGGACCACCTGTCCCCCGTCCGCGATGGCGCCCATGGTGACCAGCACGGGATAGGGACGCACCGCCTCCGAGAGTCCTGGCGTCGACCGCAAGTTGTCGACATCCGCGCCGGCCAGCCGCCAGGTCACACCGTCGATCTGGAAGCCGTCCGGACCAGTCAGCCCGGGCTCGCTCATCTGCAACAGGAGCTCATCGTCGGTGACGGTCGCCACCTCCAGCACCGGCAGCGATTGCCCGGTGTGGTGGCAATGCGCGGAGATCGCTCGAGTAGCCAGGTCGAGCGTTCGAAGTCCCATCGGTTGCTGCCGGATGCCCAGCTGTGACTCGACCAGCGACGCGGCCGGCGTCGGCTGGCAGATCCGTCGGCCCAACGGTCGCACCTGCAACTGCCGCCGACGGCGAATCGCTGTTCCTGACACCACTGCGGCGGCCAGCAGGCCTCCCACCCCGGCGAGCCCGGCCACCAGCGGATCCGCTGCGGACTCCCCGACTGCCCGCTCGCCCGCTGTCTCCTGATTCGGCAATTCCGTGGGCGAGTACTGCTCGACCGGCTGCGCCGTCGTCGGAGTTGCGTGCGTCGGCTCGGCGGTCTGTTGCGTTGGCTCGGCGGCCGCAGGCGTGGGTCCGGTGTTCCCTCGCGTCGACGGCGGTACGTCGGGCCGCTGCTGCTTGGACGGTGTCGGCGGCTTCTCCTGCTCGTTCCTCGGCTCGGCACCCGATGGCACGTCCCGACTCGATTCGACGCCAGGCTTCGGTGTCGCGCTGGCCGAGGATGCCGACTTCCCCGGCAAGACCAGGCGCATGCCGACGGACAGCTCATCGGGATCGTCGAGCTGGAAGCGGTTCGCAGCGTAGATCTTCGGCCACTGATCCGGATCGCCGTACGTGCTCTCCGCGATCGAGGAGAGCGAATCGCCCGGCGTCACCACCTGGCTTCGGCCCGTAGCGGTCGAGTCTGCCGGAAGGACCAACCGCCAGCCGGTCTCGAGGTGATCCGGGCCCCCGGTGAGCAGGTCCGGGTTGGCAGCCGCGATCCGGCGCCACTCCCGACCCTCGCCGTAGAAGCGCTCCGCCAGTGTCCACAGGTCATCGCCCTGTTGCACCGTGTAGGTCTTGCCCTTGGGCGCCCGCGACGCAGCCGAAGACTCCGCGTTCTGCCGAGTCGGCCGATCGGCCTCGGACGCGGTGGTGACAGCGTCCCGCTCGGCGGCGTCGAGCTGCGCCCGGTCGACCTCCTGGGCGGCATGAGGACGAGCGGACGGCGCCGGCGTGGCGTGTGCAGGGGTGGCGTGACTTGGCTGCGGCGTGACCACAGCCAACGAGGCGATCGTCAGGACCAGCCCCGAAACCAGTCGCTGGACACCGTGCAGCCCCGGCAGGCGGACACAGAGCCGTCGCCGTGAGATGAGCGCCAGCAGCTCGACCAGAACCGATGCTGTGAAGACCGCCCAGCCCAACCACGCCAGAATCGCGATCAGGCTCACCAAGATCGTGCCGTCATCCTGCGTGGTCAGCGCGGCGACGATCGACGACCACTGGAGCGACGCCGGCAACGGATTCCCGACGTATGTCACCAAGAAGATGGGCACACCGAGCACGACAGCGAGCAGCGCAACCAGGGCTGCGAGCCCTTTGATTACGCCGAGTCCTCTGACCAGTCCGGGAGCAGTCATCGGCTCATGCCTCGAACAGCAATGTCAGCATCGCGGCCCCCAGGAAGATCATGCCGAAGATCAACGCCGGGATCGTCATGTAGATGGTCATCCCCTCCGCGGCCGCGCCAGCAGCGACCTGTTCTCGAGTCAGGTACGCATTGCGCAGTTCCTTGACCCGGGCGCGCAGTGTGTCGGACAGTGCGGCGCCGCTCTCGTCGAGCTGCATGATGTCGGTGACGTCCCTGAGCTCGGGCAACTCGAGCTCCTCAGCCAGGCGACGCAGTTCGCCGTAGGGCGACTGCTGCTCCAGCCGAGCTCGCTCCAGGGCAGTCCTGATCTGGAGGAACAGCGGAACGTCGCTGAGTGAGGCCGCCGACTGCAGGGCCTCGACGGCCGAGGCATTGGCCAGGCGTTCGAGGGTCACCAGATCGATGAACACCAGCAACGACTCGACTGCCCTGGTCTGACTGGCCTTTGCCGAGCGGCGTAGCAGCAGATCCGGGGTCCAGAAGCCAACCACGAACCCGACCAGGGCAAGGCCGGCCGGCCACCACGAGGGTCGACCGGTCATCCAGCCCCAGGCGAAGCCGATCAGTGCGGGCAGGATGGCCCCGACGATCGCCATCACGATCTTGTCGGCGTAGAACTCGCCGATCGATTTGTTCTGCAATCGCAGCAGCTTGCGCTGTCGGGGGCTCAACGGGATCGGCGATCGGCGGTAGAGCGCGGCGCCCATCCGCTCCGACCTGGAGCCGTCGACAAGCACGGCCGAGTCGCGCTCGCTGCCCGAGTGATCGCCGACGATCCGATCCAATGCCGGCTGCAGCCGAGGTGGTGCCGGCAGCGCAGCAGCGATCAAAGTGACGATGCCGCCCAACATCAGCATCCCCGCGAGCAGAACCAGTGACCCGGTCATGAGCGGAGCCTCACATCGGACACGGTCATGAGCGGAGCCTCTCGGGAACCAACTCTCGGATGAGCACCCGAGCCCGCGGGGATTGCTTGGCTCGCCGCCGCAGGAGAACCAGCGAGCCGACGTATGCGATGAGCAGAATCGACAGCACGAGTTGTCCGAGAGGAGTCCGGTAGGCGGCGAAGAAGCCCGGCGACAAGAGGAACACTCCGGCGAGCGTGACCATCGTGATGACGGTGACCTGTCGAACCACGACGTACGGCTTGCTGCGTTCGGTTTCGATCAGCCGTCGGCCCCGCAGCTGGTCCTGGATGGACTCGGCGAGCTCCCGCAGAGTCGTCGAAGCACCAACGGCCCCTCTGTCAGCCGCGAGCATCAAAGCGGCGACCACGGGATCGGCGTCCGCGGAGTCGAGGTCATCGGCGAACCGCTGCAATGCCTCGTGGGTGTCCCAACGATTGTCGAGCCGACTCACCAGCTTGCCCACCTCCTCGGCAATGACCGGCGGCGCGCTGCGGCGAGACATCCGGATCGAATCGGTCACCGATCGCCCGGTGCTCAAGGTCGCCGCCAGCCCGCGTACCCAGCGATCCAGTGCCTCCAGCAGCTGGATGTCGTCTGCGGGCGGCAGCCGGAGCAGGTAGGGCAAGCCGAGCGCCAACAGTGGTGCGACCACGATGGTGACGATCCAGCCGGTCACCGCGGCGACCGCGATTCCGACGATGGTGCTGGCCAGCAGGATCAGATCACGGCGCCGTCCACGCACACCGGGTGGCCGTCGGGTCAGCCTGGCCCACGCGGAGCGTTCACCCGTACGCCGCACTCGCACCCGCGGGCTCCAACGTCTGGTCGCGCCGGCCGAGACCAGTACGATCCCACCGGCGACCAGCACACCCGCTGCCGCGGCGACTTCGGCCGTCACGATCTGCTCCTGGAACCAGCCGAGAGGTCACCATCCCTTGTCGGGCGCGCCAGGAGATCCCGGCGGAAAGGCAGCAGTTCGGCTTCGAAGTCGGCGTCGGGGAAGAAACCCGCCGGTCTGCTGGGAGTGCCGCTGGCGTGATAGACGAGGTGGGTCACTGGGCGCCCGTTCTCGATCGCCCTGGTGACCTGGCGGATCTCGGAGACGAACCTGCGCCGGACCCCGCCCTTCCAGGTGTCGGGTCCTTATCCGTATGAATGACGCTCCGCAGCTGTGTTTTACCTAGTCATTCCGTTGTTCACATGGTATTATTGAGGTATGAATGACGCTCGTGTTTTTTCCCAGGTCGAACGGCGTGTCGGTCCGGGCGAGGTAGGTAGAGCGGGGCAAAATTGCCCCCATGTCTTTTACCCCGCAGCGGGCGGTGGAGGTTGCGCTGTCTCGACTTTGGACGCCGTTGGGTTACCTGCACGGCTATCTGGACATGGGTATGGCCGAGTCGTTCAAGGCATACAGGGATGTGTGTCGTCCGGAGGAGATCCGCGGCGGCCCGTTCGCAGGCACGTTGCGGCAGACGGTGTGGGGGTTGGCGGCGAACCCGGTGATGGGTGCAACCTCGGCGCGGTTGGTCGAGCGGCCGAACATGGGGATGCGGCTGGTGGATGGCGAGCTGGTGATTCGGGTGTGGAAGCGGCCGTTCGGTCGGCGGGTGCCGAATCTGCTGCCGGTGACCGAGCCGCCGGCGGAGACGTTGTTCGGGGTGGATTGGTCGACCTGTCCGTTCGATCTGGCGGTGCTGTGGGCGCCGGACATCAAGAACCAGTGTCTGCACTCGGCGGTGTTGGCGGCGGTGGAGCGGGTGAAGAACGGGCGGCCGCGGGCGATCTATGCGGAGGAGGCGTTGCCGACGGCGACGGCGGGCTCGGTGAATCCTGCTCCGCCGGTGTCGGATCTGGACGACGACTTCGACGATCGGTGGCTGGGCTACGACAAGGGCAAGGCCCAAGGCGACGACGAGGAGGATCCGGGCGACGGCCCGAAGGTGAGTTAGCCGTTCCCGCGCGCCGATCCGAGAGTGTCGTCGCGGGGGGTGACACGTTGTGAGGGTGATCGTGTTTGGAGCTCGGGTGAAGCAAGCGCGGGTGCTGCGTCGGCAGGGCTCGACCCAGCTGGCCGGTTCGCTGGGGTGGCGGCCGGACCAGCTGTCGAAGCTGGAGGCACGGATGTCGGCGGAGCTTGCCGAGGGTGATGTGGCGCGGCTGGGTGAGACGTTGGGCTTCCCGCTGGAGTTCTTCACCACTGAGCCGGTACCACGGGTCGTCGTCGATGACCTTCTTTTCCGCACGACGAAGCGGACCACGAAGGCTGAGCAGGTGTATCTGGCGGAGATGATGACAGCTCTGCAGGAGCTGATCATGGTGGCCACGCAGGAGTGGCCGCTGCCGCCGGTGCGGCTGCCACTGAAGCGGATCGATCGTGGGGTGGAGGCGACCGCGGCCGCGGCGCGGGCAGCATTGCGGATCCCGGAGGGTGAGCCGGTCGGGTCGTTGACGATGGCGGCGGAGAAGGCCGGTGTGGTCGTGGTGGTCCGTAGCCGCCGTTTCGAGGATCATGACGACGGCGACGGTGTGCCCGGCGAGCGGGTGGCGAAGGAGCAGCATCTGGGGTTGTCGGCCTGGATCGGTGAGTTCAACGAGCAACCGGCCGTGGTGACCCGGGCGATGGACTCTTGGGAACGGACCCGGTGGACGTTGGCGCACGAGATTGGACATCTGTGTCTGCACCGCACCAGCGTGGTCGGGCCGGAGGCCGAGGAGGAGGCGTCGGCGTTCGCCAGCGAGCTGCTCGCCCCGATCGAGGCGTTGCGTTCGGAGCTTCCGGCCACGATCACGTTGACCGGGCTGTTGGATCTGAAGCTGCGCTGGGGTGTCTCGATCGCGTCGTTGCTGTTTCATCTGGCCCGTAACCGGGTGATCGATGCCGACAAGCTGAAGTCGTTGCAGCGTCAGCTCTACAACCGGCCGAACCCGGAGACGGGCCGGACGTGGGGGGTGACTGAGCCGGGCTGGGACGCACGGTCCCCGGAACGGCCGCGGATGTTGATGAAGTGGCTGGAGAAGACGCTGGGCACGCAGTCGCCGAAGCTACTGGCGGCGTTGCCGCAGGTGGTACTGCCCGCGGACGTGTTGACCGACCTGCTCGCTCATCAGCGGCTGGGGCCGGGGGCGATCGAGGAGCCGCCGACCCGCCGACAGGGCGCACCTGAGTTGGCGTCGGTGGTGTCGTTGGCGAGCAGGAGATAGGAACTGGTTCGTGGCTCGGACGCAGCGGGTGGTCCTCGACGACGGGCTGTCGTGGACGGTTGTCGGCGCCGACGCGTTGCCGGTGGAGCCGGCCGAGCAGTATCTGGCGTTCCTGCGGGCCCAGGGCCGTTCGCCGAACACCGTGAAGGCCTATGCGAGGGGCCTGGCGCAGTGGTGGACGCTGCTGGAGGCGACTTCGACGCCGTGGGATCAGATCCCGGCCAGCCTGTTCGGGCAGTTCCTGGTCTATCTCCGCACCGGGGATCTGCCCGGTGTCGATCGGATCGGGCCGGCGCCGCAACTGCTGGTCCCGGCGAGTGTCGCCTCCCGGTCGGCGTCGGTGTTGGCCTTCTACACCTACATGGCGGCTGCGGAGAAGGTCACCCAGCCGTTCGACGTCCTCTACGGCGCCGGCTCGGCGCAACGCAGGGCTAGGTCACGGTATCGCGGGCTGTTGACCGGGATCGCAGAGGACACCCGGCCGCGGCCGCTCTACCGAGTCCGCCCGATCGGGCGCGAGCGGACCCCGGTCTTGACCCCGCCCCAGGTCCGGACGATCTTGGACGGCTGCGCGGTCGAAGAATCGACTGGGGCTTGGCGGCCCAATCTGCCCGGGTTGCGGGATCGGCTGTTGTTCGCGATGTTGGCCGAGACCGGGATGCGGCTGGGTGAGGCGTTGTCGTTGCGGCACTGCGACATCCACGTCGCCGGTGGCGACACCCCGTGGGTCGACGTCGTCTCCCGGCAGGATCATCCACACGGGGTCCGCAGCAAGTCGGGCCGGCAGCGCCGCATCTATGTCGGTGATGATCTTGCCGGGTTGTATGCCGCCTACGTGTGGGAACTCGTCGAGGCCGGTGTCGACGTCGACGTGCCTGATCTGCCGAACCACTTCGTGTTCGTCAACGTCGCCGGGCAGCCCTTGTTCGCCCCGATGCGGGTCGAGTCGGTGTATGCCCGGGTCCGGTCGCTGACCCGCCACCACCGTGACCTTCCGGCCGGCTGGTCGCCGCACTGGCTGCGGCACACCCATGCGACCGCGCTGCTGCTGTCGGGGCGGCCGCCGCATGTGGTGATGCGGCGGCTCGGGCACCTCGACATCCAGACCACGCTGAACCTCTACGGCTGGGTGACCGAGGACGCCCAGATGCGGACCGTGGCGAACTGGACCTCCTACGTCGACAGCTGGCGGAGTCTGTATGACGTGCCCGACCGGCATGCGGAAGCGGGGGCAACATGAGCCGTCCGGACGGGTCCGCCGGGCTGGCAGCGGTTCCCGGCGAGCGGGCTGCGGTGACGGTCTGGGATCGGCAGTGGGATCTGGTTCCCGCGCAGTGGCGGTCGGGCTGCTACCGGGTCGACGCGGAGCCGTGGTCGCAGTTCTTCGTGCAGAACAAGGCTTACGCCGGCCACACCTTCGACCTGCGAGTGCCTGGGCAGGAGCGGGCCAGCCGCGAGCTGGCGTGGTGGATGCACTGCTGCTGGGCAGAGGGTCTGCGGAAGGTCGAGCCGTCGACGATGCGCTGGTATGCCCGCGCGCTGGCATCGGTGATGGACCGCAACACGGTGATCACCGGCCGGCCGGTCTCCTCGATTCTGGAGGTCGAGCAGGCGCAGGTCGTGCGTGAGCTCACCCGGGTCGTGCAGCAACGCCACCACCGAGCCCCGTCGATGGACATGCGACGCCATGTCGCCGACATCGCCGAGTCGGTCGAGCTGCTGCTCAGCGTGCGCTGCCGGGAGAATCCTTGGTGGGACAGCGACATCTGGGACCTCACGATCGACGGCCGGATTCCGCGGCGGGCGCACGAGCCGGCCGGGAACACCGCGCTGCGGCTGGTGCCGATCGAGCCGGCCTGGCTGCGGGACGGGGTCCGGTTCTGGCTGTCGCACCACCTCACCTACGACGTGTTGACCTGGACCAGCTGCCTGCACCGGGCCCGGTTGATGGCCGCCCATGTGTCCCGGTTCGTCACCGACCACGGCCTGGCCAGCCCGCTGCTGGTCGACGACGCGGCCCAGCTGCGGCCGGTGATGATGCGGTTCGTGTCGTGGCTGCGGTCACCCGAGGCGATCCCCGCCAGGACCGGCAAGCCCTTGTCGGCGACCACGATCGCGAAGACCCAGTCCTGCCTGCAGGCGTTCTACACCTTCATGCTCGACCACGCCGACGAGGCCGCCCAGTTCACCGGTGACCCCCGGTGGCGGCAGCTGACCGCGGACTACGTCCGGCTGTGGCCGCCGGAGTTCCGGCTGCCCGAACGCCGGTCCGCGCGGGCCCCGGACGAGACGTGGATGAGTGCCGCCGACATGCAGCAGATGGTGTGCTGCCTGCCGATCCTGGCCGCCCCGGCCACCGAGGAGGTCACCGTTACCCTGCCCGGTGGACGCACCATCACCCACCACGGTCTCGGCGACCCCCAAGCCATGCGGGCCTGGCTGCTGCAGGCCATGACCGGTCGCCGCGCCTCGGAGATTCTGCTGCTGGACTTCGACCCGATCCGCACCCTCAACCGGCCGCCCGGACCGCCACCGACCGGCCGGCTCGACCACCAGACCGGCGCCGACACCGACCAGTCCACCTGCGCCACGACCAGCAGCCCACCTGCCCCTGCGGAGGCGGACGTCTTTGTTGCCCGGCTGCGGTATCAGCAGACCAAGATCGCCGGCGTCGACCCGACCATCCTGGTCGAGCAGGCCGTGGTCGACCTCATCGCCGAGCAGCAGGCATGGGTCACTGCCCTCCTCGGGCGGCGACCGGACTACCTGTTCGTGGTGATGCGGCAGAACCATCAAGGCATCCGGCCCCGCACCTACCAATCGCATTCGGAGGCGATGCGCCGGCTCGACCTGATCGTGCAGCTCGTCGACGGCAACAACAAGCCGTTGAGGTTCACCAAAACCCACCGGCTCCGGCACACCCGGGCCACCGAGCTGTTGAACAACAACGTGCCCCTGCACGTCGTGCAGCGCTACTTCGGCCATCTGACCCCGGCCATGGTGATGCGTTACGCCGCCACCCTGGCTGAGGTCGCCGAGGCCGAGTTCCTCCGCTACACCAAGATCGGCGCCGACGCCCGCGACCTCGACATCGACCCCAAAGACCTCTACGAGAGAGCCCAGCTGGACCGGCGCACCGACCGGATTCTGCCCAACGGTTACTGCCTCCTGCCGCCGGCCCAGTCGTGTGACCGCGGGAACGCGTGCCTGTCGTGTCCCAACTACGCCACCGACCACACCCACCTGGCCGCTCTGACCGAGCAACGCCAGCAGACCCTCGATCTCATCGACCAGCGGCAGGCCGCGTTCACCGCTCGCCACGGCACCGCGATGGGCCTTGACCACATCTGGCTAGCCCAACGAAACAAGGAGATCGCCGCGTTGGACGTGATCATCGACCGGCTCAGCGATGAGGAAGCCAACCTGGCCTCTGGAAACGTCGCCGTCCGCGGCGCCGGTGTCGGTGGTCGGCGGCTGTTGCCGCTGACTCCGGTGACTGATGGCGCCCACCACACCACCCTGCACCGGGACTAACCACCGATGACCACCGACGCCGCCCGTTCCCAGCCCGCCGCCCTGCAGGCCGTCACCCGGCGCAGGTCTGACGCCGTCTACCAGCGCGCCACCACCGCGTTGGCGAAGCTTCGTCGGGAAGGCAGTGAGATCACGTTCGCCTCCGTTGCCCGCGAAGCCCAGGTGTCGCGGCGCTACCTGCACAGTCACGATGAACTGGCCGGCCAGATCCGCAAGCTGCGTCCCGCGGCGGCACGCCAGCCGCTGCCCGAGGCCGCCGATGGCGAGTCAGGCATTGTGTCAGTGCTGCGTGCCAAGATCCTCCAGCAGCAGACTAAGATCAGCGACCTCGAAGGCGTTATCCGGTCGCTGAAGCACGACCTGGAGATCGCCCACGGCGAGATCATCATGCTCCGATCGGGTCGTCGCCGACCTGATCCACCGAGCTGAGTACGCCACCGCCCAC
Source organism: Microlunatus sp. (assembly GCA_047605905.1). Classification (GTDB taxonomy): domain Bacteria; phylum Actinomycetota; class Actinomycetes; order Propionibacteriales; family Propionibacteriaceae; genus Microlunatus. The sequence continues at coordinate 47,964 of JASGEZ010000173.1, forward strand.
CCCAAGTCTTCGGAGGATGCCGTGCAGAAACCCGTGAGTCTCGACCAGGACGCGTTCGTGGCCGCCGTCTGCCACGACATCCGGTGCGCTGTCTACGCCGCCAAGAACCCGGGGGAACGGGCCGCGGCGCTGCTGGCGTTCAACCAAGCCGCCCAGGACGCCGTCGTCGTGATCACCCACCGCGACCCCGCTAGCCCCGATCCCGGAGACAGCGAGAGCAGCAGCAGCGGCCGGATCTTGGCCGCCGCCATCGCTCATCAGGCACAGTTCCCCCGCAGCTGAGATCAGCCCGCAATATCAAACCGTAGGTTCAAAGTCAGACCGCAGGCGGTCTCGTCGCCGGTTTCGTTCTGTCATCGTGATTCGTGACAGAAAGGGGGGCGAAGGGTCTCAGTTGCGACACAGCGGCAAAGCCTTGTTGACCAAGGGGTGGGGTTGCCCTAGGTTCGGCTGACACCCGATCTTTTGATGGCCATCTGGGAGAACGGTGGGATCGACGGGGGTTTCCCGTCGCTCTCAAGACCCAACTTTTCCAACGACGGAAAGCAGGAATAGTTCTCATGATCACCATCAAGCGTGCGCTGCGAGGCGCTGTCGGTCCGCTCGTCGCCGGTGCGTTGCTGGCGTCCGGGGCCGGTCTCGCGGTCGCGGGCACCAGCTACTCCAACTTCAGCACCACAGTCGGCAAGCTGAACGGCAACGGCTACACCGGGACCCAGACCAAGTCCGGCACCGGCACCAACGGCAACATCACCACCAGCCAGGTCGGCGGCAGCTACCAGGTCGATGCTCGTCTGCAGAAGTCCAACGGCAGCAGCAGCGGGTCGTGGAAGAAGAACCTCGATGACGGAGACTCGGCCTCGTTGCCGAACAGCATCTCCAGCGGGTCGAGCACTCGGGTCAACCTCAACAATGACCTGACAACCCCGGTGGACGTGCAGGTCACCGGCAAGTGGCGCAGCAACTGAGCAGGACCAGCCTGACCTGACTCAGGTCATCGGCTGAAAGCCGTCCGGGGGAGCGGGCATGCGACGCCCGCACCCCCGGACTCCCCGAGACCCAACCAATGCATTATCCCTTGCCTGTCAGGCGAGAAGGAGGCTGACAACATGAAGGCTGCTGTCCGTGATGAGTTGAGCCGGCTGTGGTCGGTGCCGGCGGTGATCTTCTACGTGGCGTTCCTGGCGCTGCCGACCGTGCAGGGACTGCTGTTGATCCCCTCCTATGCCTATGAGGCGCCGATCGACAACTTCACCTTGATGACCAACGGTCCGATTGCACTGGTGTTTCCGTTGCTGCTGACCGGTCTGTATGTGTTCCGGCTCTCCGGTCTGCTGAATCACCGCTACGCCTTCTACGCCCGGTTCCGGTCGAGTACCTCTACGTTCCTGGCCGCCCACATCATCGTCAATGCGGTCGTGGTCGGCGTGTTGGTGCTGGCCAGCTACCTGCTCGCCGCAGCGGTAGCGTTCTTGATCTTGCCGTCCTCCAGCTATCTGGCCAGCCAGGTCGGCTACCAGCCCTTGCCGGCCGACCAGATCGGCGGCTACACCACCCAGTTGATCACCTTCTCCCAGCTCGCCTTCGCGGGTGTTGGGGTCTATGTGGTGGTGTTCTCGCTGTTCGTGGCGGTGTTCTCGACGGTGATTGCGACGGCGTCGCTAGGCTTCACGCTGCTGGCGAAGAGCCGCATCCTCGGTCTGGCGGCCAGCTTAATCCTCTACACCGTGGAGAACTTCGTGCTCGCCTACGCCCGGCTGGAGCAGTACCGCACCGTAACCGCGATCTTCCCGGACGCGATCTCGCCCCAGCCGTTGTGGGTGCCGATGATCCCGCTTGCCGCCTGGATCGTGCTGACGGTCGTGGTGATCATCCAGGTCCGCCGGTCCGCTGATCAACTGGAGACCTTGGCATGAGACTCGCCCGCGGCGGCTGGTTCTGGGTCGTCGTGCTGGCCGTGGCGATCCTGGCCGGCCTGTCCCAGCGGATCACGGTGAACGCCATCCTCCCGGCCGCGAACGTGTGGGACATCCTGGTCCCAGTCCAGGCCGATCTCTACCTGGCCGCCTACCTGTTCGTGCCGATCTGGATCTTCCGGCTCAGCATCGAGCTGCCGAACCGTGCCGATGAGACGTGGCTGCTGCGCTGCGGCAGCCGGCTGCGCTGGCTCGCCCACAGCGGGATCTGGGCCCTCGGCCAGGCGGCGACACTGCTGCTGGTCTGGCTGGTCGCGTGCCTGGTGCTGGCCGCGGGCCTGCCCTGGGCGACGGGTTGGAGCCACACCGCCGACCCCGACGGGAACGCGGTGTTGCTCGCCTCCTTGCAAGACGCCGGGCTCGGCCCGATCCCGTCCTGGATGCTGCAGTGGATCGCCTACCTCGGCATGCTCGTCCTGATCTTCACCGTGCTTGCTGTCACCACCCTGGTCGCGGCGAAGCCCTGGCAGCGTTACCTCGCCGCGGCCGCCGTCTACCTGATCATGGTCGTTACCATCCGTGGCGGGCTCCCCGTCGGCCACTTCATGTTCGTCTACCAGGCCGCTGTCGAGGGCGAGCCGGCCTGGCTACCTACACTCGTTCCCTTCCTGATCATGGCCTTGATCGTGGCTGGGTTCGCCGGTGCCGGCGCAGTCGTGCGCTCCTCCCAGCGGGTCGGCGTCGAGCGACTCGGTCTCACCGGCACCTACCTTGCGGTCGTGGTCGGCGGCATCGCCGCGACCGCGATCAACCTCGGTAACGAGCTGAACCTGCCCGATCTGCTGCTCGTCGCGTTCTACGGCTTCGAAGCTAACCAGCTCAACCTGGGCGTCTACTCGTTCTTCTTGCTCACGTTCGCCGGCTTCAACCTGCTGCACGTGGTCAGTGCCGAACAGCGTCTGTGGCCGCTCTATCTCCTGGTCTCGATCCGGTCCGGCTCGCCCCGCCGTTGGATGGGACAGGCATGGCGTGACATCGCGACCAAAGCGGCCGCCCTCATGGTAGGCCTTACCGCCGTCTCGGCCGGCATCGTTGTCGCGTCCGGACATCCCCTCAGCAGCCCCGGGACTGGGCTGATGATTTACCAGTTCCTGGTCAACGGCACCCTCCAGCTCATCACGACCACCGGGATCGCCCTACTGGTGGCCTACCTCACCCGGAGTCGAGGTGCGGTCCTCGCCGCCATCGCCGTCGTCGCCGTCATCCAAACCCCCATGATCAACATCGGCCAGGTTCTCCCGCTCGGGCTGAACGCCATGGGCTTGGCCACCAACTGGCCCACTGTCTTGGGCTTCACCGGCTACCTCGCGGCCGCCGTCCTCGCGATCAGCGGCCTCAGTTTCGTGGCTTGCAGCCACCACCTTCGCCACACCCTCGAAAGGATCGCTACATGACCTGGATCGCTGAGTTCCGCAACGTGTCCAAGACCTTCAAAGGGCAGGAGGTGCTGCGCGACGTCACAATCACCTTCAAACCCGGTCACATCTACGGCATCGTCGGCCCCAACGGCTCCGGCAAATCCGTGTTGTTCCGGCTGCTTTGCGGCTTCACCCTGCCCACCAGCGGCGAGGTCAAGATCCATCCCGACTACCGGCCAAAAGGCATCGAGTTCCCACATAACTTCGGCGTCATCATCGACGGACCCGGCTACGTCGGCCACTGGTCAGGGATCAAGAACCTGCTCAACCTCGCCAGGATCCGTAGACTCGTCGATGATGCCGCTGTCCGCGACACGATGACCCGTCTAGGCCTGAACCCAGACTCCAAGACCCCGGTCGCCCGCTACTCCATGGGCATGAAGCAGAAGCTCGCCATCGCCCAAGCCACCATGGAGAACCAGCAAGTCCTCGTCCTCGACGAGCCGTTCAACGCGCTCGACGCCACCAGCGCCGAGATACTCACCACGATCCTGCGCGAGCACCGCGCGAAAGGCGGCACCGTCATCTTCGCCAGTCACCGCGCCGAGGACATCGTCCAGCTTGCCGACCACACATACCGCATCAACGACGGCCGGCTCGAACACACCGGCACTCGCGACATCTCAATCAGCACGCCGTCGTGACCTCGGCGTCACCGCCACCCACCCGCAGACAAGCATCGATCGCCGACGAAATCCCCAACCACTCCCGACGCCCCTCCCGCAACGCGGCCGCCCCTGACGAGGTCAGCGAATAGCGCTTGCGGGAGGCATCGGAGGCATCAGCCACCACCTCGATCAGCCCCGCCCGGGCCAGGCGCTGCAAAGCCGAGTAGATCGACCCCTCAGCCACCTCCAGCCCATACTCATGGAGACGGGTCGCCAGCGCCTGCCCGTAGTCGGGCCGTTCGTTCATCACCGACAAGAAGCAAACGTCGAGAACCCCCCGCAGGACGAGAGTCCGACGCTCGGTCATGACCACCAAACTAGTGCGTGCGCGCCGACCCGTCGAGAGCCGCGCGTTCACTCACAACATCGGCTTCGACGCACCCAACAGTCCGACAAGTGCGGCAGCCGTGACGAATTGCGTGAACCAGTTGCGATCTGCCAGCAGTCCCGAGCAAGCCTCTGAACTGCCACAGGACGAATCCAAATCCCGCGAACGGAGCCAAAAGCCATACAGATAACACCATGACTAATGTCCGGCGGCACGTCAGTCCTCGCCCCACAATCGCGCTATTCACGCGGCTCGCGCGGCTACAGATAAGTCCTCGAGCTTCACGAAGACGAAGAGCGCGATGTTGTGGGCGATCTGCCGATAGGCCTCGTCGACGGTCAGGACGCCGCCTTGGGCCACCCGGGACGCGAGCCGGTCGATGGTCGACTCGGCGGAGTGCGAGTGGGTGGTCGACAACGTTCCCGTCCCGGCCTGCATGGCCTCGAACATCGCCGCAGCCTCGCTGCCGCGGACCTCACCCACGATCAGGCGGGAGAGATTCTGACGAAGTGCCTCCGGCATCAGGTCGGCGACGGTGAAGTCGCCGACCGCTGTCCCTCCGCTCAGTTCACCGTGACCTACTCGCGCCTGCAAGGCCAAGATGTTCTCCCGGCCCGGCTGCAGATGCGTCATCAGTTCGTAGTCGGTCTCGATCGTCCCGAACCGCTCGTTCTCGGGAATCGCGTCGATCAGGGCCCGCAGCAGCGTCGTCTTCCCGGCACCTTGATCGCCGGAGATCACCATCGACTTGCGCGCCAGCACAGCTGCGTCGAGGTACTCCGCAACCTCCATCGGCATCAGGCCGCCCGACGCTAGGTCAGCCAGTGTGACATCGGTCAAGATGTGCTGCCGAATGACCACGCTCGGCCGATGCGACAGACCGAACCCGATGGCATGCAGCCGGAACCGCTCGCCGAGCGCCAGGGTCATCGTCGGATGGGTGTCGTCGAACGGGCGAGAAGGAACGTTGTTCTGGCCGAGGAACCGGATCGCCTCGACCAGTTCCTCGTCACTGTCCGCGACCGGTGGCATCTTCTCGCGCCGGCCGTCTCCGTACCGGACAACCACCGAGCTCCAGCCGTGGATCTCAATGTTCTCCACGTCCGGCAGATCCAGCAACGGCTGCAGCCGCCCGTAGCCGAAGACGGCGTTCTCGACCGCGCGTACGTACGCCAGTTCCCGCTCGCTGGACCACAGATCGGCGCCGTCTCGGTGCAGCGCACGAACATGATCACCGACGACTCGGCGGATGACCGCCCGCCCGAGCAACCGCCGATCCTCGACCGTCAGAGGTCGGCCGGAACGCCGCGCTTCGGCCTCCGACTCATCGGTGATCGCCTCCGACGCCCGGCGCCGCAGCTCGACCACCTGCGGCCAGTCGATGAGATCACCGGCAAATCGGTCCGCGAGCTCACGAACCTCCACCTGACTGAACACCGCAGCGCCCTCGGACTCGACGGCGGGCGCGGATCCAGCCCGCCGGCGGGATCGCTTGGTCACCGGCGCCGCTTCGAGGTCGGCCAGAATCGGAATCTCGGCCAGCCGCCGGGGTTGTTGCCGTACCTCCTCCATGGTCACCGCCGCACCAGCTCGTCGGCACGGTCCACACGAGCCGCGAGTTGCCCGACGGCGGCATGAAGAGACCGGACCAGCTTGGAACCGTCGAACTTGCGGGACTGCGGCTCGCCGTCGGACAGATGCTTGGCCATCGCCGGATCGTGGGCGATCTCGGCGACCACGGGCGCTCCGAGCGATTTACCGATCTCACGCGCCGTATACGGCTGACCGCCCCCGACGAGGATCAGCCCGAGGTTGCGCTGATGCGCCTGGAGCCGAGGATGCTCACGCAGAGCCAGTAGGTGAACCCGGGCCGAGACCACCGAACGAAGATCGCTGCGCAGCACCATCGTGGTCAGACTCGCTCGTTCCACCAACGCCGAGGGGAGACCGCTGTGATTGATCCGACCGGCGTCGACGATCACGTCGAATCCACGGTCGTCGAGAGCGATGAAGGCATCAGCCAGATCCGACCAGACTCCGCCGAACAAGGCCGCGCTGTTCGCCCGGGCGAAGCCCGGCAAGAACAGTCGGCTGACTGCCTGATCCCCGACCAGCGGAACCGACTGGTCGATCACCACCTCGAGGAGCGAGCGACGGTCCCGATGCGCCTCGGCGACCCTCAGCAGTCCCTTTCCCTCGGCACTCGTGCCCGCAAGGTATCCGGCCAGCACCGCCTGATGGGCGGCTGGATCGCAATCGGCCAGCAGCACAGACCGTGGCCAGGTCAACGCCAGGCCGACGCCGAGGGTCGTGACGCCGGGAGCTCCGGATGCAGATGTCAGCAGCAGAATCCCCATCTCGGCTCACCGCCCCGCATCCCGGACGACGGTCAATCGTTCCTGAGCGGATAGCGTCGCGATCACCGCGGCTTGAGCCGCCGGCACGTCGACATCGACGAAGAGGGATCCGGCATCGGGTCCCGGCACGGAAGAGACCGTCCGAGCGGCGAAGGTCTTGCCCGTGTAGGGATCCTTCTGGCCTGGTTGAGCGTCCGCGGGAGGCAGCGCGACCAAACGAATCGGCGCTCCTGGCACGAGAAAGTCCGCGGGTGCGCGACCGCCCGCGAGCCGCAGCGCGACCACAGCTCGTTCTGCCGCCGGGACGCTCGCCGCGGTCACGCCCGCCGGCGCGAGCAGCGAGCCTTCGACCAAGTCGTACGCAGCACGTTGCCCGACCAGAGTCGGTGCCTGATCAGCGGCGACGGTCGGCACATCCGGGTCGCCACTGAGCGTGACGGTCTCCAGGTCCGCGGCTTCGATCACCTCGCCGCGATAGACGGTTGCCGCCAAAGCTACGACCGCGCGTTCCGTGGCGACCTTGGCATAGACGATGTACGACAGCAGGCCGCCCAGGCAGACGGCGACGACCCCGAGGGCGATCCACCGGGGATTGCGTCGGGCAGGTGGCCGGGGCGGCTCAGGAGTGGCAGGGTGCTCCTGGTCCGGCGGCGCGTGCCTGCGGCGGGGACGCGCGAGCCGGCGTGCGGGGCGCGGTGGGCTGTCTATCGTCATGAGGGTTCCTGTGGTTCGGGTCAGCGCGACTCGTCGGGGCCGACAGCGTTCGACACGGCGTGCCCCGTGGCCGCGACCGAGTCGATGCCGATGACGGCGAGGAAGATGGTGCGTTCGCTGGCGCGGGTACGGACGGTGACCACACCGCCGCTGACCGAGGCACTACCCGAGATCCCGGGTTGGCCCGCCAGGAACGCCTTGGCGGCACGCAGGGACGCGTCGCCCGGACTCCGGCCGGCGATGGTCTGTGTCACGCCGGCATTGGCCGCCGCCCGTGCGGCACCGGCAGCGGCGGCCTCGGCGCGACTGGCAGCCGTGATCTTCTGGCCACCGTCGATGACCAGCCCGGCAGCCATGATCAACGCCGCGAAGACGACCGCGACGAAGACGCTGACAGATTGCCCCCGTTCGTCCCGCCGTGGTGGAACCGACCCGCGAACCGTTCGGCCGATCATGATCGAGCCCGGTAGGTGTCGAGCGCCGCGGCGCCGGAGCCGCGTACGCTGATGCTCCCCGGCATACCGGGAATGGCCAGGTCAGCGAACGGCACCTGACAGGTGACCATGGCTCTCACGGTGGCCGGGGTCCCCACCGGCACTCCGAATGCCGAGGTGTCCACCGAGATCGAATCGCTGGTGCAGCGCAGTCCATCGGTAGCAAGCACCCTGGCGCCGGCGCTGACTCCCGCCCGATGGGCGCTGCCCGCCGACCGTTCGAGGCTGGCTGCCCGGGCGGCCGACTGCGCCGCCTCGACCACCGTCGCCCGCGCGAACCACAGTCGCCCACCAGCGATCAGCAGGCCGAGTGCCAGCACGAGCGCCGGCACGATGACCACGAGTTCAACCGAGGCGGCGCCGCGTTCGTCGACCGGCGGCCTCGGGCGACTCCGGCGCCCGAGGCGAGGATTCACACTCGCTGGTGGAATCCGGCTGGTACGGCGCATCATGGTCGGGTCACTCGCTCGATCGGGGCTGATGCGGTCTCACGGATCTGGCCCAGGGGCAGATCGAGCATCGTCGGAGTTCGACCAGCAACAGTGACCTCGACGCGACTCGCACTCGTGGACACGGTCACGGCAACCCCCTGCAATCCTCCGCCGCGAGCGATGCCGGCGGCGATCTGCTTGGCTTCACCGACGCTGCCATAGCTGCCGCTCGCAGCATCCGCCGCGGCGTTTGCCGCCCTGTTGGCGACGTTGTGGCCGTGGATCCAGATGCCGGCCTGGATGATGCCGAGCGTCACCAGCAACAGCACCGGCCAGATCAGCGCGTACTGCGTTGATTCGGTGATTCCTCGCTCGTCAGCGCGCCATCGCGCGCGACCGCTCAGCTCGACCATGGGCGACCGCAATCCCTCACGGAAGGCGGCTGAGCACGAACGAGCGGATCGCGGCCACGATGGCCACGGACACCGCCACCGCGCCAGCAATCAAAATCGCGTTCTCCGCCGACTGACTGAGACCACGTTCGCCACGTGCACCCGGCTCCTTGAGCGTGACCATCAGACCGACGAACAGGTGCGCGAGCCGAGAGAACTTCATCGGGCGATTCCTTTCTTGTGACGCGATGCGTTGGCGCACCGACATCTGCGCCCGCTCGACTGTGGGGCACGTCGGCTGGGCCTGAATGAATGGGACGGCAATTGGCGAGAGAATGTACGCACCCTTGGCGTGATTCGACCAGTCATGATGGCCATTTCTGACCTGTATCCGACCATCTGTGATGAATCTCACAAAGATCGTCGGCGCGGCAAGCTTGAATTTCTGAGTAATTATGTTCGGCGAAACCATGAATGATCCGCCTTGGTGGTTCGACATTTGTCTGCCTCAGGACTATCTCGCCTCAGGCGCAGTCGGCGATCGCGGCCGAGTGAACCGCCAAATGCCGAACAGCCCGACTGCAACGCTGGCGAACCGCATCCGGGGAGATGTGACGCTGGCCCGCCACCTCAGCCGCTCGGGCGCCCTCGGCGTAGACACTGTTGAGCAGCGCGCCGGCATCGGCATCGATCAGCTCGAGTTCGACCGCGGCCCTGAGCACGTCGCCGGCGGTGAGCACCGCGATGTCGTGGTTGTGGTCGAGATGGTCTCGCTCGAGCTGACGATCGACGACATCGGCAAAGCTCGGTCCCGGCGGCCAGGGCAGGACAGTCAGCGAGCCCACGGGCTCGCACCTGGCGAGTTTGCGGGCGTCGAGTGCCAGATTCGCCGCCACATGGCGCGGCCGACGTTCGACGGGATAGCGACGGATGCACTCCCACATGGCCAGCAGATAGCTGTCGATACCGTTCACCCGGTCCGCATTCGCCATCAGCACGATCTTGCCGAGCATCGCCTGCAAGACGGTCCGCGCCGCGGTCATCGAACCGGCACGCACCTCGACGAGCAACGCCCTCAGCACCTCGTCCGGTTCGACCGCAATTCGGGCGAGCACGCTTTGGAGATCTGAGCAGTCACGCAGAATTGGATGCCGCGATACCCAGTCTTCAACCTCGTCTCCGGCATGCAGCAAACCCCATTCCCGGTTGAGATCGGCGACGATCCGATGCTGGCCACCGACTCTTCCACCCCGTGCCATCCGTGCTCCCCGTTCCTCGTCATCGATTGGTCCGTTCACGATGACGGAGCGGTGTTTCCAGGGGTGTCTACCGAAACAGCGAAGGTGTTGTCCGTTTCGGGACAGGTGTTGTCCGAATTTCTTGCATCACACCGATTAAAGGCGAAATCAGCCTTCGATAGCCAACGGCGACCACGTGCGAGAAGCACTGTCGGCACTCGGAACAACCAGCCACGAAGGCGAGGGAAGACGCAAAGCCCTACCCAGCCGGCGCAGATAGTCCTCACGGTCGATCTCGACCACCCCCAGCGAGGACAGATGCGGGGTCTGCCACTGCACGTCCAGCAGCCGATGCTCGCCGCCGGCCTCACGCAGCAGCTCGACCAGGGCGACCAGGGCGACCTTCGACGCGTCGCGCCCGATCTCGGGATCATGGAACATCGACTCCCCGGCGAACAGCCCGCCGATGCTCACGCCGTAGAGCCCGCCGGCCAGTTCCCCGTCCCGTGTCCAGGCCTCGACCGAATGCACGATGCCTTCCCGGTGGAGCTGTCGGTAGATCGCCTGAATGTCGTCGTCGATCCAGCTGCCAGGACGCTCCGGGTCGGCGCAGCGGGCGAGCACCTCGTCGAAGGCACTGTCGATCCGGATCTCGTACCGGGGGATCATCTTGCGCAGCGACCGCGTGACTCGCAGCCCGTCCAGCGGAAGGATTCCCCGGTCGAGCGGCGACCACCAGCCCATCAGCTCCGCGCGCAAAGGCATGGGAAACACCCCGGCTCGGTAGGCGGCGACCACCACCTCGGCATCCACCTCGCGGGACACCCCGATCAGGTCGTCGTCTCGCCAGCTCCGCGGCGATCCGAACAGAGAGGGCTCCACCACACCAGTCTCCCGCGCCAGATCCTTTTCGCGCACCGGCTCGTCGCTCCCAAACGCCGCCCGTGGACGGGAATTGCAGCTCAATCCCACCGCACCCAGCCGCAAACACCACCCGTGGGCGGGAATTGGCGAGGAGCGGCAAGTCCAGCTCAGGGACTGCCCAGGGGAAGACCGGGGTGGGGCGCCGGCCGCGCAACGTAGGCTGGTCGGGAGCGTTGCCCACGGCGCCGAAGTCCGGGAGGTCCGATGCCGTCTGCCCAAGATGTCGGCAGAATGTTCGCACGTAGCCTGCCCGTCGCGAGCCGAATGACCCCACAGGTCGCCGGCGGCGCGCTGCGGCACGTGCTGGAGTTGGCGATCGACGGAACCGCCAAACTGCCGGGTGCGAAGGCGGCCGCGAGCCGGCATCTGCAGCGTCATGGGGGCTCGGCCGAGCTGGCAACCGAAGCGGTCATCGAGTTCCACGTCGGGCTCGCGGGCGCCCAGGGTTTCGTCACCAACCTCGGTGGATTGGCGGCGCTGCCCGTGTCGATGCCCGCCAACCTGGCCGGCGTCGCGGTGGTGCAGACCCGAATGGTGGCGGCGATCGCGCATCTACGGGGCTACGACCTCGACGACAACCGGGTCCGAACCGCACTCATCATGTGCCTGCTGGGCGGCGAGCAGGTCGCAAAACGGATCGTCACCGGCAAGCTGCCGACGTCGCCGCTGGCCATTGCGACCGCACCGATGTTCGACCCGCAGCTCGACCAGCTGGTCGCCGAGGAAGTGCTGAGCGATCTGATCCAGCGGATCGGCGGCAAGAACCTCGCGTTGACCGTCACCCGGCGAGTGCCCATCCTCGGCGGTGGTGTCGGAGCGGTGATGGACGGGATTGCGACCCATCAGATCGGCAAGTACGCCAAGTCCGAGCTGGTCGTACGCCGCCGCATCACCGGCTGACCACGTCAGCGATAGCTCCATCCGCCGAAAAATTCGGTCTCGATAAGTAGTCGATCGGGACCGAAGGGCCCAAAGGCCCTTCAGTCGCGGCCGCGACTCGACCGGGCTTGCTGTCTTCCCATAGTCGGCCTACGTTAGGTCAGGCTCACCTAGGGAACCACTGATCAAAGAGCTATCTGAGCGTGGCGGTCGGGCGGGCTCGATCCTGGCGGCGCCGGGTCGTGGGAGGGCATCGAAACCTGGCTCACTGCCCCGGGTTCGGGGCCTGTGGGCCG